>JBEKJJ010000266.1:0-10744 GCA_050011295.1 Bryobacteraceae bacterium
TGTCGATGTCCGCCCGACGCCGAGACGAGTCTCGGCGCAGCACGCAAGAGTGCGTGCGCCACGGCGTCTTCATGGACTTTGGTGGGCCAGCAGGCCCATGGAAACTCCCTTCCGGTCGCGGCTCGGTACGGGGGTCGATATGGTTCGGGAGCGGGCGGGTTTTCATTGCTCGAAAATTATGGTGCCGAAGTTTTCGGGGACGTGATTGGGATCGCGATTCACCACGCAGGTGGGTTGCCAGCACAGGAAATGGCGCTGGGGATCGCCTCCGACACCATCGATGCGATACAGATTGGCGCGCCACTTGGTGCCCGCGTTAACGTGCTGATCACTGATAGCGGAGAGCGGAATGCGCGCGGCTGCGTACCAGATTTTTTTCGTTTTATCGATGCGTGCGACGGTCTTCCAGCCGGATCGCCAGCTTTGGTCGTAGCTTTCTTTGTCGAGGTTGATGGCTAGATCGATCCAATCGCCGGTGGGCGCGATTTCGAACTCGCGATAGTGGCGGATGTTCTTCCAATCGTCGCCCAGGAACATTTCCACGACGTCGCGATCCCAAAGTTTGTTGCGCGGTCCACCGCCCATGGGAGGCAGCCAGAGGTTCAGCACTTTGTAAGGGCACTCGAACAAGAGATACAGATCACTGTCGGTCCAGAAACCACGCACTGTGGAACTGATATCGGAATATTCGAGGACGTGCGTGCAATCCTTCACGATGACGGCGCGGGCGGCGGAAGACCACAAAGCCGAGCTTGGGTCCGCGTTCAGTTCCGGCTCGCCGGATTGGTGGTGAATGGCGAAGCTGGCGGTGGGCTGCGTTACTTTGCAGACTTCCTGGGATTGGGCGAGCAAGGCCGGGAGGCAACAGGAGAGAAACAGGAGAGCGGTTTTCATGGGCGATGGAATCTTCTGGCTGATAGTAGCATGTGAGAGCTATTTGTACGGGACAAAGCCCGTTACTTTCGTGCGGAGCTTCAGGACTGACGTGCTGGAGGTGATGTAGAGGGTTCCGTAGTCGGGGTCGCCCCAGGTGAGGTTCGCGGTTTGCTCTGGCAGCACGATGGTGCCTAGGTGGGTGCCATTTGCGTCCCAAACCCAGATGCCGGATTGGCCTGTTACATAGAGGTTGCCTCCCGTGTCGACGCGCATGCCGTCCGGGTCGCCTGGGCCGTCCAGCTTTCCGAACAGGCGGCCGTTGCGGACTCCTCCGTCGCGCGTGACATCCCAGACGCGAATTTCTTTGCGCTCGCTGTCATCCACGTAGAGTTTGCGGCCGTCGGGTGAGAATGCCAGGCCGTTGGGCTGGGCCATTTCTTTGATCAGCAGGCGGACTTTGCCGTCAGTCCCGAGGCGGAAGACGCCTTGATAGGGAAGCTCCTGCTTTTCGCCTTTGACGAGATCGAGCGTGGGATCGGTGAAATAGAGCGCGCCGTCGGGGCCCAGGACGACATCGTTGGGGCTGTTGAATTTCTTGCCTTGGTAGCGATCGGTCAGGACTTTGTATTTGCCATCGGGCTCGACGGCGATGATGGCGCGGAGGACGCTGGCGCAATCGATCAGGCGGTGCTGCTTGTCGTAGGTGTTGCCGTCGGGGTCGCCCAGGCTGACGATATCTTCGTGATGGCCGTCGGGGAATAATTTTAAAATCTTGTTGGTGACTTCGTCGCTGACGTAGAGAAAGCCGCGCTCGTCCCAGACGGGGCCTTCGGTGAATCCGAAACCTTTAGCGATGGTTTCGAGCTTGGTATTGGGTGCGATGAGATCCCAGAATTTTGGCGAGTTGGCTTTCAGCTCATATTTCGCCGGACCTTTCACGGCGACGATGGAGATTTGTTCCAGGGCGGGATATCCCTCGCGTGTGGTCGCCTTGTGCTCCACAGCGGCACGCTGCTGGACCGTGGTTCGCGTGGGAGGAGCGTCGGAGAAGAAGAGCTTGTAAATGCTATTCATCTTCGCGAAATCTTGAACGTCGTCGAGGTAGACGTTGGCGGCCACTACGTTCTCGAAACCGAGACCGGCTTCTTCGAGACCATCCAGCAGGTTGCGCATGGTCTGGCGCATCTGGCCTTCCACGGTCTCGGCAAAAATGCCGCTGTGCGGGCCGGGGATGAATCCGGATTTGGCGGAACAGTAGAACGTGTCGCCGGCGAAGACGCAGGGGCTGGCGGTGGGGCTGGGTGGCATGTTCTTGGGACGCACCGCCAGGCGCTTCGTGAGATCGCGAACGGCGATGCCGGTGAATTCGATGTGAGCGCCACCGGGGAGCGCGGCGACGTTGATGGTGGCGCGCGCGGGCGTGTTGCCGAACTCGAAATATTGCGCGTAGACATGGCCCATTACGTCGTAGCCGACGGAATCCAGCATGTATGGATTCATGAAGACCATGTGGCGATGATCCAGGCCGGCGGTTTTCAAAACTGCTCCCATGCGGTCGAGCGCGGCTTTCACTTCGGCTGAGATGTCGCTCGCGCCGGTGCCGCGGCAATCGGAAATATAGGCGCGGTCGGCGGTGAGTACGGCATCCGGGACGGGGCCTTTCGCGGAATCCGGCGCGAACACGGATTTCTTGGTGGCGGGATCGCGAACTAGAACTGCGTTCACTTCGACGGGCGTGTTGTCCGGAAGGCTAGCCACGCCGATGATGGAACGGGCGGGACCATTGCTCGGGAAGTATTCGGCCCAGGCGCGCTCGACTTCCCCGAACGCCGCGGCATCGCGCACGTAAACCTGCGAGTAAACCATGCCCTCCATTTGGAATCCTGCTTCGACGACGATGGTTTTGATTTTGTCGAGACACTCGCGGGTTTGCGCGGCTGCGTCGGAGGGGAATGTCCCGTCTGCTCGCCTGGCTCCTTGTCCCGAAACGTAGAGGTAGTCCCCGGCAACGATGCCAGGGCTATAGGGGCCGATTGGTTTGGCGCCTGGTGGAAAGACGGGCTTTAGAGTGGCTGCTTGAGCGCCAATGATGGCGAGAAGAAACATCGCAGAGAGAGAGAAGCGTAATTTGATTGACATCGTGGTGTATGTCATATCATAATCGCTCCCATGAACAATGGGGTACGAGGATTACGAAATTGTCATAGTCTTCGGGTGGTCGCGCTGGTGTTGTTCTGCGCAGCCGTCTTGCGGGCCGATGTTACGGGCTCGATATTTGGGTTCGTTCGGGACAAATCACAGGCCGTGGTTGCGGGCGCGAAGGTCACGGCGACCAACGTGGAAACAAATCTGGTGAAGGAAACCACCTCGGGCCCCGATGGCGAGTATCGCTTGCTGGCCCTGCCTGCTGGAACTTACACAGTATCGGCCAGCGCTACGGGCTTCCAGGATTTTCAGGCTACCGGAATCGACGTGAAGGTGAATGATCGGCTGAAAATCGACGTGGCTCTTGAGGTCGGCACTATTAAGCAAGCCGTGAGCGTGGAAGCGAACGCGGTGCAAGTAGAGACGGAGTCGACGCAGCTGGGTGATGTGATCGAGACTAAGAAGCTTTTGTCGCTGCCGTTGAACGGACGCAGCTATATCGATCTGTTGGGGCTGCAAGCGGGCGTGATTCCGGTGACCTCGGGAGCGATGCAGCAGGATCGGCCGGTGTCGGGAGATCTTTCGGCCGGCAACGTTTCGGTGAACGGGCAGCGCGAGACTGCGAATGCATTTCTGGTGAATGGCGCCGACGTCAGCGAAGGACGCAACTTGGGCGCGGGTCTTATTCCCAATCTGGATTCGATTGCCGAGTTTCGACTGATCACGAATAGCTTCGACGCGGAGTACGGGCGGTTCAGCGGCAGCGTGATGAACGCGATCACGAAATCGGGCACTAACGGGATTCACGGATCCGCTTTCGAGTTCCTGCGCAACGATAATCTGGATGCACGCAACTTTTTTGATCCCACCAAGGCCGAGCTGCGGCAAAACCAGTTCGGATATGCGGTGGGCGGCCCGATCTGGAAAAACAGGATTTTCTGGTTCACGGATTATCAAGGGACCCGGCAGGTTGCGGGTGCGAGCACAGGTTTGGTATCGGTACCAACCGACGCACAGCGAGCAGGAGACTTCGGCGCGGGCGCGTTTGTAACGGCCAGCGGCACTCCCGCGACTGTGCAGGGCGCCTATTGGGCGCAGGTACTTTCGCAGCGGCTGGGTTACCCGGTTCAAAACGGTGAGCCATACAATGCTGTATTCCCGGGTGGCGTAATTCCTAAATCAGCGTGGTCGGCACCGTCGATTGGCCTGTTGCCGTACATTCCCGCGCCAAATCAGCCGGGCGGGTTCGCGGACGCCAGCCAAAAGGGGACCATCAACGACGACAAGATTGGCCAGCGCGTGGACTTCAACAATCAGAAGACTGGTAACTGGTCGTTCTACTACCACAACGACTGGTCGACCGTGTACGCCCCGTTGGCGGCCGCGAGTGTTCCTGGTTTCCCTGCGACCACACCGACCAGCGTTCATCTCGGCACTCTGAGCAACGTGAAAACCTTTGGCCCAACCATGGTGAATGAGTTGCGCGTGAGCTTTTTCCGCACTGACACAACGGTCACCAAGCCTGCCGGGAGTTTCGCCAGCCTCTCATCTCTCGGCTTTGTTACAGGGCCCGGCACGCTCGGCATCATTCCTTCCGGGCCTGCCGGTTTCCCGGAAACTGTACCGCCGCTATATTTCAACAACTTCTCCATTGGCGTACCCACATTGACGACCGGGCAACCGGACAATACCTGGATGTTCTCCGACGGATTGTCAAAAGTGATAGGGAAGCATCAACTGAAGTTCGGAGGCGAGTTTCGGTACTTGCAGATTAACGAGCGAAACACGTGTGCACCCAACGGAGATTTCACCTTCAGTGGGCTGGAGACAGGCATAGACTTCGCGGATTTTCTGATTGGCGCACCGGCCAGCTACAACCAGTGCAGCCAGCAGTTCCTGGATTCGCGCACGCGCTACGGCGCCGCTTACGTCCAGGACGTATACAAATTGAAACCGAATTTCACGGTCAACCTCGGCCTGCGCTGGGAAGTGAGCATGCCGTGGTACGACACGCAGGGCAAAATCGAGACCATCGTGCCGGGCGAGCAGTCCACGCAGTTCCCGACTGCACCCAAGGGTTGGGTGGTTCCAGGCGATCCGGGCATTCCCAGCACGCTTGCGCCAACGCGCTATAACAACTGGGCTCCGCGCGTGGGCATCGCTTATTCGCCCGATTTCAAGGACGGTTTGCTTGCGAAGCTGACCGGCGGTCCGGGCAAAACCAGCATCCGCGCGGCGTACGGTATCTATTACACCTCAATCGAAGATCTGAATCTGTTCTACGAAGTGGGCGATGCCCCGTTCGGTCTTTATTGGGTGAGCCCCACTCCAACGATGTTCGCCACTCCTTTCCAGAACCGCTCGGATGGCACTTCGCAGACCCAACGCTTCCCTTTCACCTTTCCCATTCCTGGGTCGCCGGCGAACAAGACTCTCAACTACTCCACCTATCTGCCGATCTCGGACTCGCCAGGTTACGATATCCACAACCGGCTGCCGTACGCGGAACATTTCAACTTTTCCATCCAGCGTGAATTGTCCCGCAATACGGTGATGACTCTCGCCTATGTGGGAACCGAAGGACACCGTCTCATTTCACAACGCGAAGCGAACCCCGGAGATCCGGCCGAGTGCCTGCAGCTGGCCCAGGAAGGGGCGACGCCCACTTGCGGACCGGGGTTGGAATCGGCGACATTTACCTTGCCTAACGGGACCCAGGTTTTCGGCACCCGCAATGCATTAGGGCCCGCTTTCGGAGCCGGCAATACGTTCACAGCTAACATTTCCAACTCGAACTACAATTCGCTTCAAGTTAGCGTGGAGCGAAAGGCGGGCGATGTCACGTTTCTGGCTGCCTACACTTATTCAAAATCGATTGACGACGCCTCCGGCTTCGGTGATCTGGTGAATTTCTCGAACTACGGGTTGAGCCGCGCGTTGTCCTCGTTCGACATCACTAACAACTTCGTAGTCAGCTACAACTGGGCGGTTCCCTTCGCGCGAGCCTTCAGCAATGCGCCTAAGAGATTGGTCAATGGATGGAACATGGTGGGCATTAGCCGATTTTCTTCCGGTTTCCCCATCAGCTTGAGCGAGGGCGGGCTGGATCTCTCGCTAGTAGGCAGCGGCGGCACGGACACGCCGAACGTGATTGGTCAGGTTCAGATCCAAAATCCGCGAGACCCTGGCCCGAATGGTCCCAACACGTATTTCCTGCCCGGAGCTTTCGCCGCGCAAACACTCGGAACATTCGGCAGCGCAAACCGGCGATTCTTCCACGGGCCGGGAATCCTCAACACAGATTTCGCGTTAGAGAAAACGACGGCTATTACCGAGAGAACCTCCCTCGAGTTTCGCACCGAGTTCTTTAATATCTTCAACCACGCGCAGTTCAACAATCCGTCTGGAAACTTCGCCAGCGGCAACTTCGGCGTGGTTACCAGCGCTCGCGCTCCGCGCATCGGCCAGTTAAGCTTGAAGTTTGTGTTCTAGATTCAAGGCGTGTTTTTCAATCGCGGCGCTGCTGGCAGCGGGCGCCGCTGCACTGGCGCAAACTGCGGGAGAGTATCGCACCCAGGCGCTGGAAGCGGCGCGGGCTAAGAAGTGGCCGGATGCGATCGCGCTGTATCGCCGGGCTCTGGAACTCGACCCTAAAGACGCGGGAACGCATTACAATCTCGGTGCGATTCTGCTGGCCCAGACTGATGTGAAAGAGGCGCTAGTGGAGTTGCGCGCGGCCGATCAGTTGCGCCCTGGCGATGCCGGTATCCAATGTTCGCTGGGTCGCACTTATCTTCAGAGTGGGCAGCCGGCGGATGCCATTGCGGAATTTCGAAAGTGCCTTCCACTGCGTCCCAAAGATGCTGAGAGCCGTTACTACCACGGCATCGCGCTGGGGCAGGAGGGGGACACGAAAGAGGCGGTGGTTCAATTCCGGCAGGCCATTGCGATTCAGCCGGAGTTTGGGCCGGCGCATCAGAGTCTGGGAGTGGCATTGCGTCGCAACGGCGACGACGCGCAAGCGCTGGAGGAATTCAAGGTTGCCGCAAAGCTGATGCCGGATAATCCGATTGCGTGGTGCGATCTTGGACTGGCCCTGAAATCGAACGGCGATAGCCATGCTGCTGTGGAAGCGTTTCGCCATGCGTTGGCTATCCGGCCGAATTATGAACGCGCGCAATACGGGCTGGGCGTGGCATTGAAGAAGGAAGGGCAAAACGAGGCTGCCGCCGCTGAGATGCAGGCGGTTTCGAAACAGCACCAGCAGCGGGCGCTGCGCGATCAGGTTCAGAAGTTGCTGTTGGATGGCGCTGGGTATGAGAGGGCGAATGAGCCGGAGCAAGCGAAATCCACGTACTTGCACGCGTTGGAATTGATGCCGGATTCCGCGGCTGCGCACATGGCGTTGGGGATTCTATATGCACGCAGCGGCGATGCCGGGCAGGGCGCCGAGCAACTGCGACAAGCTACGCTCGCCGATCCGGATGTGGCCGATGCGCATTATAATTACGCGCTGGTTCTGGCGGGGTCGGGAGAGCTGGATGCCGCTGGGAAAGAGTTGACGGAAGCTATTTCGATCGATCCGGATCATTTTGAAGCGCGCATGCAGCTTGGCCTGATTTTGATGCGCGAGAAGAACTATGAGGATGCTGCCGCGGTGTATCGCGAGGCGATCCGGAGAAAGCCGCGATCGGCGGAGGCTTACAACAATCTTGGATTGGTTTGGTTGGACGCGGGCGATCCTCGGAAGGCGAAAGAGGCACTGAAGCAGGCGGTGGTGTTAAAGCCGCGTTATGCCGTGGCGCATTACAACCTGGCGCTGGCGCTGCATCAAGTGGGTGAGGATGCGGAGGCGCAGAGGGAGTTGGATCGGGCGTATCAGTTGGATCCGGAGTTGAGGAAGCAGTAAGCAAAGACATCGAGATGAGTCTCGATGCAGCACGCTGAGAGCGTGCGCCACGGTCACTCGTGGGTGAATTTCGGGCCCAGTCCTAGCTTTCTGCCTAGCCTTAACCACCGGGATTCCGAGGCTAAGCGGATTTGATCTGCTAGTTGTCGGGCGCGTTCGTGCTGGTGTGCGGCTTGGTTTCCTAGAGTGCGCCATTCATCGATCATTTGACTGCGGACGCATTTATCCATGACGAATGGGTCCTTCCGTGCGATCAGGGGCTGTGAGACTTGCTGATCGAAGAAAATGCCGATGCGCGGCAGGTTGTCCGTGAGGAGGTGAACGTCGAGGAATCCGGCTGCTAACAGCTTGGCGCTGAGCTCCGTGACGCCGAACTCACGCATTTCAAGCGTAGCGCCCGGGCCGCCGTGGAAAACCAGGTCATCGCGGATCTCGAGGGTTCCATCGCGGCGGCGGTTGACTAGCACTGGCGATTTTCCTAGAGGAACAATTTTGAATTCGTTTAATTCGGGGAAATGCTCGCGCATTTGATCGATTGGGTTGCAGAAGATGGTGATGCCGAGAAAACCGTGCGGCTTGAGCAGACGGCAGGCTTCCTCGAGGGCTCGCTCGATGGGTGGCGCGATGTGTTCGATGACGTCGGCCAACAGAATGAAATCGTACGTGCCGTAGAGCTGAGGGTGTGGCTCGGAAAGATCGAGATGCGGTTCGCGATCGTAAAACGTGTTGGTATAGTCGAATTTGTCCGCTAAGATTCGCGCGTAGCCGGCTTGGTCGCTGATGCCTAGGCCTCGGATAGCTTTCAGTTTCGGAAATTCCGCCAGAACGAGGTCCTGTCCGAATAGCTCGATGGAGAGCAAGTGAATCAAGGCGCGTAAGCGGACGTTGGATCCGCATGCGCAACTTGCGGGTTCGGTTTCGAATGATTCGATGTGGTTGTGGGCGCCGCAAATATTGCAGATGAATGGCATCGTGCGTGGTGCAAACGAAGTAACTGTTAGTTTACTCGACCGTGAATGTGCCGAAGGTGAGGCCGAAGATGCGGGGGTCCCCTGGGACTTGGGTGGTTCGGCTGACTTCGATCTCGATTTCCATTGTAGATTGGCCGATTAACTGGGATGGCAGGGCGAACTGCCACTGAAACTGATCGGGCTGTTTCAGCGCGGCGCTCCCGATCAGAATCCCGTCGGCGCGGAAGAATACTTCGAGGGGACCTGTGGCAACGACGGCGGCTGGACAGTATCCTTTGATCTTAAGCACCTGGCCGGATTGGGCGGGCCGTGCTATTTTTACGCTGGCCGTTTTTGGCATCCAGCGAAACCCCGACTCGGACGGATACCAAGTTGGCCCGAGGCGGCCGGCATCGTTGGGATTTGCGACATCGACGCGGTCGAAGCTCTTTCCGTTGAGTGCTTGTTCGAGCTTCGGTAGATAAATGCTGGTGACATTCCGCAGGTGGCGGCCCTCGGGCTGGAGAACGATCGCCTGGTGGCTCTTCACGTCTAAAACAGCTTCCTGCGGGCTCATGACGAATCGCGAGATGCCGCCCCATTCGGGATGCGGATCGATGTTTTTCTCCGAGCCCGGGACAATATAGATCTGGCTGAGGCCGATCAGGCGGAATGGATCGCCGTACAGGCCGCTCCAAAATAGGTCGTTGTCGATTCCCGCCAATAGGAGCTTCTTCGTCGCATCGGATTTTGGCAGCGCCTCAAGGCCCGTTACTAAATATTTCACTTTGCGTGCGCGTTCGTAGTTGAATTTTTCGGCCGAGTGAATGTCGGCGATGGAGACAGTGAGATAGAGCGCCGTGAGCGGGATTGCGATAACGAGAGCCGAGCCTCGTGCTTCGACGATGGCCCAGGCGCCGAGCAGCACGAGTCCAATGGCGGGGACTGTGACGTAATACTCGGTGAAGTGATGGTTCAGCGGCAGCACTGGCAGGATCACCAGGACGAACCAGCTAACGAAGAACAACGGGAGCAGATTCCCGCTGCGGAGCTTTTTCCACGAAAACAGCGCGAGGCCGGCGCTGATGGATATCACTACGCAGAGGTTCAGCCAGAGCGGGCGCCAATCCACGGGTGCGTTCCGGAGCGCACCGATGGTGAAACCCCAGTAGGCGAAGAGCATCGGGAGGCTGGACGCGACATGCATTTGGTAATAGGGATCAGTCGGGGTAGGGACAAAGATGAAATGCGCCGCGGTAAACAGGATGGAAGGAATGAACAGGAGCAGCGTTTTTCTTGTATAAGCGCGGGCGCACAGGAGTGCGTAGCTGGCAGCGAGGGCTGGGTACATTACGTTCAACTCGAGCGCGCCAAATCCGAGGAGGAAGACCACCCATTGCCAGATCCAGTATTTTTTCTTTCCGGTGTCGATGTGGCGCAGGAATAAGTAGAAGGCCAGCAGGACAAAGAAGGCGAAAGCGATTTCGTTGTAGGCGGCGCTCCAGCCGAGCGCCACGGCCAGTCCGGCGTTGGCCGTCCAGAGGATCGCGGCAATGGGCCCGGCGGCAGTGGATCCGGTCAGTTGGTTAGCGATTTTAGCCAGAAGCGCGATGTTGACGAACTGCGTAAGGAAAGCCCAAATCCGGAAGGGCGGCGCGTGGAGTCCGAAGATGGAATAGAAGACGAGGAAGAAGAGCCGCTCGCTGATTGTCCGAACCGTACCTTGCGCTTCGGGCCTGAAGAGGATGTGAACGAGATCGCGGGGAGAGTGCAGCTCGAGACGGAGGCCGAGCCAGGCGAAGTCGTCGCCGAGAAACCAGGTTTTGAGAGCGAGCCAGTGCACTGCCAGGCAGAACAACATGGG
>JBEKJJ010000267.1:0-10696 GCA_050011295.1 Bryobacteraceae bacterium
AAGGGCAACGCTGGGTGCACTCGCGATGTCGAATTCGGTGAATAAACGGCCCCGGCGCAGGGGAATGCCCAGCAGGTGAAAATACTCCGGCGTCACGCTCGATCCCTGGACCTGATGGGGCAGGTTGCTGCGCGTGCTGCGCTCTTCAAGGACAAGCGCGAATAGATTCTTATCGTGATTCAGAGGCAACGACCCCGGACTACCGACGGCGATTTCTGTTACTCCCGCGAGCGATCGGCCGCGACGCAGGATTTCGCGAATGAGTCGCGCCTCCTGAGTAGGGGTCCCATAAATATCCGTGGCTGGATCGTTGGGCGCAGGCAGCCACAGGCTCACGGCCATGACATTCTCGGGATCGAAGCCGAGGCGGACGTTGAACAGATCCCAGAAACTGCGCAAAAGCAGGCCCGCTGCAATCAGCAGCACGAGCGAGAGCGCAAACTCGGTGACTACCAAAGTGCTTAGCGTCAACGTCTGGCCTCTCGATCCTCTGGAGCCGCGGCCTTCCTGCCGGAGCACGTGGATTGGATCGACTCTGGTGGCCTCCAATGCCGGAGCGAGACCGAAGAAGGCTCCGGCGAGAACTGAGACGCCGAGCGCGAAGAGCAAGACGGTCCAGCTAATCGAAATCTCATTGAGCCGGGGCAGGGTGGCGGGAATGATTTCGAGCAGGAGTTTCCTCGAGAAAAAGAGAATCGCCAGACCAGCGATTCCGCCGAGTAGCGAAAGGAGCAGACTTTCGGTGAGCAGTTGGCGAATGAGCTGCATTCTTAGTGCGCCCAGCGCTTGGCGAACAGCCATTTCGCGCCCTCTCGCGGTGGCGCGCGCGAGGAGAAGATTCGCGACGTTGACGCATCCGATGAGCAGAACCAATCCCACCGCGCCCATCATCAGCAGCAGCGGCTGTCGCACATTGCCGACCACCGTTTCGCCTAAAGGAACAAGATGGACACTCCAAGCGCTTTCCCTCGGATAATCCGCGGGGAATTGTTTCTGCAAAGCGACAACGAGTGCATCGAGCCGGCTCTGTGCGGCCTCGAGCGTGAGTCCGGGTTTGAGGCGTGCGATGGCGGTCTTAAGCGTGCGTGTACTGCGCATGGGAGGCGGCGACGGCAGACTGGAGAACCCGCATGCAGCCCATATTTCGGTGTTCCTTATTTCGGTTGTGCGGCCCTGATCGTGAAAATCAGGGGGCATGACGCCGACGACAAAGTAAACGTCGTTGTCGAGACGCAAGGTTCTGCCGAGGATGTGCGGGTCGGCGCCGAAGTCCCGCTTCCAAAGTCCGTCGCTGATGACCACTTCCAGGTTGAAGCCAGATGTTGGATCGTCGGGATGGAATACGCGGCCTAATTCGGGCTTCACGTCGAGCAGCGTAAAATAATTCGGTGCGACAGACTTAAACTGGATGCGAGCGGGTTGAGACGAGCCCGTGAGATTGACGGACCCGCTTCGCTCCGGCGATACGTATTGGAAGATTCCGGAATTCTGAAAGTCCTTCCACTCAGGCACGGACAAGCGAACGTCGTGCGCACCCACGCCGGAAAAATCTTCCTGAATGCGAACGAGTTGTTCGGGCTCCGGATAGGGCAACGGGTGCAGAAGCGTGGCATCGACGACGCTGTAAATGGCAGTGGTCGCACCAATGCCCAAGGCGATCGTGAGGATGGCAATGGATGCGAAACCGGGAGAAGCCGCAAGCTGGCGAAGCGCGTAGCGCAGATCTCGCAATAGAGTCTCGATGAACGGCAGGCTTAGTTCGGTGTGGTAGTCCTCGCGGATCGCCTGTACCGCGCCGAACTTGAGTACGGCCTGGCGACGCGCTTCGGAAGTAGACATGCCGGCGCGGAGATTGTCCGCCGTTAGCTGCGCGAGATGTTCCTCCATCTCTTCGCGCAAACGCTGATCGGCGCGGCTGCGGGCTCGGAGGTTCGAGAGGCGTGCGAAAAAACGCTGCAGGGACTTCATGACAGATCCTCCCCTTTGACATCGAAGAATCGTGCGATGATGGCGGCCGTTTGCTCCCAGTCGCGGGTTTCGGTCCGCAATTGATTGTGGCCGGCCCTCGTGAGGCGGTAGAAGCGCGCGCGGCGGTTGTTCTGGGAGGCGCCCCAGTCGGAGGCGATCGCGCCTTCATGCTCCAGCTTGAGCAGAAGGGGATACAAGGTGCCCTGGTTGACGGCCAGAAGGTCGCCGCTGATCTGCTCGATACGGCGCGCGATGCCATAGCCGTGCAGGGGCCCGAGCAGATCAATGGTTTTGAGGACCATCAGGGCTAGGGTTCCCTGCGGGACGTCGGGTTTTTCGGGCATTGGGGAAGCACCTCTTGGTTTCCAACAGGAATATACCACGATACCTTTTGGAAAGCAACAGGAATGTGACCAACGGCCTGGCCGCCCAGGGCTAGGGTCCAATTCTGTGGCCGTAGAGCTCCCCTGTTTCCAGCGGGTCGCGAAGTTAAACGCAGAGAATGGTGCGTCACTTGTTCACCGTGCTCGCGGCAAGCTCCCTCTTTTCCAGATTTCGGAGGAATTCCTGAATGTCCTCTGGACGGATGGCGCGCGCACTCTTCTTGGCAAAACGATCTTTGATCGAAGGCTGCGTGTGGACGCGCCGGTAAAGAGTTCGAGAACCTCCGCGTTCATGACCTCCGGCACATGGCCAAGACGATCGTCTTCTTGCGCGGAATCCCGGAGGCCGTTATCCCGAAGCTCACGGGTCACCGCAGTCGCGAGTTGGAGCGGTTTGAGCACCTCTCGCCGCTTATCGAGCAGCAGACGGTGGAGTTGATCGCGAGCGAGCTGAAAAGTGCCGCTGACACAGCTACTGACGCTGGTGACACAGCTACTGACGCTGGTGACACAGCTACTGACGCTGGTGACACAGCTACTGCCCACCCCCCTTCTAAGGGTTTAGAGCAGAATGTGGAAGTGATTGAAAAATTTGGCGGGGACGACGGGGCTCGAACCCGCGACCTCCGACGTGACAGGCCGGCGTTCTAACCAGCTGAACTACGTCCCCTTTGAGGTGTGAATTACGTCGGCAATGTCATCTTAACATATCGCCCGCGCTACAACTCGAACAGCGATGCCTGCGTGCGCATAGCCACCGGCGCAGGCCATTCGCGCCAGCCGCCTAACAATGGGAAGTACAGCGCCAGCCGGATGGGCCGCGCATCGCGCTGCATCATCAAGCGAGCATAGCGTTCCAGTTGCTCCCGATAACGGTCTTGTTCGTTATCCAGAAAGATCTCGAGCTTACCGCCTTCATGCGAGCCGGTTTTATAATCGATGATCCAGCGCACTCCGTTCTCATCCACGAAGGTTCGATCGATCACCGTCTCATAGAGCTTTCCACCCACCAGTCCGGTGATTGGCAACTCGCATTCGTCTTCGGCATGCCGGCCGAGGATCCAGCGGCCTTTCGGATCGCTCAGCATGCGCAACAGCGCGCTTTCTACGCGCTCGGCCGCCTCCGTCAAATCGCTTGGCGGCACTCCGAGATTTCTCAGTACGGATTGATACAGGCCTCGCCGTGATTGCACGGCGTTTTCATCCCACGCATCCAGACCCTCGCGGGCGATCCTCTGCATCAGCCCGTGCAGCGCCGTGCCGGCAGACCGCGCGCTCTGTTTCGCCCATTCGAACGACACCTGGGGGATCTCTATCGTTCCAGTCTCCTGACGCGCCCATTCCACTGCTCCCGGCGGCGCGGGCACCTTCCAGCCCGTCTTCCCGTACATGGTTACGCGGCGGATTTTCCGAACAGCCGGCTGCTCTGATGCCACTTCCGCGTGAGGTAAATTCTGGAACGCCTGCGCTACCGCTGGCCAGAGCAACTTCAAAAGCGATTGACCGGGCGGATCCGCGATGGATCCATCTTCCTTAACCTTCACGGTGCCAAGCAGGTGCAACTGGGAGCGCGCCCGCGTGGTGGCCACATACAGCAGCCGCGCGGTTTCGCGGCGAATTTTTCGCTCCTCCATGTGCGACAGGTATGTGTAAATCGGGTCGGGTTCCTGACCAGCCTCGGAAATGGGTGCCAGCAACAACGCTCCGCTCTCCTCCAACCACAGCAGCAAGCGTTGCTCTTCCGGGCGAGGGGTGGCCCCGAGACCAGGCAGGATCACGGTATCGAACTCCAGACCCTTGGCCTTGTGGATAGTCATGAGCTGCAGGCGGTCCCCGGCGCGTGCATCCGGCTGCGCAAACAACGCGTTCACCTGTTCGCGGAACCAATCGAAATCGGCGAGATCTGCACCCTCCGCCAGTTCGTCCAACAAATCAAAATAAGCGCCGGCGTCCTCCAGCGCGGTTTCATTCTCAACGCAAGCTGGACCGCCCAGCCGGAACCATACGCCTTCCACCCAATCGCGCAGCGGCAGGCGCCCCCGCTCTGCGATGGCTTTTTCGAAAACCGGAAGGATTCGTCGGATTCTGGCCGCTCCGTCCACGCTGAGAGCCAAATCTTCGCGGCGCAGCAGATCCCAGATCGTAGCGCGCAGATCGCTGCCAGCAAGCGCGTGCAGATCGTGCAATTCCAAACCACACCAGGGCGCTCGCAGGATGGCAAGCCATGAGACGCGATCGGCCGGATGCAGCAGAGCCAGCGTCAAAGCCATCAAGTCCTCAATCACGGGCCGCTCGCCAAGCTGATCGATCTCGATGGCCTGAAACGGGATTCCCTCACGCTTCAAAACGCCGACAATCTCCGCAAGGTGCGATCGCGCCCGTACCAGAACGGCAACTTTCCCTTCGCCGGCCGATCTCACTAACTCAACCACGCGTTTCGCTTCATCCAACGCGTTCAGGAACCCGTGTACCTTCACGCATTCCGCATCTTCCGCGGATTCCTCTAACACCGTGCTCTTCGAAAATGCAACAGCTCCGGATGCCGGATCGTCCTGGGCCGGAAGAATCCCCGCGAACGTTTCATTCACCCAGTGGACAATTCCGGGCCGCGATCGAAAATTGACGCTCAGAGCCAACGGCTCTAGTTGAATTGCGCCAATTCCCTCCATACGCGCCTTGAGGAACAGACCGACATCGGCCTGCCGGAAACGGTAAATGGATTGCATCGGGTCGCCCACCAGAAAGAGCGTGCGGCCGTCGCCCGGCTCCCAACCAGCCGTCAATTTCTCGATCAGTTCAAATTGCGTGTACGAGGTATCTTGAAACTCATCCACCAGGATGTGCTGGACGCGAGACCCCAGCGCAAGCGCCAGGTCGGTGGGTGACTCGATTTGCCCCAGCGCGTCCGAGGCGCGGATTGCAAGCTCGGCGAAATCCACGCGGCCGCGCTCGCGGAATACCATTTGAAGCTCAGCCACAGCCAGAGTCAGCACCGAGACGGCAGCCTGCATGGCTTGCCACTGCGACTCGGAAAAACGCGGTCCAGGCAATTCTCGAAACCGCTGCAGCGATTCCGAGAGCGCATCTTCTTTTTGCAAACGCCCAAGCAACTGCTCCACACGCGGCTTTAGTCGATGGCCGGGCGGAAAGCCGAGATTTTTGTCAACGCGCTTGCGCCAGCCTCCGCCTGCGGTCAACAGCAGATCCGCCACAATTTTCCAGAGCTCGATATCCTCGATGCGCGCCTCTGGAAACCGATCCATTTCCCGCAGCACGGCGATTTCCGCCGCAACCTCAGCGTCGAAGCCCGCCCGCAGCCGTTGCAACTCGCCGAGGATTAGTGCTTCGAGGGATTCTTCCAGTCCCGCTCGCACTGCGTCGAAATCCGGATTGGCGCCGGTAAGCCGCAGCCACTGATCGCGCTTCTCCAGCATGTTCATGATCAGGCGCTCCGCTGCCGCGAAATCATTGTCCAAATGCAGCAGCAAATAGGACAGCGCTTCGTCATCCTCGTCCACATGCCGCAGCGTATTGCGGGCTGCTTCACGATACAGGTCCGCGGCTTTTTCCGAGATATCGGGCATCGCGCCAAAGCGCGATAGCCAGGGCATTCGCCTGGTGATGGCCGCGCACAATGCATCGATGGTTTCAATCCGCATCTGCGCCGGGTTTTGTAAAAGATTCCACTGGAGCCGGCGGTCGTGATCCAGTACTCTATGCGCAATGTGATATGTCACCCGCTCATGCTCAACTTCCGGCGCAACACCCGCTTCGGCCTTTCGCAAAGCTTGGATCACACGCGTGCGCATTTCGCCCGCGGCCTTGCGCGTAAATGTGATTGCTACCACACTGTCGGGAGCATCTACGATCTCGAGCAACTTCAAATAACGTTGGATCAGCAGCTCGGTTTTGCCGGATCCTGCTGGAGCCTGCACAATGAACGACGTCGAGGTATCGAGCGCCCGCTCGCGGGCTCGGCTATCGGCGATCATTTTCAAACTCCCGGATGCGGCATAAGGCGCGCAAGCCGCACAAATCGCACGCACCCTGTTTCGGGTCCACTTGGGCCAAGCCGGCGCCGAAATTGGTGGCCAGCCGCTCCAGCACGCGCCTCCATTCTTCGATTTGTTCGCTGAACGGCCGGGGCGTCTCCGAGCGCATTTCTTTCAGCGCCGGCAGCGAGACCCCGTCCTCAGTACCACCGCGGAAACCCAATTCGCCGATTCGGATTAGAGCGAACGCGGCGCCGGCGATCGGCTCATTGCTCGTTGCGCAATAAAGTGGAAGCTGCGGCTCATCCGGACGATCACCATCCCAGCCGTTGGATTTGACGATGCCGGTCTTGTAATCCAGAATGATCTCGCGGCCATTCGCTAGTTGGTCGATGCGGTCCGCGCGCGTGCGAATTTGCAATCCGCCGAGCGTAACCAAGCGGTCCTGCTCGGTGGCCTGCACTTTGAACCCGTCCCGCGCCTTTTCAATATCGAGCCACTGCGGCAGCAGCCTCTCCAAGCGGCGCCGTTCCAACCGGAGGCCGATTCCGCCTCCGATCTGCTGGATAGCGCTCTCGACCGAGCGTGAAATCAGCTCGCGAATCTCGTCGGCTGTGAGCTCCAGGAGCCTCGATAGCGATCCAAGCTCGCCCCAGAGCAGAGCCATGGTCCGGTGAGCGGCATTGCCCTGATCTTTCTTGCTCACTCCCAGATCCGTTCCCTCCAGCGGCCGCGCGCCCAGACGATGCTTGGCAAAGGCTCGAAACGGACAGGCCGCCATATCCTTGAATAACGATGCGCCGCCGGGCTGCATGGAGTCGACGATCACCGGAGGTGCGGTCTCATCATGCAACTCCTCCGTTTCAACGCTGGCCCGCATTTTCCGAACCCACTCAGATTGCACGACACTCTCCCGAGCAACCAGCCACCGGCCACCCGCCACCACCGGACTCGGCCCCAGCGCACGATCGCCCTCGGTCGCCGGATAACTCAGCACGATGTTCCGAGCACTCCCGAGCAACCGCCGCATCAGCTTCACTGCAAAGTCGAGTTCGCGCTCGGCTGACGAATGCGGTAATTTGTGTTCGCGCTGCAAAGAAATTGGCAGGAACGGATTCGGGTTCGTAGCCGCGGGCAGCGCTTCATCATGCAGGCCCATCACCCAGAGGTGATCGAACTGCAGCCCCGACGCCTCCAGCAGACCCATGATTTGGATTGGAGCTCCATCGTTGTCCACCTGGAACGGCAATGCCGCAGCCAGCTCCTCCAGACGCGCCAAAGCCTGTGTGAAGTTGATCGCCGGCACGGCGGCATCCAGTGACGCAAGGCTCGAAAGCAAATCGTGCCATTTCTCCACCACCTGATATTCACGGCTGCTCAATGTCCGATCACCGGGCCAACCCAGCGCGTTGAGCAGCTCAGAAAAATCACGGCTCCATTGGCTAGCAAGCTGCTCCGGGACCAATTGCCGCCGCCGTTTCTCGAACTTCCGCAGCCAACGTTCCAGCAGCGGACACTTTTCAGCGCGATCGCGCAGCAGAGCCGGCGAAACGTCCCACACTCCATCCCGGCGCAACTTCGCGTCTAGCTGGGCGCGCTTGGTAAATTCTGCGCCCGCGCCGCCCAGAAATGGAGACCGCAGCAACATGCCGGCCTGCGGCAGCGCCAAACCTTCGCCGACAAATTTCAGCGCCAGCAGCGCAGCGCTGACCACCGGATATCGATCCAGCGCAGGGCCCAGCGACAGATGGAATGACCGTTCATGATCGTCGAATGTGGAACCGGTATCCAGCGTCTCGCGAAAGATTCGCTCCACTTTCGCGCGCGCGCTGGTCAGGTTCGGAACTATGATTCCAATTTGCGCGGATGGGCTTTGTTCCAGAACACGCCGCGCCCAAGCTGCCGCTGCCCGCGTTTCTTCGGTGCTGTCGCGCAGTATCCAACGCTCGGGTTCGGATTGATAGCTGTGCGATTCCGCGTACGCCTTCGCGCCCAACGCGTCGAACAGATCGGATTGCTGCGGCGTAAGCTCGTTAAAGCCCGCCAGGAGCGGTTGCTCGGGATTCGATATGCCCGCCACCACATCCGGCAGCCGTGCCGCCTCTAGCCAATTGTTCGCCGAACATCGCTTTCGAAACGCGCGCGACCAGGATGCAAACGCCGCCCAATCGTCCGAGGCCTCAAATCGGCCATCCAGCGGCAGCCGATAAGCCTGCATAAGTTGCCAAGCTTCCATGGCGTGCTGCGCAGTTTCGGGAAGCCGCAGCAACGAATCTCCAGCCGGCGATTCGCGAATCACCTGCTCCCACACCACCTGCTCCTGCAGCGGATCGAGCAGCGCATCGCAGGGCTCCCCACGCCAAACGTGGTTACTCCAGGACCGCTTAAGGAAAGCATCCAGCGGCAGAATATCCGGCGTGTTCCATACCGAGCGTCCTTGCTCCCGCTGTTGCGCATCAAACTGCTGCGTCAGGACGCGCGCCAGACGGCGGCTGGCGGTGATTACGGTACCTCCGGACTCCACCGCGCGGAAATAATCCTCGTGCATGTGCTTTCATAATATTTGAGCAAGCGGATCACTGTCGCCATCGACGGACCGGCCGGCGCCGGCAAAAGCACCATCGCGCGCCGCATCGCGGACAAACTCGGCTATCTCTACATCGACACCGGAGCCATGTATCGCGCCGTGGGACTGTGGGCCGTCCGCGCCAATGTTGCGCTTTCGGACATGCACCGTTTGGAACAGCTTGCGAATGAAGCACACATCGAATTCGCGCCAGGATCCGGCAGCGTGCTGCTAAACGGCGAAGATGTAACGGAAGCCATCCGCGTGCCGGAGATTTCCGAAGCCGCGTCCAAAGTGTCGCTGGTGCCTGCGGTGCGCCGCGCGATGGTGGCCAAGCAACGCGAAATCGGCGAGCGCGCCTCCGTCGTGATGGAGGGCCGCGACATCGGCTCAGTGGTATTTCCCGATGCCACGGTCAAAATCTTCTTGGATGCCCGGCCGGAAGTGCGCGTGGAGCGGCGCGCCGGGGAAAGCTCGTTGCCGCCCGAAATCATCGCAAGGCAAATCAACGAGCGTGATCAGCGGGACCGCACGCGCCCGGAATCCCCACTGGTGCAGGCTCCGGACGCCGTCTATGTGGACACCACCGGCTTGAGTGTGGACGACGTGGAAGCGGCTTTATTGAAAATCATTCGCGACCGGACTTCCAATGGGAAGGAAAGAACCCAATAGATGAACAATCTACTGGTGATGAAATTCGGCGGTACGAGCGTGGGCTCCGCCGCACGAATCAAGGTGGCCGCTCAAATCTGCCGGG
This sequence comes from Bryobacteraceae bacterium, assembly GCA_050011295.1. Lineage (GTDB taxonomy): Bacteria > Acidobacteriota > Terriglobia > Bryobacterales > Bryobacteraceae > Palsa-89. The sequence goes on from JBEKJJ010000267.1 coordinate 9,667, forward strand.
ACCAGAAACAGCGACGTCCCATAGTGGCCGTGGTTTCGGCGATGTCGCAGGTGACCGACCTGTTGCTGAACACCCTGCGGCATGCGGAAGCCGGCGACGAAGCTGGCATCGAAGCGAACCTGGAGCGCCTGGCGCAGCGGCACCTGGAAACTTGTGACGAACTCCTCTCGGACAGCCGGCGCGATACCACTACGGTCGGCATCCTCGAACTGGTGGCTGATTTTCGCCGCATCGCGCACGGCATGCTGATGCTGGGCGAGCGGCCGCCCCGATCGGTGGATGAAGCCGTCGCGATCGGCGAGCGCCTCTCGGCCCTTCTGATTTCTGAGTATCTTCAAGCGGTCGGGGTTCCAGCCCAGGACGTCAACGCATCCGACGTCATAGTGACGGATGCCGTATTCGGTAACGCCACGCCGATGATGGATGAGACGCGCAAGAAGGCTAGCCAAATCCTGCAGCCACTGCTGGAACGCGGGGTAATTCCAGTGGTTACCGGATTCAACGGCGCCACCCTGGACGGCCGCGCGACTACGTTGGGCCGCGGTGGATCGGACTATTCCGCATCCATTCTCGCCGCCGCTTTGGACGCCTCCGAGTTATGGATCTGGACCGACGTGGATGGAATCATGAGCGCGGACCCCAGGCTGGTGCCCGATGCGCGCGTGTTGGATACGGTGACTTATAGCGAGGCAGCCGAGCTGGCATACAATGGCGCGAAAGTACTGCATCCGCGCACGCTCGCGCCGCTGATCGAGCGCCAGATTCCGGTTTGGAGCAAAAACAGTTTCCATCTGGAACATCCTGGGACGCGCATCGTTTCCACCGTGGAAGCGCCGCCCGGACCGCGCGCCGTGACTTCGATGGCCAACGTCGCCTTGATTTCGATGGAGCCGGCCAGCTCCGCGGTGAGCAGCAGCCGGTTGATGTCTCGCGCGCTGGAAGCTTTGGCTGACGCCAATGCTGAGGTGCTGGCGTTCACCAGCTCAAGCTATCGCCAGAGCTTTTGTTTTCTGGTCCGCAAAGAAGAGCT
>JBEKJJ010000268.1:0-16129 GCA_050011295.1 Bryobacteraceae bacterium
CCCACCGGCGACTTGCTAGGCAAAGTGCACGATCTCAGCGCCAAGAACGATTTCTGGTTTGTCACCACCGTGCCCATCTCCGAGTTCGCCGGCGCCATGCCCAATCCGAATCTCAGCGGAGCCATGAAGGGCGATCTGCTGGCCGCTATCCACCAAGCCAGCGGCGGCATTCGTTTCGGCGAGACCGTAACGATCTCGGGCGAAGCGGTCACGCGCTCGGATAAAGACGCCCAAGCCCTGGTGGACGTCTTCCGGTTCCTGGCCGGATTGATCCAGCTAAACAGCGATAACAACAAAGTAGCTGGTCAGGTGTCCACTCTGCTCGACACCATGGATCTCAAAACCAGCGGCAACGTCATGACCATGTCGCTGGCGATCCCCGAGCAGCAGTTGGAACAATTGCTCAACAGCCTGCACCAGGAACGAAACCAAGCTCACAAGAAGCCGCCACAAAGCAACTAGCTTTCCAAAATACCAGAGAAAAAATCGCGGGCTCGCGCACTCGTTTGCGTGCAGTCACACGCCTTCCCGGAATAAATTGCATGACCAGAAGGTAATCTGGTCGCAGCCTCGGGGTCGGGCGCGGAATCTCCAGTTTTCAAACCGAAGTGCCATAAACTTTTGAGCGGTGAAGTCGATATGAGTCAAATGACACGTCGTTATGATGTCCCGGACGGGGTTCAGATGATGGCTGGAAAATGCTGGCACTTGAATTGCTCAGCGGTTGTGGTATGATTTTAGAAATCAAACAATGGTTCGCTGCGGGCGATGGAGAGGTCCATCTGCTGTTAAGCCGTAGAGCACATTACGGTTTAGTCATCTTTTGTAACCTCTTGAACCTTTCTGGAGGATCGTACGTCTAATCGTGGTGAACCATCAAGACAACAAAACAAGAAAGTGAGTTAAACCTATGACGAAGACCGAGTTAAACAAATTCAAAGAAGTCCTGGAGAACAAACAGGCGGAGTTGGCGCAGGTATTGAGAAACCGTGAAGGAATCGTGATCGAGAAGAGCCCGGACGCCCTGGACGAAGTCCAGAATGCAGCCGAACGTGAACTGGCGATCCGCAACCTTGACCGGGAATCGATCCTGCTGCGAAACGTACGGGCGGCCTTGCACCGCATTGATGAAGGCACGTTTGGCGTTTGCGCGCACTGCGAGGAGGACATCAGCCTTAAGCGGCTGAACGCTGTCCCGTGGGCGGCCTACTGCATCCAGTGCCAGGAAATCGCCGACAAAAACCAGGAAGAAGGCACCGATTCGCTCGATGACCTCCTGGTGCATGCAGCCTAACATATAGGGCAAGCCCCTGGCTTGCCCTATCGAATTCCAATAGCACTTACCATCCTTCCGGCCGCTTCCCGGTCCCTCCGATAAGAATGGAACAAGTCCCCCCGGCACATCGAGCATAAACCGATCTCGGCAAATTGGCCCGCCGCGCCGTCATTTCGTCCCAACTGCCGACGGACCGTCTCCACCAGATCGATCTTCGCCCTACCCATTAAATCCGACCGCTCGGGAAAGATTCCCGAAAACTGCACGGCCACTTCCGGTCCAACCTCGAAGCAACAACCACCGATTCCAGCGCCAACCACCACCACCAGATCTTCTGGACGGCTGCCAAACTGTTCCTGCATCGCCCTCACCGTCTTGGGCATGATCCCGAGCAGCGTCCCGCGCCAACCGGCATGGACGGCAGCGACAGCCCGTTTCGACGAATCCGCGATTAGGATCGGCAAGCAATCGGCAGTACGAACAGCCAGCATGATTCCCGGCCGGTCGGTAACCAGCGCGTCGCCCTCACCCAGGCAGCCCGCGCGATCGGCCGTCAGAACGATATCGGAATGAATCTGTCGAAGAGTTGCGACTTCAGTGTCCACCGGCGGCCACTCGGAGCTGGATCGAGTTCCAAAACCGTGCGCCAACCAGGGAAGTTCCTCCAGCGCTTGGGCCAGATGCACTCCGCGCTGGTCAATGCGAAACAACTCCAATTTTAGCTCGTGGATCTAGGTGGCGCAGGGCCATGCCCTGCTAAGCAGCGTCACGCAGCATGAGGCGACGGCGTCCGCCCAGCCAGATGTCTTTCCACAGCCTTCACCAGCTCCCTGGATTGCACAGGCTTGGCCAGGAATCCCTGCATTCCGGTCTGCATGCACCGGTCCCGATAATCGCTGGAGCAATTCGCCGTGACCGCGATGATCGGTGTTTCCGCATAGGCGGGAATGGCGCGGATGTATTTGGCCGTCTGGAACCCGTCCATTCCAGGCATCTGCAGATCCATCAGGATCAGATCGAAACTTGCGCGAGAAACCTTGTCGATTGCCGCCGGACCGTTGCACACGCATTCCACGTCGTAATCGTGCCGGCGCAAAACATGACTGGCGATGGTCTGAGCCACTGAATCGTCATCCACCACCAGCAGATGACCTCGGATTCGCTGGAAGACCGGCCGTAATTGAGCCTCGACAGGCAGCCGCACCGGCAGCTTCAAACTGAACGTGCTGCCCTTCCCCGGTTCGCTTTGGACTTCAATGTCGCCGTGCAGCAGAATCGCCAGTTTTTGGGCCACCGCCAAACCCAACCCCAGGCCGGGATAATTTCGGGCGAGCCCCGTCTCCAACTGCCGGAAGGATTCGAAAATGGTGCTCACGTGGCTGGCCGGAATCCCAATGCCCGTGTCACGAACCTGAATCGCCACTTCGCCACGGCCCCGGTCCGTCTGGCTGGCCGATGCCCGGATCTCCACCTCGCCCTTATTGGTAAACTTCACCGCATTGGCAACCAGGTGCCACACCAGTTGCCGCAAGCGCAGAGCATCGCCAACCACGGCCTCCGGAAGGTTCCCCTCAAAGGTGTGTCGCAGGTCCAGACCCTTGGCTTTGGCCTTGAAGGCGAACTGCGCAACCACTCCTTCCAGCGTCTCGCGAAGCGGATATTCCTCTTCTTCCAAGTGGATGTGATTGGCGGAAAGCGCCGAATATTCCAGCGTGGCGTTGAGGATCTCGAGCAGGTTCTCCGCGCAAAGCCGCGTCGCATCCACGTACTCTTTTTGTTCTTCACTCAGTGGAGTTTCCAGCAGCAGATCGGACATGCCGAGAATGCCGCTGAGCGGAGTTCGGATTTCGTGGTTGAGGCTCGCGAGAAACTGGCCCTTCAATTCGCTAAGCTCGTCGTTTTTCAGCACGATGCCCTAATCAAGTTCATCGGCAATTGGAGCGATAGCTTTAGTGTCTTGGGCGCTTTCTAGGGTGTTACACGGATGTCCAAAACAGAGAAGTAGATCGTCCGCCCACTGCCGGCTGGCCGAACACCCGGGCAGTCGCAAATCAAATCCAGCGAGATCGGGCGCGACGGCGGGAGATCGATGCTTCGACTATAAGGTGTCCGCGCATCGGCGGATTCGCCGGAGATCCGGATCTCATGTGGCTTTCCGTCCGCGGTTTGAAGACGCATCGATAGCGATATTTTGCGCGCCACATCCAGCGGGTTCACCAGCGTTATCCGGCCTCGCCGCAATGACCAGTGCCACACGTGGCCGCCACCGCGCTCCTCATAGTAGAACCCTCGCTCGAAAAGTACTTGCACGGGATTGCGTGCCAGCCGCTCTGAAGCCGGCATGGCGGCTTCGGCCTTCTGCAACGCGGCAGCGTAGGCACGAATATCGAAGAACGCGAAACGGCCGTCCTCACTGAGCCGCGGCGCCGCTCCTATTTCTTGCGCGATGGCCTTTCCCGGAGACGCTCCCGGATCATATCCACCTTCGTCCAGCCACAAGCCCGAAAATCCGCGTTGTGAAATGCTGCGCAACATTTCCGGAACAGGCAGCGCCGCCGCCATGCGATTCCACTCCGCGGAAGTGGTCCCGCTAACGGCCGGCCAACTCCAGCGATATTTCGAAGAGTGCAGATACGGACGCAGCGAGTCGTTCACGTAAGCCTTCCCGAGCGGGATCTCGTTGGGGAAGTCCGTGAAAGGCAGTTGGAATACCGCCGAGTTGGACGGTAGGACGGTCTCGATCTGGTGCACGAAATCGGCATCCCGTTGGTAGACGGCTTCCGTACGGTTGTGCGCTCGCGACGGTGCCGCCTGATCGAAGCCCGCCAGCACCGCGATCGCGGCGAACACAGCGATTCTTGGGAAAGGTGTCAGCCACCGGTCAAGCGGCGGAAGCAGCGTGGCCGCCGCAACTACCGAGAAGAATCCTATGAACGGGAAGATGCGTGCATAGCAGCGAATCTCCGGCGAGACAAAGACGCTGAAGAAGTCGCTGAAACCTCCCACTGTGGCCAAAAGGACGCAGAGCAGAGTCAGTCCCGCGCATGGCCCTAACAGGTCCGCCATTCGGGCCGTTCCAAATCGGGGGCTGACCATCGCTCCGATGGCAAAGACTAGGAGGTAGAGGAACCCGATCGATCCAAAAGTGCCCAACCGGCCCCATTCATTCTCATTTGGGTCTTGGGGGTACTTCGCCTCCGCGAGTCTGGCCTCGGCAGCTCGAAACAGTGGAAGTGGATGGTCCGGCACGGGAGTTATCAGATACCTGATTTTCAACCCATACAGCTCCGTTTCCGCGGGACTCTTGAAGACCATATGGGCATTGCTGCCATTACGCGCCCAAAACAGCAGCGATGGAGAGAGATCCACAAGTGCTGTGGCGCCGACCGTTCCTGCAAGCGCGGCCGCGAATACTGGGGCGCGAAAACTTCGGCACTTCAGGAATCCAACTACGCCGGCGGCGAGGAGTACGAATACCGCAAAAAAAGCAGTGTAGGCGTAGGTGAGGCCGGCCACCACGCAACCGATCCAGGCGTAGGAGGGAACATCGCGGAAGTTTGCCCACTTCCCGCGCACCACATTGATCGCAGCCAGCCCCACTAGCGGGATGGCGTAGTAGAGCGAGTGCAGATGCAGCGTAGCGCGGAAATATTCGTACGGCAACAGCGCGAAAATCGCTCCGCTCGAAGCTGCGATGGTCAGGCTGAAATCGAGGCGCATCAAAGCGTAGGCCGCCAACCCAGCGGTTACCGCGATGGCGATTATCCAATCCAGGTTCACGATCAGCGCAGGATTCGCGGTGAAGCGCGCCAGCACCCACATCAGGGCACTGTCGAGCGAGATGTTCATCGGGAAATCACGCAAGTCCGCGCCGAAAGGCATGCCGATCCTCGGGTTCCACCAGACCCAACTTCCCTCCACGATGGATTTCGCGCGCATCAGAAAGATGTTCGCGTCGGTCAGGTAGTTCAGCGGGAAGCGCAGGTCCACTTTGTCGAAACGCAGGGTTATCGACAACATGAAAACTGACAGCAAAGCAGAAGTGGATGAACCGAGAAGAACCCGGCCCTTCAATGCGGCCTCATGGCGTTACGCGAATCGTCGTCACACGCCGGATCCCATTTGGATCCAGCACACTGTTAATTCCTTCCAGGTCGACAAATACCGGCACATCGCCCGGAGGCACGTTAGAGGGAACCTTCACGTTGATCTGCCACACGCCCACGAATCCGGGCGCGAGCCCTGTAAATTGTATATCATTCTGCGGCACGAAATCGGAATTGATGAAGACCTTGAGGTCGGAGCTGGCCGGAAGAAGGCCCGATTTCGGCGCCGGATACCCGTCCGGAGGCATGCCACTGACCACGCCTTGGCCGGTGCCATAAAGCGTGATGTAGCTTCCTGCTTTGGCGGGATTCGCGCCATTATTGACCGTACCGTCCTGATTGGCGGCAGCCAATTGACCGCTGCCGGTGCCATCCGCGGTAAAAAGACCGGGCGAAACCGTGTCGATCCGGAACAGCCAGCTCGCCAGCACCTGTCCCGTGGATTCGACTGCCACCTGGATCTCCTGAAGTCCGCCCACCGGTGTGGCAGCCGGTACCTGGAAGTTTATCTGGCTGGGCGAAGCATACATTACTGGAGACGGCTGGCCGGCCACTAGAACCTGTATATCACCTAATGTATCCGGAATCGGCAGGCTATTGAAGTTCGCTGTCTGAGCGCCGAATTGGGAATTGGGAAAGGCGAAGATGCTGGCCAGCATGCCTGGAGCGAAGCTTCCAAAATAATTTGCCGCGTTCCCCGATAGCCTGTCCGGAACGCCACCGGCCGACGTGGTGAAGTCGATCGCGGGAAAGTAGAAACCGACGCGGTTGATACCTTCGCCCACCACCGGATTACCAAATGGATCGAGCGAAACCGCAACGGGGCCCACGACACCAATGCTGGCGTCGGGCGCGGGATTGTTGATCACCTGCTCAAACTTTGGATAGCGCAGCAACTGGTTTCCACCCGTATTCGTCACCCAGATTTCTCCAGTTGACTTATCGATAGCCGCGCCGAACGGGCTGCTGATGTTCGATATCGCGAAAGTCACGGGCGGATTGGCGCCGGCGAGCGGAACCGAAGGGAAGATGGCGATGCGATTGTTGCCGGTATCGGCAACATAAAGCTGATCGCTGGAATCGACGGCGATGTGGTGCGGTCCGGAAAGGGTGGTTGCAGTGGTGGAGTTGAAATCAGCCTGTCCGAAGACGTTGGCGGCCGTGGATCCGGATATGAAATCCATACCTTCTTGCTTGCTGAAATAAAGGATGCGGTTGGCCAGGGGATCGGAAACCAACAGGCCGCCGTTTGAGGTGAAAGCAATCCCGTAGGCGCTGCTCATGGTTTGGCTGCTGACATCTTTGATGGGCTGTCCATAGAAGGTGGTTTGTCCTAAAACAAGATCGGCGCTCTGCATACTGGCGCTCTGCATATTGTCAGTTGGCGCGGAGAATGGCGCAGGGAAACGGAGCACGCGCGCGTTGCAGGTATCCGCTACATAGAGACTACCTTTCGAATCTATCGCCAAACCCTCCGGCGACCACAAGCCCTGATTGTTCGCCTGCGTGGGGCTGTTGGTCGGAAAATTCAACAACGCAGTGCGCAAATCCGGCTGGCCGATCACCAAATCCGCGGTAGATCCCGCGTTCACTTTGCGGTAATCCTTGAAACCTAGCACTCGATTGTTCAACGGATCGGCGATATAAAGATGTGGAGGATTAGACGAGGAGTCGATAACAACAGCGCCGCCCACCGCGAAGGGGAAGGCGCCATTCACCGTACACGAGCCGAAGTTATTGGTGAACCCAACTTCGCGGCCCTCAATCAGGTTGAGGGAGTTGTATTGGAAATCCAGTTGGCCCAGCAGCCGTTGCGCTGCCATAAACGTGCCGCCGGATTGCTGCGGGAATGCCAACAGTCGCTCGTTTCCCGCATCCAATACGTACAGTTGGGCGCCCGCGAAAACGGCTGCCACAGGTCCGCTGAGCGTGGATGCGGTTGGCTGCGGAAGACTCTGATTGACTTGAAAGCCTTGAAAGCCGGTTTGTCCAATCACCGCAATGGCGGGCGGCGAAAACGCTGTTGTTTCGGCAGGCCACTGGTCGAATGAAGCATATCCCAGGATTCTGGCGTTTCCGGTATCGATTACATAAGAAGTGTTGCCGATGAAGAAAACGCCTGCCGGCGGAACTGTCCCACCAGCGCTGGTTACCGCGCCGAGTGTGCTTTCGCTCACCAGCGGTGGAATCGGCTGCGCGGCGGTCGGCAGGACTACACCCATGACGCGCGACGCCAGTTGTCCGATGACGAAAGGCGGAGTATAAACCAACACGCGGTTGGCATCGTCGGCAATAAAAAGCCGGCCGGCGGCGTCAAACCCAAGTCCGGTCGGCTGAATCAGAAAATTCTTTCCGCACCTTTCACTCGACACGGTGGAAGCGCCGCACTGGCTTTGAGCCGCGCCCGCCGGGATCTGAGTGGACACAAAATCCGGCTGCCCCAGAACCAGGTCGGACGAGGGCCCGTTGGTGGCCCCCGGTCCCAGCACGCTGGCCGGGAAGCGCAGGACGCGATTGTTGCCGGCATCGGAGACCCACAAGTTTCCTTGCGCGTCGATCGCGATGCCGGACCGGAAAATACTGCCGCTGCTTGCGAATGAAACAGTGTTAGCGCTGGGCGTCGTCTGGCCTTGGTTCGCGGATGCTCCATTCAAATCCATCTGCCCGATGATCAGATCCACCGTCAGCAGCGCGCTGGTTTGCGAAAGAGGCGCGGGATAGCGCAGTATCCGGTTATTCCCGGCATCCACGACATATAGATTCCCGGCCTTGTCGGCCGTGAGCGCGTCCGGCGCGGCAAGTCCGGTACTTAAGTCGGAGCCGGGACCTTTCGCGGCGGTGCTGAAAAAATCCCGCTGTCCGATTACCTTGTCCGCGAAGTTGCCCTTGGTAAATGCGGTGGCATTTTTCCAGGCCAGTACGCGATTGTTGCCGGTGTCCGCGACATACAGAATTGGAGGCGAGTTGGAAGTATCCAGTGCCAGCGCTTGCGGCGAGTTGAATTCCCTGCCCTCCACTAAGTTCGGTGCGGCGGCAGTCAGAACTCCCTGTTGCTGCAAGAGAGCTTGCCCGACAATGCGCGAGGGGGCGGGATTGAATACGGTGGACGTGGGTGTCTGCGCGTCCAGCGCCGCGACGACGGCGGCACAGACAGTAACGGATTGGAGAAGTCGCATCGGAATTCGAACTGAAGAAGTCGCATCGGAATTCAGAGGGAGACGCTCGCGAGGGATACGTCCTGTCTATTGATATCACACCCGGCGGGGAGCGCGTCAGTTTGCAACTCGGACAATTATTTGACAGGTAAACCGTGGTCTGGTATAAAGGCTTGTCCCGTCGAATTCCGGAGCTAACAGGAGGATAAACCACCGTGTCAACTTCGATTATGCTTCCCTATACGATAAAGGCTGGCATTTCCAGCAACGACAGCCCGAGAGTCATTTTCGGTCTCGGCACAAACAAGCAGGCTTTTATACCAAACACTCCGGTCGATGACAGCTACTGGTGGTATTTTTTCGACAATGCGACGCTGAAACTGGTCTATAGCGCCGTAGTACCTGGAGCAAACAACAGCACTGTTCCGTCCGGAATTGATACCTACATGAACAATCCCAGCCTCCTGTTTGGTATCGCCACACAATACCTTTCCTTGCTGCATGTCCCGCAGGGAGCCCTCTATGATTACGTGGCCAGCTACGGAGCAGGTGATGCGTTGAAAGCGCTGGAACAGTTGAATGTCACGTTGGGCTGCGGATATTATGGGCGGGTGAGTTACGTTCTGGTTGGACAGGCAGGTCCGCGCGGAGGGCCCTATCCTCCGCCGCCCAGTTACGAAGAAGGCTCGTACAGGGACCCCGCCATTCTGCAGGTATCGCTCATGTCCCTGCCGAACGGGCAGCCGCCATATTCGGTGATTGATGAGTACACGTTTCGGTAAAAGCTGGTGTCGATTTCCCGCTCCGGCGTGAAACTGATCGCCATTGGATTCAATAAATTTGGCACCGGTTTGACGCGCGTGATGCAGAGCATCATGCGGCGCCTGGCGGATCGGCATGACATCCATTATCTCGGCATCGGATACTCCGGCGAGACCATCCGCGATCGCGGACTGACGATATATCCCACAAATCCCAAAGGCGGCGATGTCTTTGCCGCTTTCCAAGCCGCGCGTTTGATCGATGAGATTCAGCCGCAGTTGGTATTCATTCTCCACGACATTTGGATGTTTGAATATTATCTTCGAATCCTGGGGCCGTACCGGGATCGGCTGAAGATCGCCGCATATATTCCACTCGACGGCAAGATCACGAACGAAGGTGCGGCTGCCGCGCTTAAGGACGCCGACTCGGTCGTAGTTTACACCCAGTTTGCCCGAACGCAGTTTGAGCAGGCCTTCGAACGGCTCGGACCGGGGTATCCGGCGGTGGACGTGATCCCGCATGGCATTGATCGGACCAATTTCTTTCCGCTTCCGAGCGGCCGCGCCAACGCCAAGAAGCAGGTGTTCCCCGATCTTAACGACCCTGCGGATTCTTTTCTTGTGCTCAACGCCAGCCGGCCCGACCGTCGAAAGCGGGTGGATTTGACTATCGCCGGTTTCGCCCGGTTTGCTCGGAACAAACCGGCGAACGTAAAGCTGTGCCTGCATCACGCGTTCCTCAGCCAGCGCGAAAGTGATGAGATCCCCGCGTGGATCCGGGAATTCGGAGTGGAAGACCGGGTGTATGTGAATCCGCAAGGCGGCGGAGTCCGCGATGATCGCGAGTTGAATATTCTGTACAATGCCTGCGATGTTGGGATAAACACATCCATGGGTGAGGGTTGGGGACTGGTGAGTTCGGAGCATGGCGCTACCGGTGCCGCGCAAATCGTTCCGGACCACACGGCCTGCGCCGATCTATGGACGGGACTCGGCGAGCTGATTCCGGTGGCTAGAAGCTACATCCCAGAATTCTCCGTGCTCGAGATGGGCGAGGTGTCCACGGAGAGTGTAGCGCAATCGCTGGAGAATCTGTATGGAAATTTGGACCGCCGGCGGGAGTTGTCGCTCGCGGCGTTTCGAGCTGCGCAGAATCCGGCTTACTGCTGGGATGCGATCGCGCGGGAGTTTGAGCGGCTGTTTGTTCAGCTGGTCTCGGGCTAACCCACCCGCGAGGATGTTCGGCGTCACCCCCACTTTGTGGAAACTGGGACAGAAATGCAATTTGCCCACGCATAGTAGGGAATAAAGGTCAGCGAAGTGGGGCTCGACTTGCGCTGTTTGGCTTGGTCGAGAGTTTGATAGAGAGGCTCGTGATCGAGGGGGTGATCGTAAGCGGCGCCCTGGTGCTTCAGGATTAATACGCCGCGGAGCAGATTTGGACGGAATTCGATTTGAAAATCAGTGGCGGAATTGGTGAGCGACAGGTCCGCGATTTTGGCCGGTTGATCGGGCTGTTCTAAGCAATAGATCAGCGGGCCACGCTGAAGGGCGACTTTGCCGGTATCCTCGCTGATGCGTGGGTTGGCTGCGATCAAGTGCGGAGTCATGTCCAGGTGCAGCGTGAATTGGTCGCCGGGTTTCCAGGTCCGGCGTAGTGCTAGATATTGGCCGGGGCGAGCGGGGGTGGTGGATCCGTTTAGCTGAACGCTGGAATTATTCGACCAGGCGGGGATGCGCAGGAACATGGTGAACTCGCGTGGGCTTTCGGGCGTTACGGTGAATTCGACATCGCCCGACCAGGGGTAGCTGGTTTTTTGTGTGACTTTCAATCCCTGCCAATCGAGTTCGGAGGAGTGATAGAAGTTCACGTAGAGGCCGTCTTTGCTTGAGGCGTAGAAATAGCCGGGCAGCGAGGCGAGAATGCGCTCCAGGTTGGGCGGGCAACAGGTGGTGTCGTACCATTCGTTGCGGATTTTCTCGCCATCGGAGGCTAGCGGATTGCGGTAGCAATACAGCGTTCCATCCAGCGACATTCCGGAGTTGATGCCGTTATAAAGAGCGCGTTCCATGACATCGGCGAAGCGCGATTCGGCGCTCGAGGCCAACATTCGGAAGTTCCAGATCATATTTCCGATGGCCGCGCAGCTTTCGGTGTAGGCTTGCGAATTGGGCAGCTCGTAGGGATCGCCGAAGGCTTCGCCATCGGAGCGCGAGCCGACTCCGCCGGTGATGTACATTTTGCGATTGGTCAAATCGTCCCAGAGGGCATCGAGCGTTTTGTGATAGAGCGGGTCGCCGGTTTCGAGGTAATAATCGGTAGCGCCGCTGGATGCGTACATCGCGCGCACGGCGTGGCCTTCGAAGATGGCGCGCGAGGTGAACGGAATGCCGCTGAACATGTAGCTGACCTGGGATGGCTTTAGATGCAGGCGCTCGGTTTCGACGCCGCTCAGCAGATATCCGGCGAGATTCAGATACGCGCGATTGCCGGTGGTGCGGTAGAGCTCCACCAGCGCCATTTCGAGTTCGGGATGGCCGGTGAGCAGCGGACGTTTTTGCGAGCCGAAGTTCGCGACGAGGTAATCGACGAAACGGATGCCGGTGTCGAACAGTTTGCGATCGCCGGTGGCGCGATAGTACGCGATGCCGGCCTGAAGCAGATGGCCGAGGCAGTAGAGTTCGTGCGAGCGGTGCATTTCGGTGAAGCGCAGCGGGACTTTGTCGCCGACGTAGTTGGTATTGAGATAGCCGCTGGGTTCCTGGGCAGCGCGGACGTCGTCAATGATGGCCTCGAGCTTGGCGCGGAGCTTGGGGTTGTCCTCGGACTGAAGGACGAAGGCTACGGCTTCCATCCATTTATATAGGTCGGAGTCGGTGTAGAGGGGTCCTTTGCGCGGGGTCTCCTTTCTGCCAGAAAGGCGGCGAAAGTTATCGACGATTCCGTGCGCTTCCAGTAGATCGAGCATGGTGGGAATGCTGCGCTCGACGTTGACGCGGCGGCGGGCTTGCCAGAATCCGTCGCCGAGCTTGACGGCGTGAATGGGGACTGGGTGCATGGCGGCGTTTGGGGAGTGATCGAGATAGATGACGCCCTGGTCGCGCCAGTTGTCGGCGGCTTCGAGAGTGAGCGAGAGCAGGATTAGCGCGGTGAGTTTGATCATTCGAAAAATCCTAAGGCTTTCAGGTGACGATAGACTAGCGACATCGGGAGTCCGACTACATTGAAGTATCCGCCATCGACGCGATCGATGAAGCGGGAGGCGAGTCCTTGGATGGCGTAGGCGCCGGCTTTGTCCATGGGCTCGCCGCTGGCGACGTAGGCCGCCAGTTCCTCTTCGGTGAGTTGGACGAAATGAACGCGGGTGGTAGCGCTGTCGACTATTTTTTGGGAATCGCGGCGGAGGCAGATCCCGGTGATCACTTCGTGATCGCGGCCGGAGAGCAGACGGAGCATGCGCAACGCGTCGGCATAGTCGCGCGGTTTTTCGAGGATGTGTTGGTCGATTACTACCACGGTGTCGCCCGCTAGAATTGTTTCGCCTGGGTGCATGGGAACGGCGAAGGCTTTTTGTTCGGCCAGCCGGCGGACGTAGGCGTCCGGGGATTCGAGGGGGTCGCGTTGCTCGGGAATGTTGGGCGCGCGGATGGTGAAGGGGATGCCGGCGGCGGTAAGGATTTGTTGGCGGCGCGCGGAGGTGGAGGCTAGGACGAGCACTCTATCACTTTAGTGAATCCAGAAGGCAGAAAGCGGAAAGCAGAAAGCAGTTATGCGGTGGAGGCGTAGTAGGCGTTCGTGGCTTCGCGGAGGCGGTGGGTGCGGCGGATGGAAGTTTCGATTTCGTCATTTGAAAAAACGAAGCCATCTTCGGCGGGATTGTAGGGAGTGCCTTCGGCCTGATGCAGTTGCAGGATTCTGGCGGCTTTTTCCATTTGGTCATTTTCTTTTTCGCAGCGTTCGGCTTGAATTTCGCGGAGTTGTTTGAGAGTTCTTTCGAATTGACGGGAAAGGCGGTGTTCGTGGCTGCTGAGATTCGAGAGCGCGCGGGTCTGGTCGCGGACGGAGGCGGCCATGGCGAGGGCGGCGTGGGCTTCCGGATGAGCGGCGTCGATGTTGGCTGATTGATCCATGATGCCGAGCGCGAGGAGATTTGTTTCGAGAGCGGCGATGCGATTGATGCGCCAGGAGGTGTCGGCGAGAGATTGGACGAGCTGCTCTTCGAGCGCGCCTTTGGGCTGGAGATCGTCGACGAGGCGGCGGGTGTGGTTTTCGTAGGCGGCGTGGTCCTCAGAGGGGAGGACGATGACGTGGCCGGTGAGTCCATGGCGGAGGGCGTTGAGGGAGGAGCGCTGTTTGCCGGCTGGGGTGCGGGGGCCGGTGGAGTGTTGGGAGTTGGCGCGGTTGATTTCGGCGCGGGAGTCGGGTTCGTGGGTGGTGCCGTTTTTGGAGTCGGACATTGGTTTTGCCTTTCTGTTATTGAGGTAGCACGGGGAGCGTGGCGTCGGATCGGGGGCGGGATCGGAAATTGTTGAAAGGGAAGGAAGAGCAGCCAATGGTTGGTGTGTCACCGAACATAGCTAGCGCGTAATTGGAGCAGTAGTCTCCTGGAGTCCTCTGCGTCTGCGCATTGAACTGAACTTCTCCAGCGACCTCGACGAAGGTGTCTTCGCCGACATTGTGGAGGGGCTGAGCGCGGGCGGCGCGAAAGTTGCCGTGAAGCGGCGACCTCCTGAGGGTCCATATGCGTCCCTTGAGTGGCTAATTCCGACCGCGGTAATTGTTTTACTGGGGCCCTATTTAGCCGAGTTTTCGAAAGAGACCGGCAAGCTGCACGCCAATGCGCTGCACGGTGGACTCGCCAAGCTGTATCGAAAGGTTCTCGGTCCTGAACCCGAGATCACCTGCACCATCATTGGAACCCCAGGGAAAGCTGGGACGAAGGTATTTTCTGCTGCGGTGTCGGTGAGGATGGCAAGGAACGACGGTGGGCAGGCGGTGCTCCTTTTCCCCACGGTAACGTCCAGCGAGGATTTCTCGTTGGCTGTCGATCTATTCACGGAGCTAATGTCGGAGCATTACGCACTTAATGGAGCGGACCCGCTCACCCGAGCCATGGCTCTTATCCCTTATTTGAACTCTCCGCAGTATCAGGTATTGGTATACATGAACCCCGAAGCTAAGGAACTGGAGTTGATCGATTATGTGGAAAGTTCGAGATCCCGAAAGCTGACGACCCGCCGGATTCGTGGATAGCAGGGCCTAGAAGGGGTCCCCCATGCGGGCTCCGGTTCCCCTCCGGCAAAGAGGTCGAGGTCGCAGCCGCGAGGTTGTCCGCCTCGGCGTTCCGAGTGGTCGGATTGCCCCTGGATGGCGTGCAGGTCTTCGTCGCGCCCGCGCCCTGTGTCGAGTTGGCTAGCGAGGAGCCGGTGGGTAATTGCGTCGGCGAGGCGGGCGGACACCTCCTATCAGCGGGGCGGGGTTTTCTCGGCGGCAAGACGCGCGCGGCCGCGCTGCTTTACCTGATCGGCTGGCTCGCGCATGGATTCTTGTGTAATGGCGCGCCCCTCGCCTCTGGCGAGCGAGGCTTCCGCCTCATCGACTGCGGATAGAATCTCCGCGCGGGTGCGCTCGCGTTCTTCCCACATCGAAAGCGCTTCCTTTACCGCGTCTTCCTCGCGCTGTAGGCGGCCGGTTTCGATGGCTTGGCGGACGAAGGCTTTCTGGTCGGGAGTAAGTTGCACTTCCATTCGCCTTTAGCTTAGCGCAGCTGGTGTCAGGAGGGGTCCAATGCTTATTCTGCCGGCCTCGATGGTTTGCCTGAATCCGCACGGAGGATTGGGGCAGCGGTCCCCTCGCTTAGGGGTCTGTGAAAAGAATCAGCTGTGCGAACGCTCCCTTCCGGGCGCGGCTCGGTAACTCGCGCTGAAGCAGGCGGTCCACAATCGGTGTCGGGCCCAATTTTTGTAGGAATTTTATTTTAGGAACGTGCCTTGGTCTAGTTCGTCGAAGGCTTGGCGGAGTTGTTCTTGGGTGTTCATTACTATTGGGCCGTACCAAGCCACGGGTTCTTGGAGCGGCTTGCCGGAACACAGCAGGAAACGGATGCCATCTTCTCCGGCTTGGACCGTTAGTTCGTCGCCTTGGTCGAAGAGGACTAGCGATCGGTTTTCGGCTTCCGACGGAGGGTTTTTGTCCAACCATTGGACGCTTTCGGTTGGGACTGCCAAGGGGCCTGAGGCGTTGCAGAATTTTCCGCTGCCGGCGAAGACGTAGGCGAAGGCGTGGCGCGTGGTTTCTACTGGTAGCGTTTTGCGGCGGCCGGGTGGGACTGAGACGTCCAGATACATCGGGTCGGCGGCGATTCCGTCCACCGGTCCGCGCTTGCCCCAGAAGGTTCCGCAGACGATGCGAACGCCGGTGCCGTCGTCGTCGGTGATCAGGGGGATTTCGGCGGCTTTGATTTCCTGATAGCGGGGGTCGGTCATCTTGAGAGATGACGGGAGGTTCGCCCAGAGCTGGAATCCGTGCATGCGGCCTTCGGCGTCGCCCTTGGGCATTTCCTGATGAATGATGCCGCGGCCGGCTGTCATCCACTGGACGTCGCCGGCGGCGATGGCGCCGCGATTGCCCATGCTGTCGCCGTGCTCGACGGTTCCGGCTAATACATATGTTATGGTTTCGATGCCGCGGTGAGGATGCCAGGGAAAGCCGGCGAGATAATCCGCAGGGACGTCGTTGCGGAAATCGTCGAGGAGAAGGAATGGATCGAAATCGGTGGTGTTGCCGAATCCGAACGCGCGGCGCAAGTGGACGCCGGCGCCTTCGAG
>JBEKJJ010000269.1:0-10512 GCA_050011295.1 Bryobacteraceae bacterium
TCTTCGTTGATTTTTTTGTCGATTGGCTTCATAACTTAGTCTCCCACCCTTGGACGCTACGCGGAGTCGAATATTGCGCTATTCTTTTTGACACAAGGACACACATGCGCCGCCGAGAATTCCTGCCCGCCCTGGCCCTATCCACAGCCGCCGCGCAAACTCCCGCACCTGTCCCGAGCACCGGACGTCTCAAACAGTGCGTGACGCACGGCGTATTTGGCCGCGGCATGAGCTTTGAGGACACTTGCCGCGAGGCGGCCCGCGCGGGCGCAAAGGGTTACGATCTCATCGGGCCCAACGATTGGCCAACCCTCAAGAAGTACGGTCTGATTCCAACCATGTATCCGCCAGGGCCCGGCGGCAACATCACGGACGGAATCAACCGCGCGGAAAGCCACGACGCGCTCGAAAAACGCATGCACGCGGCCATTGAGGAAAGCGCCGCGAATGGAGTCCCGAACATCATCGCGTTGTCCGGAACCCGAAAAGGAATGCCGGATGCGGAGGGCGCCGACAATTGCGTGGCGTTCTTCAACCGCGTGAAGGCGCATGCCGAGGATCGGGGCGTCAATATCTGCATTGAATACCTGAACAGCAAAGTGGATCACAAGGATTACATGTTCGACCACATCGGTTGGGGCATCGATGTAGTCAAGCGCGTGAATTCACCGCGCGTCAAGATCCTCTTCGATATCTACCACGCACAGATAATGGATGGCGACATCGTGCGGAACATCCGCGACAATTTCCAGTGGATCGGACATTTCCACACCGGCGGCAATCCGGGGCGACACGAAATCGATGACACGCAGGAATTGAATTACCGCTTCATCGCCCGATCCATCGCCGATCTTGGCTTCACCGGCTACATCGCCCACGAATATTCACCGGCGCCCGGCCGCGATGCGATCGCGAGTCTCAATCAGGCCGTTGGAATCTTCAACGTATGAATCAGCTGGA
This sequence comes from Bryobacteraceae bacterium, assembly GCA_050011295.1. GTDB lineage: Bacteria > Acidobacteriota > Terriglobia > Bryobacterales > Bryobacteraceae > Palsa-89. The sequence goes on from JBEKJJ010000269.1 coordinate 961, forward strand.
AGCCTTGCTACTCAACTCCCCGATTTGCTCCTGTGGAATTGCGAAGTAGAATGTTGACCCCACGCCGGGCTCGGATTCCACCCAGATAGTTCCACCGTTGGTTTCCACCACTTTCTGAGCGAGCGCCAGGCCGATACCGTGGCCGGCGACATCCTGGCCATGCAGGCGGGAGAAAACACGAAAGATCTGATTCTTGTACTTCGGTTCGATTCCGATCCCGTTATCGCGAACGGAAAAAATCCAGGTACCTTGCTGTTCCCGCGCCGAGATGTGGACCTCCGGCGTAACGTCCGGACGGCTGTATTTGATCGCGTTGCTCACCAGATTCTGCAGAACGTGTTCGATGCGGGCGTCCGCGAGTATCTTCGGCAGAGCATCGTGCGTGATCTTCACTCTCTTGTTTCGGATCACAGCTTCGAGATTGAACATGACCTGCGTGAGCAGAACGTCGGTATCCACTTCCGTCACGTTGCTTCCGGTATCATGCGTAACCTGAGCGTAGCGAAGCAGATCGTCGATGAAGGAACGCATCCTGCGCGCGCTTTGAATCAGATATTGGAAGGATTCAAGATTGTCGCCCGTGAGCTCCGAGCCAATTCGCCGCTCCAGCAGCTGAGCGTGCATGGCGATGGTTCTGAGCGGCTCACTCATCTCGTGCGCCACCGTGTAGGAAAACCGTTCCAGATCTTCGTTCGAGCGCCGCAAGGCCTCTTCCGCCTGGCGCGCCCGCAGGAAAGCTTTCACGGTTGCGATCAGCACTTCCGGCTCAACCGGTTCCACCATGTAACTATCGGCGCCGGAGTCCAATCCGTAAACCTTATGCTGCATCAGACTGCTGGAGGCCGAAATGTGCACCACCGTGGTGCCCGCGATCATCGGATTGGCGCGTATGCGTTTACACACTTCAAAACCGGTCATGTCCGGCAGGTTCACATCCAGCAACACCAGGGAAGGCCTCTGCTCCGAGATTACGCGAAGCGCGTGAGCCCCGTCGCTCGCTTCCAGGACGGCGAAGCCGGCTTGGCGCAGCACTTTGCTCCGCGCATATAAAGATGGCTGATAGTCGTCCACGTTGAGAATTGGATAGTCGAGTAAATTCATGCGGCCCGTCCTTAATGACCCGTCATTAATGGATGGTAGTAGCCATCCAGGTTCCGTTGATAATCCGCCGAAGCTCCTCGGCAACACCGTTCTTGTCGCGGCCCTGCTTGCCGATAATCGTCACCGTCTTGCCGGTCAGTTGGGTTCGTTCCGTACTTGTGAGTACGCGGGAGGTGCAAATCACAACCGGAATATCTCTGGTCAAAGCTTCGGACTTCAGCCGCTCCACTACCTCAAAGCCAGTCATGTCGGGCATGTTAATGTCCAGCACGATCAACTGGGGTTTTTCTTCGCTGGCTTTTCGAATGCCTTCCCGCCCTCCCGAAGCTTCCAGAACCACAAACGAGGAATCCCGGAGCTGGTGTTTGAACAGATAGCGGTCGCGTTCATCATCGTCGATGATCAGCACGCGATTCAAAGGCGATTGACCGGTGGCCATCCTCAAGCGGGTAATCAGGTCCATGCGCTCAATGGGCTTCACCAGGTAGCCGCTCGCGCCCAGATGATAGGCTTTTCCTTGGTCTTCGATGGTGCTGACAACCAGAATGGGGACCCCTCGCGTGCGCGCGTCTTCCGCGCGGCCGGCCAGGAACGTCCAGGTGTCCTCCGAGCGCAGAACCACGTCCAGCACGATGGCGGCCGGCCGCAACTGATCCAGAATCTGCTCGGCTTCGCGCGTAGTGGATGCGTGCAAGGGCTGGAATGGCGAGCCTTCCAGAAAGCTGTTATACATCATCTTCATCGCGAGGTTGTCTTCGATGATCAACACCGGGAGCTTAGCTGAATCCGGCACCCATTCGGGCAACGGCTCAGGCTGCGGCTCGGCTGAATCCCTATAACGCAGAGGAATCTGCAGCGTAAAAGTGGAACCAACGCCCAGTTCGCTTTTAACATGAACTTCACCGCCCAGGACCGTCGCAAGTTTCTTCGATAACGGGAGCCCAAGCCCCGTTCCTTTCACGCGCCTTTGAATCGGGCTATCCACCTGGGCGAAATCCTGGAAGATGAGCTCTTGATTTTCGGGGGCAATTCCGATGCCGGTGTCGGAGACCGAAAAAATCACATTCGTATCGTTCGCGAGCGCCGCCGACACGCGAACCTCGCCGCTCTCGGTGAACTTCAATGAGTTCGAAATGAAATTCCTGAGAACTTGCGAGACCTTGCCTTCATCTCCATAGATGGGCGGGATCTGATCCACATCTTCAAAAACCAAATTCACAGATTGATTCAGCAACAAGGGCCGCAACATCCCGCGTAGCGCGCCGAACAGGTTGGCGGCCGTGAATTCCAGAGGCTTCACTTCCAGCTTTCCGGCCTCCACCTTGGCCAAGTCCAACAAGTCGTTTACCAATTCCAGAAGATCGTTGGCAGCTCGGCGGACGTATTCCACTTGCTGAACCTGTTCGCCATTCAAATCCCCGTCCGCGCGGCCCAACAACAAGCCGCTCAACGCCAGGATGGAATTCAACGGCGAGCGGAACTCGTGGCTCATGTTGGAAAGGAACTTGGATTTCAACTCGTCCGCCCGGCGAAGATGGTCGGCCTTTTCGTCAAGCTCGGCGTACAACGCAACCACGCCCCGATTGGTATCCTCCAGCTCCCGATTCAGCAGCAGCAGTTCCGCTTGACGGGCACGAATCTCTTCCAACGCTGCAATCAATTCCTGATTCTGATGCTGCAGTTCGTGAAAAGCGTCCTGGGGCGCCTCCCGCGCCAGCGAACCGGCCAGCTTGCCGATGTCCACCTCCCGCAACAGCGGAGCTCGCTTGGGGAGCAGTTTTTTCAGCCAGATGGTGGTTCCGTGCGTGGGATCGGACTCGATCTGGAACTGATCCATTAAACGGCGCGCGCCGGTGATGCCTAATCCCATGCCGGTTTGCGATTGATATGTTCCATCCAGCACGCTGCTCAAATCGCGAATGCCTTTTCCCGCATCGGTTACCTTGATGAGAAACAGTTGCGGCGCCACGCGGCCTTCGATGAGGTACTCCACGCGGCCGCCGCCGGCGTAGTTGAACGCATTGCGGGCAATCTCGGATACGGCTGTCGAAATCCGGGTTTGATCCTGGCGATCGAAACCCAAGAGAAGGGCGATCTGCCGCGCACGCTGCCGGGCTGCTACCGTGTCGTATTCGGAACGGATGCTGACAGTAAGAATCGAATAACTCATTCAAGCTGCCTTGGCAACCACCACCGTTGCATCGTCACGGCCTCGTCCAAAATCTCTGTATAACACACCCGCGATCAGGGCCGGATCGCGTGCCGCAAGCCCTGGGTATGCTTCCACGCCGGCGCCGCTCGAAAGGCCGTCAGAATGCATCTGCAACACGCCATCTACCGGCCACGGATAGCTGAACTCACGCAATTTCTCGGTGTGATGCCCAGCGGTTCCGTTGACGGAGACCAGATGCTGGCTGGCGCGTTCGGAGGAGTATATTTTGCCGGAAATATTGCCCACGCCCGCGAAAGTGAGCTTATCATGTGCACGATCGATCTTCGCGACGGCTACCGCGGCCCCACGGGTGCTTCGCAACGCCAAGTGGCAGCGCTCCAGCATCGCATGCGGCCCGAGATGCGGATTCTCGCGCAGCATACGGACCGCCTGCGAGGATGCCAGGTTTGCTTCGATGCCGTGACCCAACCCATCGGCCACCAGCACGGTAAGTTGATCGCCGGACTGAACGCTGGCCCAAGAGTCGCCCGATGCTTCCTCGCCCGCCTTCGGGACGTTCACCGCGCTAACCCGGAAGCCATGGCCGGCCGATGGCAGTGCTGGCCCGCCACTCCACCAGCGGGCGAGAATGCCGGTGCCCTTGCCGGGAATCGAGTAGAAATCGGCGTCCTTAGACATCCGAATGATGGCCCCCATGCCGTGCCCCAGCGTGCCGGAGGTGCTGTAGCCGTTTTGAAGACAACGATCGAGGTCTGCGATCCCAGGCCCATGGTCCAGCGCAAGCAACTCCAGAAACGGCACAGGCCCCAGGCCCTCGGTAGCGGAATGGATAATCAGTTCGCCGCGCTGGGCGTGCTTGAGCAGATTGGTGCAAGCTTCCGTGACCACAATGCCGACCTGCTCAGAGAGGATCTCGCTGAAACCCATACTTTCGGCCAAGCCGCGCGCCAGGCGGCGGGCCTCCGCAGTCTTACTGGCCTCGTCGATCAGCAACCGAAGCGATTCCGGCATGCGTTACTTCCACCTCACGATCGACACCCGTGTACCGGCGCCCGGTTGCGACGTGATCTCGAACTCGTGCGACAAACGTTTGGATCCGCCCAGCCCCAATCCCATCCCGCCGCCTGAAGTGTAGCCGTCCGTGAGTGCCCTCTCGATGTCGGCAATGCCTGGTCCCTGGTCCTCGAAGATCAGCCTAATGCCAGAGCGCCTGTCATTTTCCAGAATCTCCAGATGCGCCGTCCCACCGCCGCCATGGTCCAGAGTATTGCGTGCCAACTCGCTCGAAGCCGTAACCACCTTGGTTTGATCCACTAGCCCGAAACCGAGCGAAACAGCTTTTTTACGCACGGCTTGGCGAACGGCAACCACATCTTCGCTGCTCCGAATCTCCATGGACTCAGAATTGACGACTCGAATCACCGTCTTGCCTCTCTTCTGCAAGTGAGTTCCGCAGAACCGTCATGCCTTTTTCCACATTCAACGCCGTGCGGATGCCCTTCATGGAGAGCCCCAGTTCAACCAAAGTGATAGCTACGGCCGGCTGCATCCCCACCACGACAGTTTCGGCATCCAGCAGGCGCGACATCGACGCGATGATTCCGAGCATCCGCCCTATGAAGGAATCCACGATCTCGAGGGCCGAGATATCGATCAATATGCCTTTCGACTTGTGCTGGACAATTTGCTCGGTAAGATCGTTCTGCAGCGTCAAGGCCAGCTTGTCGTGCATGTCTACTTGAATGGTGATGAGCAGATACTCGCCCATCTTGAGGATCGGGATGCGCTCCACTGGGGCTACCTCTCAGACGCGATCTTGTCAGACGCAATCTTGTTCTTTTGATCTCGAACCAGGCTGTAGCCGGTTCGCCTTAGCGCTATGCCGAAGGCATCGGCGAGCGTGGCTTTCGTCACCACCCCTGCCAGATCCACGCCCAGATGGATGATGGTCTGCGCAATCTGCGGACGAATTCCGCTGATGAGGCACTCGGCGCCCATCAGCCGTGCGGCGGCCACGGTTTTCAACAGATGCTGCGCCACCAAGGTATCCACTACCGGCACGCCGGTGATGTCGATGATCGCGAAATCCGAGCGGGTTTTGACGATGGCATCCAGAAGATTCTGCATCACCACCTGGGTTCGCGAGCTATCCAGGGTTCCGATCAAAGGCAGCGCCAGAATACCATCCCAGAGCTGCACCACCGGCGTCGAAAGTTCCAGCAGCTCCGCCTGCTGGCGCGAGATCATATCTTCGCGCGATTTCTGGAACGCTTCGGCGGTTGCGAGCCCCAGCGCATCCAACAATTCCGTCGCACGCCAGGTTTCCGCTGCCAGTGCATGCGCATCCTGGCCCAGATCCTGACGAAGCGCCTCAAATACCGGCTGCTTCAGCGAGAAAATGAAGGATGCGGTTTCGGTCGGCGTGAAACCGGCTTTGGCGCGCGTGGCTGAAAAATTGGACAGGAACTCACGAACCGGAGCCCAGGCGGGGCTCGAAATATTCTCGGTACCGTCTCGTTGCACCGCTGCTTTAATGGCGCCCAGAAGCTCACGCGACTGCCGGGTTGCCTCGTGCTGCTCGGCCGGGGACATCCTGCGAGTTCCGGCCGCCTGGCGGTCGAGCCAAGCTTGGGTAATCTCTTGTTCTCTGTTGTCAAAAATTTCGGCAAGTCTAGTGCGAGTTGCTTCCACTGCTGTTTCCTTCCTCCTTGAGACGCTCCGGCGGGGATGCTAGCGTGTCCATGATAACACCGCTTATCGAAAGATTAGCGTTTGCTAGGACTTATACTAGGGTGCATTGGCAGTCGTATGGCATAAAAAAGATATAAAAACGAAGTCGTCAGCGATCCGGCGGAGCGCCAAGAAATGAGCACAGTGATTCGATCTCTGCAAACAGAGGATCTTGAACCGTGGGTGGAAGCGTATTCCTCACCCAACCAAAGTATCGGCGCAGTTCGTTGGCCGCGACTCGTGCGTCCTCGCGGGAGGTGAAGGCCTGCCGGCAGACCTGTGCCACGGATTGCCTTATGAACTGCACCCGGATCTGCTCGGCTGGGTCGTACACATTAACTTGCTGGCATGTGAAATGCCAGCGGGGAACTCCATGCCTAGCGCTGTCTTCACCCGCTGTAACCTTGCACAATTGCCCGGAGCACGCCTAACTGCCGGTAATTCTTACGATTGGCATGGCCCCCCAAAACGCGCTATACTGAAAATGTACCGGTAGTCAAATCGCGCCTCTGTTGTATCCCGTTATCGTCCGGCTCGCCTGATTCCCGTCTTTCAATCAAGAATGAATAACTTTTCCGATCTTCCGCTCTCTACAGCCTTGCAGAGCAATCTGGCCCGTCACGGATTCGTCACGCCAACGCCTGTGCAAGCCCTATCCATCCCTCAACAACTTGCCGGGCACGATCTCGTGATCACGGCGCAAACCGGCACGGGCAAGACGCTAGCCTTTCTCCTGCCTCTTCTGGACCGGCTATCGAAACAGAACAATCTGCCGGGCGTAAGGGCGTTGATTCTCAGCCCCACGCGCGAACTGGCGATACAGACCAACGAAACTTTTTTGAAAATCGCGGCTGGAACAGGCCTCCGTGCCGCGGTCGTAGTCGGCGGTCTCAATGAGGAAAGACAGCTGCTGGCCATTCGCAAGGGCGCCCAGGTGCTCATTGCCACTCCCGGCAGGCTCTCCGATTTCCTGGATCGCAAACTAGTGAAGCTGGGCGCTGCTCACACGCTAATCCTGGACGAAGCTGACCGGATGCTGGACATGGGATTCCTGCCCACCATAAAAAAGATCCTGGCCGCCTTGCCGGCCGAACGCCAGACCGTATTCTGTTCCGCGACCATCGAATCCTCAGTTGCGCACCTGATTCACGCGCACCTGAAGAATCCGGTCCGGGTGGCGATCGGTTCAACTACCAAACCTGCCGAAGAAATCGACTTGCATGTCTACGAGGTGGAGCAGGATCGCAAGCTGAGTCTACTGGAGAAGATGCTGCAAGAAGAGCGCGGATCGTTTCTGGTGTTTGCACGTACCAAGCATGGGGCCGATCGTCTGGCTAAGAAATTGGAGCGAAGCGGGTCGAAAGCCACCAGCATTCACGGGAACCGCACGCAGTCCCAGCGCAACCTGGCCCTTCGCGGATTCCAGAACGGCAGCTATCGTGTCTTAGTGGCTACCGATGTCGCCGCTCGCGGAGTCCACGTAGAGGGAATTGCACACGTCGTGAATTACGACTTGCCGCAGGTACCCGAGGATTTCATTCATCGCGTCGGCCGCACCGGCCGCGCGGGCTCGCGCGGTACTGCATCCACTTTCAGCACTCGCAGCGAGCGCGGCGAAATCCGCAAGATCGAGCGGCTGCTGGATCTCCAACTGACTCGCCGGCAAGTGCCATCCGGGCTGGAGCAGGAGCCCGTGCGCGTCTCAGAAAACCCCGCTCCGTACTCCCGGCATGTTCGAAGCTTCGCACCCCGGCGAAAACACGCGCGTTAACTGTCCCCTCACTCACGTGCGGGGCTACGCCGGCTCACGCCAGCCGGTCCCGTTCGAGAATTCCAGTCCAACCAGGTATTTTCCCTTGCTCGGATTGCAATAGCGAACCACGCCCCGCCCGGAGACGCCCATCTTCGGCGCGTTACAGGACACTGCGGTATGAACGGGGATTCTCTCCGTCAGTTGCAGTTGCAAGCCGCTCACCGAGACATTGAGTAGCTGGGCCATGGTGATTTGCTCACGGCCGGCGGTGTCTTCCCAAAGCACCTGTATAGGCCCCTGGACGCCGTGGCGCACTTTGCGCCGCGAATTGGATTTGCGGGCGGTAGCATGCAGGGACTGCTGCGCCCACAGCGTGGATTCCGAATAAGCCTCGCCGATTGCGGAAGGCTTGATGGCCAGCTTCGCAGCCGCCTCTGACACAGCCTTCCAGTTACCCGCCTCATAATGGCAGACCAACAAGTAAACGTCCCGCAATGGGGTATTTTGCCCCTCGGTCCCGAGCAATGCACCACTGATGGCGGGCCCAACACCGGCCTGGCGCAGCGCTTCTTCGAGTGGCACGTCCATGAGCGCGTCCAGCAGTGAAAACAAACCCATCAGGAAACCGCGTCCATGCTCCCTAATCATGGCCAGTTGGGCCAACCGCTCCGAGAAGCGCGCCCGGACCAGCGAGTGAGTAACCAATTCACCCGGCTTGTCCTTAGCTAAGACGGGCAGCGCCGCCAGAGCGGCCCAATGGCGGATGGCATCCTCGCCAAGAACTGCCAGCGAATGGTTGATCGAGTGGATCTCTCCCTGCCGTGCGAAGAGCGCCGAGTTCACATAACGCAGCAATTTATAGGAGAGTGACAAGTCGGCTGAGATGATGGCCTGAAGCCGGTCGAAATTCAGATCCTCACACTGCATCTCGCGAAGCAGCCGTAAACAGTTGACCTTTGCGGCCGGAATCTGATGTCCCCGCAGCACGGCCGGCCGTGCGAAGAAGTAGCCTTGAAAATAATCGTAGCCGGCGCTCTTCGCCCATTCGAACTCCTCATGGGTCTCCACTTTTTCGGCCACCATCGCGATGCCTCGCGGCTGGTAGGTTCGCAAAAGCCGCTCTTGCTCCGGCTTGGCCGTGGTTCGCATGTCCACTTTGATCAGTTTGGCGAGCCGGGTAAGCGGCTCAAAGCGCTCCTCCCCGACGAAATCGTCCAAGGCGAAGGTATAACCTTGATCGCTCAGATCCTGGCACGCCGCTATCAATTCATCGTTCGGCTCAACCGATTCAAGAATCTCTAGCACCGTGTTTTCCCGGGGCAGTATCTCGTGCAATCCGCCCATGAGGAGCTCTTGGTCGAAATTCAGGAAGACTTTCTTGCCGCACGCGACGTTTTCAATGCCTATGCTCAATAGACTGTTAGCGATCACCTGCTTCGTGGCTGAGCCGGCATCGGTACCATCGTATTCGTTGTGAACGTCACCGGAGCGGAAAAGTAATTCATAAGCATAGAGTTGGCGGGTCCGATCAAAGATCGGCTGCCGGGCCACGAACACGTCCATACTCTTTTTATCGGCATAGAGGCGTAAGACTATTAGGAAGTATGTAACCGAGCCGCGACCGGAAGGGAGCGATACCATGAAGCCAACTGGTTTCGTGGTATCGCTTCCTGCCGGTCGCGGCTTCCATGAGAAGGCCGGTCCCTGTCAAGTCGAAAATGATTTTGGGCCGTTAAAACCACAACGCCCATCGCCGACCAACGGGAGGCGCTACACCCGGTCGGATCACCTCGAA
>JBEKJJ010000270.1:0-10461 GCA_050011295.1 Bryobacteraceae bacterium
ATCGAGCGCGCGAAGAAAACTTTCGCGGAAGGTGACAGCGAGTTCGCTTCCGAGATCCTGATTGAGCTTGAGACGGAAGGGCATATCGATCCGGAGATAGCGCTGCTGCGTTTGAAGATCGATCAAGCTACACGGCAGAAGAAGATCCGGCAGCTTCTGGAAGCTGCGCGAACACGCGTGGAGCAGGACGAGATTCCGCTGGCTCTCGAAAAACTACAGGAGATTCTGGAAATAGATCCGGAGAACGCGGACGCACACGCAATGCGTGGCTCCATGGAGAAGCAGCGCAACGAGAGGCAGATTGAGAGCTGGATCAATCTGGCGCGGCGTCATCTGGAGCGGCACGATTTTACGGAAGCGCGGCAGGCGTTGAACGAAGTTTTCAAAATCCGGCAATCCGATCCGAGTGCGCGGGAGCTGCTGCAGGAGATAGATCAGCGGGAAAAAGATGCCAGCCGCGTTCAGACCGAGAAAGAGCAGCTTTATGGCTCGGCTCTGAAAGCTTACAACAATGGCGAGATCAGCACCGCGCTCAGCAGACTGGAGCGGTTGCTGGACATGGGGCGGCAAGCTCCGGACGCGTCGGTTCCGGATCGCGACTCGGTTTATCAGGGCTTCTACAATCAGATTCGTTCGGAGCGCGATAGTATCCACAACGCGTACGAAGAGGCACGCCGGCATCTCTCCGAAAAGAACTTCAGCCGCGCCCTGGAGATCTGCGACGATTTTGTCGCTAAGTATCCTGGGGATGCGATTTTTCAGGCGCTGAAGCTGGAAGCGGTGGAGCAAGGGCGGCAGGAGCTGTCCGCGTATATCGCCGAAATCGGCAAGCGCGTGGATGCCGAGCCGGATCTGGATCGCAAGGTAAATATCTTCAAAGAAGCTTGTGAGCGCTATCCGAATGAGCTGCAGTTCCAGCAATCGTTGAAGCTGACTCGGGAGCGGCGCGACCTGGTGCAATCGATTGTGGCGAAGGCGCGGCACTACGAAGAGAAGAATTTGTTCACGGAAGCCGTGGGCCAGTGGGATATCTTGCGGAATATTTATCCGAAGTATCCCGGCATCGAAGTTGAAGTGGCTCAGCTGATGAAGCGGCGCGATCAGCAGGCCAAGGAGGAATCCAAGGCGCGTTCGATTGAGGAAATCGACCGTGCGTTGGATGGGGGGGATTTTGCGCGCGGCCGCGATTTGTCGGCCCGTGCGCTGGCCGAATATCCGGGCGACCGGGAATTGAGTGGCCTGGAGCGTCTGGCGCGCCAGGGATTGGAACGGAGCTCGGAAGCGCGGACGCTAGCCACGGACGCACAGACTTTGTCCGCCGACGGGCATTTCGAGGAAGCTGTCACCAGCCTTCGGCGGGCGCTGGAGCTGGATCCCAAGAACCGCGGCATTCGTGAGGCACTGGTGAATGCGCTGATCGGGCAGGCGCAGCCGCTGATGGAGGTGGATTGGCGCGCGGCTGAGCCGCTGGTGCAGCAAGCTTCCGATCTGGACCCCGGACATCCGGGAACGCGCAGCCTGCGCACGTTGATGACGGACATCAAGCGCAAGGAATTTGTGTCGCACTGTCTGGCCGAAGCGCGGGATCTGCAAGCCGCCGGGAATCCGGATAGCGCGCTGACCAAAGTGGAAGCCGGGTTGGCCGTCTATCCGAACGAAGGCCGTTTGGCGCAATTGCAGACGACGCTGCAGAACACCGCTCGTGAGACCCGCCGCAGCAAAGAACGTGCCGGCGACGTGGAAGCGTTGCGCGGGCTCAGGCAAAAAGTGGAGCAGCCCGGCATTGGCGACGAAATGGGTGCGCTGCTGGACCAATCTGCAACGATCCTGGAGAAGCATCCGGACGATCCAGAGATCGGCGCGCTGGCTGCGGAAATCCAGCGTTGGGCGAGTGCATCGGCCGCAACTCGAGTAGTCGGGTCTCCGAAACCTCAGCCTGATAACGCGGCTACGGTTATTCTGGAACCCGCCACGGTTAGAGGGAACGCGAGCGCGGCAGCGGCCAGCGCTTCCGCATCCACTCCGCCGCCTCCACCGCCAGTTCAGGAGCCGCCGGCGAGCGATGGCGCCACACGATCCAGGAGACCAGCTGTAGAAGAAAAGGCCGTCAAGGGGTCGCCATCCAAGGGGCTTTCCCCCTTTCACGTCGCGATCATCCTGGGAGTATTAGTGCTGGCCGGTGCAGCCATCATTTTTACCTACATCCGAAATCGCGCCAAACCGCAGCCTGTCGAGACTGCGATAGCGAGGATTGCGGCCAGCATCCAGACGACGCCCTCCGATGCCACGGTAACCGTGAATGGCCAAGCGCATTCCGGACAAATGGACCTGGATTCTAACGCCACTTACGATGTGGTGGTCTCGCGCGCCGGATACAAGACGCTGCATGAAGCAGCCAAGCGTCCCGAAGCCCGGTGGATTTTCGCGCTGGAGCCGGAGCCGGTGCGCCTGCATTTATCCACGGCGGAAAAGGCCGGCACGATTTTGGTGGATAACGTCGAGAAAGGCCAGTTGACGGAGGGGATGCCGGACGTGGAAGTTCCGGCGGACGGGGCTGAGCATGCGATCGCGCTGCGCAACGGGAACAAAGAGATTCTTTCATTCAGCTTTGCCGCGAAGCCGGGTGAGACACCGCGCGTGAGTGCGCCGAAACCGAGTGACCTGATTATTGTGAGCAGCCTGGGGAGCGAGACGGCCGTCTACAGCGGCTCGACTTCTTTGCGGGCGAATCTGGCAGGGCAGGAACCGCAGCCGATTCCTCCCGAGGGCTTGAAACTTGTGGGTGTGAGCACCACCAACAATGAGCTGGCATTTAGCAATAAGGATCTTCCCAAGATTCTGATCGACCTGGGCAATGCGCCGGTGCTGTACGTGGGGCTGAATGCCGATACGAACGTCGCATATTTGGCTGTCCAATCGAACGTGCAGACGGCTCGGCTCTTCGTGGATGGGCGCGAAGTGAGGGCGAACAAACCCGGGAACTGGTCGGCCGTGGTACGCAAACCCGGACAGCACGTGGTGAAAGTGACCGCTGACGGATATGACGATCACACGCAGCAGGTGGAATTCGTGAAGGACAAGCCAGTGCAGCTGGCAGTGGAGCTGAAGCCGAATGTGGTGGCTACGTCCGCGTTTCTGAGCATCGAAGGTGGCACACCGGGCGCGGAGGTTCTGGTGGATGGCGTGTCCGTGAAGACGCTGGATACGTCCGGCGCCGCGAGGATCGAGGTTACGCCGCAATCGCACAAGATTAGTTTCCGGAAGGATCATTTTGAGTCGGCCGACGCAGTGGCTCGGGCCTTCACGCGTGGGCAGGAGATAAAGCTGGGAGCGAACGAAGCAAAGATGAAGGAGATGGGCCGGCTGCAATTTCAGGTGACTCCGCAGGATGCTCAGGTGAGCTATCACCGGAGCGATCGCACAGAGGTGCAGCACGCCAAGGGACGCGAAGTGGTGTGGGTTGCGGAAGGCAAATACGCGATTACGGCTGAGGCTGCCGGATATGCCGCGCAATCGAAGAACGATGTTGCGGTTTCGTCGGGGCAAGTGGGGACGGTGGAGCTGAGACTACAACCGGAAGCGGTGACCAAGAAATTGGCCGAGGCCGCACAGGAGGCAAGCAGTAAATCGCTGTTTGAAGATTCGTCCCAACTTAAGTCCGTGGATGGAGGTTGGTTGAAGGCCACGGGCGCGGCGGAATATGTCTATTTGAGAGTGGGAGCTCCACGCAGCTTCAATTTGACATTCGCGGATCCCGGCAAGAACGTTTTCGGCAAGCAAAAGAAGATGGAGTGGGTGGTGGACTACGAAAGCGACAAGCAGAAAGTGGTCTATCAATTCGAGGGCAACAAGTTTGAACGGAAGGCGACGTCGGGAGGGAAGCATTTCAATACTTCCATCACGTGCAAGGCCACGGATGACGCTTTCCAGTTTTTTGTTGTCGTTGAGCCGGGCAGCGTTGAAGTGAAATCGCCGAGCTGCGAGAAGGCGGATACGTATGAATCGCCGGATCACGATCTTACTAAGGGGAAGATCGGGGTTAAGCGGGATATTGAGTTTGTGATCCGCTGAGACGTCGGCATGAGTGCCGACGCGGCAGGCAAGAGTGCCTGCGCCACCTTGGGCTACGCTAGCTTCACATGCCGGACGTCGATCTTTTTGTCATCGAAAATGCCCAGGCCCAATTGGCCGGCGATTTCGATGTGTTCTACCTGGCAATTCAAAAAGCCACTCACCGGATCGGGTTTCGAGAGTGCGATGGATGGCATGTTCATGGCGGCGCGTTTGGCGTCGATGGTTTTCAAACCGGTCTTGTCGAGCGCGACGGGATCGGTTGCGAAGTACATGGTCTTGTGCTCCCAGATGTACTTCGGGCGTCCGCCGGGGCCACCGTGATAGGAGGCTTTCACGCCGTCGCAGATGTGGAGGACGGCTTTTTCGCGAATCACAGGCAGGCTCACCACGGACGGAATAAAAATGCCGCAGGCGTTCAAGGTGGGCGTGAGATGGCTGCGATTCACGTTGTTCACCATGCCATGCGACATATTCTTGAGAGCGATGGTGACGCCCGCGGATTGGTGATGTTTTAGAACAGGCAGATTGATGAGCTTGTTTATCTTGGTGGTTACAACTTTCGACACGTAGGAGCGGCGGAAATGCGGATCGCTGAGATTTTCGCCGGGCTTGATCAAGGCCATTTCCATGAAGTGATCGGGATCGTAGCCGCCCATGTCTAACTGGACTTCGTCGTACTTCTGGGAAGCGAATTCGAAGCGCACACCGGGCGGAATCCATTTGTCGATGCCGGCTTCATAAGTTTCGTCGTGATAGCGGTTGAATACGATGACGTCGCTCGCGGGCACGCCGGCTTGTTTGAGACCATCCAGGATGTTGTGCAGCACCGTGGCGTCGGAGCAGAGATTCTTGCCGCCGACTGGGCTCACTTTGATGCCGACTACGTCGCCTTTTTCAAACATGGAGCGCCACGCGTCGGTCCAGCCGGGCGCGCCGGTGAGGGAGGTCATGCCCTTTTCCATCATCTGGCGGATGGGCTGCGGCTGATAGATATTTTGCGCGATGCAGCCGGAGTGTTCCACGGCGACGACGCGGCCAGGGAAGGGTCCAGGCATGCCGGGCTTGGACGTGGAGGCTTTGCTGTGGACCTGGCCGAGAGCGGCGGCTCCGGCGAGAGCGGCGGCGGATCGGAGAAAGTCGCGGCGGCGGGTGGTCATGGACATTATTCTACACGCAGTAGAAGCGTGAATTACTACTGGGCTTCAGCCAGCCGTTTCTTCTTGTACTCCTCGTACTGCTGCTTGAGCGCTGGATCCTTGGGTGATGGATAGATCTCGCTGGATTTGTACTTGCCGGTCTTCATCATCATCTGAGTCCATTCATCGTGAATGTGAAGTTCATCGGCGTTCTTCACAATCTGCTCGACCAGGTGCGGCGGTACGAAGTAGACACCTTCACGATCTCCGAAAACCACGTCGCCGGGCATCACGGTGGCGCCGCCGATTCGGATGGGAACGTTGATGCCGGTGAGCATCACGTTCTCGATGGGGGTGGGATGCACGCCACGGAAATAGGCGGACATCTCGATGGGAAAGATGCCCTCCAGATCGCGCACGCTGCCATCGATCACCATGCCGGTTTTAGTGGCTTGATAGATATACGTGGCCAGATTGTCGCCGACGAAAGTTCCGCCTTCCTCCTTGCCGAAGAGATCGACCACAATTACATCGCCAGGGCCGAGCATGTCGATGACATACTGATTGCCGTTGCGAACGCCGCGCGCCTTGGCCCTCGAATCCAGCACTTCGTTGACATCCGGGCGAAAGGGCATGAACTGCGCGGTCACCGCGCGCCCAATCAATTTCTTCTCAGGATGCAGAATGTGCCAGTGGCCCTCGTACTGGTTTTTGTAGCCAACACGATCGAGAATGGTCCACACTTCTTCCGCGCTCATGGCTTTGAATTTCTCGAGCAGGGCGTCGGGGACTTTGGGGCGGCCGTCGGCGAATCGTTCAAAGGGATTCTTCGCGGTATACTCGATGATCTGGTCGTGGCTGAGCGTGAAGATCTGCGCGTGGGCGGCTGCGCCGGTGAGAAGCGCGGTGATCCACAATATTTTCGATGGCATAACTTTCTCCGGGAAGAGAATATCATGAATCGAGGAAGCTAAAGGAGGATGCGATGGCACTGCGCCGATCATTCCTGTCCCGCTTAGCACTGGTTCCATTCGCACCGCTGCACGGATGGGCCGCGCAGAAGGCGGCCCGGCCGGTTCTGAAGATCCTGATGAAGAGCGCGTGGGGCTCTGACGATCCCACCAAGGCGGCGTTTCCATTCCTACACGGCTTGGCGCTAGCGGAGGCCGGACACGAGGTGCAGATTTTCCTTTTAGGAGAAGCGGTCAACGTGATGCGCAAGACAGTGGCGGCCGCGGTTGTCCCGGTGGGATGGCCGCCGCTAGCCGAAACACTCGAAAAAGTCGCCGGCCGGAACATCCACATCTATGCGTGCGGAGCCTGCTCGCGTGCAAGAGCGATCACCGAAGCGGACCTTAGTCAGTGGGGAGCGAAGTTCGGCAATCCCACAATCTTCGTCTCGCTGGTGGAATGGGCGGATAGGATCATCACGGAATGATGGAGTTGACATGAAAAAGCAGAACCTGGGTCCGGCGCGCCGAGGATTTTTGAGATCGGGCGTGGCGGCGGCAGCCGCGGCGTTCTGGGCCGACGAAACGCTCGAGGCCTTGATGCAGCACACCAACACGGCATCGCGTCCGAGCGATCTGAAAATTACCGATCTGCGAGTGGCTACGGTGGCGCGCGCGCCGATGACGTGCCCGGTCCTGCGCATCGATACCAATCAAGGCATCTATGGCCTCGGCGAAGTGCGCGACGGCGCTTCGAAGACCTACGCTTTGCTGCTGAAGAGCCGCATCCTGGGCGAGAATCCATGCGACGTGGATAAGATTTTCCGGAAGATCAAGCAGTTTGGCTTTCACGCGCGGCAGGGCGGCGGGGTGTGCGGAATCGAAATGGCGCTGTGGGACCTGGCGGGCAAAGCGTATAACGTTCCGGTGTACCAGATGCTGGGAGGGAAATTTCGCGACCGGATACGGATCTACGCGGACACGGTGGAATCGGAGGATCCGAAGATTTATGGCCAGCGATTGAAGAATCGCATGGAGCAGGGGTTCACGTGGCTGAAGATGGATCTGGGAATCGATCTGATTCAGAAGCAGCCCGGAATGGTCACGCATCCGCTAGGTATGGATCCGACGCGCGACGTGACGCAGGTGCAGCATCCATTCACAGGGATCGAGCTTACGGATCGTGGCGTGGCGGCGATGGCGGATTACGTGGGCGCGGTTCGGGAAATTATCGGCATGGATGTGCCGCTGGCGGCCGATCACTTCGGGCACATCGGCGTGAACTCCTGCATCAAGCTGGGCAAGGGACTGGAGAAATACAACATGGCGTGGCTGGAGGACATGATTCCGTGGTATTACACGGACCTGTGGAAGAAAATCACGGATGCCATCGATGTTCCTACGCTGACGGGCGAAGACATTTATCTGAAGGAGCCGTTCGCCGAGCTTTGTAAGAATCATGCGGTGGATTTGATTCATCCCGATCTCGCGACCTCTGGCGGAATTCTTGAGACTAAGAAGATCGGTGACATGGCGCAGGAGTATGGCGTGGGCATGTGTATGCATTTCGCTGGGACGCCGGTTTCCTGCATGGCGAACGTGCACTGCGCGGCGGCTACGGAGAATTTTCTGGTGTTGGAGAATCACTCCGTCGAGGTTCCGTGGTGGGGTGATCTGGTGGAGGGCGTGGAGAAGCCGATTGTGAATCGCGGCTTCATCAAGGTTCCGGAGAAGCCTGGATTGGGCGTTACGCTGAACGATGAAGTGATGAAGCAGCACCTGTTCGAGCCCGGTTATTTTGAGCCGACGCCGGAGTGGGACAAGGAATCGAGCCACGATCGGTTATTTTCGTAAGGAGACGAATGAATAAGAGCGCTTTAATTCTATTTGTGGCAGCCACCGGCTTCGCCCAGGATCAATACGATCTGCTTTTGCAAGGCGGGCACGTGATCGACGCTAAGAACAAGATCAGCGCCGTGCGGGATGTTGCCATCCGCGATGGAAAGATCGCTGCAGTGGCGGAGCACATCGATCCTGCGCAGGCGTTGAAGGTTGTCGATGTGCACGGGCTTTATGTCACGCCCGGATTGGTGGATATTCACGTCCACGTTTACGCGGGCACCGGTGAGCCGGGGTCTTACGCGGGCGATCTGAGCGTGTATCCGGACGGGTTCACTTTCCGCGCCGGAGTTACGACAGTTGCCGATGCCGGCTGCGCGGGCTGGCGAAATTTCGAGGATTTCAAGCAGAAGGTGATTGACCGATCGAAGACGCGGGTGCTGGCTTTCTTGAATATTGTTGGCTCCGGTATGCGCGGCGTGAAGTACGAAGACGTTTTGGCGGACATGGAAGCGAAGCCCTCCGCCGAGATGGCTCTGCGGCACAAGGGATTGATTATCGGCATCAAGACGGCGCACTACACGGGGCCGGAATGGACTCCGGTGGAGCAGGCGGTGGAAGCGGGAACCATCGCCAACATTCCTGTGATGGTGGATTTTGGAGCGAATCGGCCGGAGCGTCCGATGAGCGAGCTGGTGACCAAGAAGTTGCGGCCCGGCGACATTTATACGCACTGCTATTCCGGATTGAGAAACGAGCAGACGGAAGACGGGCATGTGAATCCGGCGATGTGGGAGGCTCGCAAGCGCGGCGTGATTTTTGATGTGGGGCATGGCGGAGGAAGCTTCGTGTGGCGCATCGCCGTGCCTGCCATCAAAGAAGGCTTTTTGCCCGACTCCATCTCGACGGACTTGCATACGGGCAGCATGAACGCGGGGATGAAAGACATGCTGAACGTGATGAGCAAATTTGTGGTGATGGGAATTTCGGTGGACGATGTAGTGGCGCGGTCCACTTGGAATCCAGCGCGGGAAATTCATCATGAGGAGCTGGGGAATCTGTCGGTGGGCGCGCCCGCGGACGTCGCGGTGCTGAAGATGGAAACTGGAGATTTCGGATTCACGGATACTTACGGGGCAAATTTGCGGGGCAAACAAAAATTAGAGTGCGAGCTGACGCTGCGCGAGGGGAGGGTGGTGTACGATCTGAACGGCATCACGCGGCCGGATTGGGAGAAGCTGCCGAAGGGTTATACGTCGACGGGTGACGCGAAATGGGATGCGATTTCGCCGGCGCCGAGGAAGAGGCAGTAACTTGGCAGGTCAGAGACCTGCCCCACGGGCCTGTCACACAACTGGCCTAGTGGGTTAGGTCGTAGATGAAATAGTTCATCGCTACGCGGAATGCCAGCGATGACCATTTTTCGAGATAGCGTGGTTCATCGGCGCACTCCCACGCATCGCCCAAATCCATGTTGTGGCAGATGACGACCATGATGCGGCCCTTGTCGTCGCGAATGCAGCGCCAGTGCGGGACCTTGCCGCTGGGCCCTTTCTCATAGGTGATTCCGGTTTCGAAGAACTGCGCGCCGGGAACTTGAAATCGCTCGTCCAGATCGAAGAGGGTGTGGAAGATGGGATCGTTGTCGGGAATCTCCTCGATAGCGCGGCCGGGCAGCACCTTCTTCATGCTGTTCATGAAGGTGGACCACTCTTCGTCCCCGTGAAAATCGTCGCACATGAAGAAGCCTCCCCGCGCCAGGTAGTCGCGGAATTGGTCCGCCTGATCGTCCGGCAGCTTCCAATGTCCCACTTCCACGCCGTATAAAACGGGCCAATTATAAACGTCGTCGGTGTGGTCGAATTCGGTGACTTGTTCGGCTAAGCGCGTGTCGATGCGAGTGAGCCGCCGGACGGCCGCCATCAGATGGCGGTCAGAGCGCGGGTAATCCATGGTCCAGTAACCGGGAAACTCGCGGCCGTCTCGCATCTGGAGCCGGCGCTGCGGATAGCCGTAGATATCGGGATAACGGAGCCGGGCGCGCACCCATTCGGTTTTGGTATTGAAGTCGGGCGGGATGGGGAAATTTTCGTACTCGATGGCCGGATATTCTTTGAAAGGCCGCTGCGCGTGGAGCACTCCCCATGCGGAAACAAGCCCAAAGAATCCAACCGCGAGTGCGGTGCGGGGACGCATAAACAACGCTCTTTCGTTGGTTTCAGAATAACACAGGGATGTATTCCATTCGTGCTGGCGAGGGCGCAAATCTGAGCCGCGACGGGAAGGGAGCGCCGGAATAGCACCTCTCTACTTTGCAGTAGCGCTCTTAAGGAACTCGCGCAAAACGGAGCGCGGCGCGGGCCAGTTCCTGGTCCGTTTTGCGGTGCGCGCCGCACCCTTTGCGCTTCTAAGGAACTTCGCGCAAAACGGAGTGCGGCGCGGGCCGGTTCCTGGTCCGTTTG
>JBEKJJ010000271.1:0-10425 GCA_050011295.1 Bryobacteraceae bacterium
TACAGCTCAACGAATCGTGCCGCTTGGTCGCCGAGAGTCTTGGCATCGGCTTTTGGAAGCTGGTATATCAGAGCCGCAGCGGCGCGCCGGGTCAACCCTGGCTCGAGCCCGATATCGGCGACGTACTGCGCGCAATGGAACCTGGGCAGGATGTCGTAGTGGCGCCGATCGGGTTTATTTCAGATCACATGGAAGTTTTGTACGACCTGGATACCGAAGCCCGCGCGATTTCAGAAGAACGCAAGCTGCGCATGGTCCGCGCCGCAACGGTGGGGGTCCACCCGAAATTTCTCGCTATGATCCGCGAGTTGATTCGCGAGCGCCTGGGAGAATGCGAAGCGCGCGCCATCGGAAAATACGGGCCGTATCAGGACGTTTGCCCGGCCGAATGTTGTCCCGCGCCCGCCCGCCACGCTAGCAATCGGGCCAGTAGTCGGGCATGATGCCCGCGTTAGTCCTGATGCAGCTTTTTATAAACGTCGCGCTTCGAAAGGCCCCGCTGGCGCGCCACCGTCTTTAACGCCTCCATGCGCGGGATGCCGGATTCGATTAACTTCTCCACTGCCGCGTCGAGCGGAGTGTCGTCACTTGTGGGTAATTCTCCCCTGGCCACCATCACGGTGAATTCGCCCTTGATCGATGGACGTTCCACCAAAGCAGCCCGCAGCTCCCCAGGCGTACCACGCAGAAACTCTTCGTGGATCTTGGTCAGCTCGCGCGCCAGCACCACGCGGCGCTCGCCCAATGTCGCCGCGATGTCTTCCAGAGTTTCCAGAATCCGATGCGGGGCTTCGTAAAAAACCAGCGTGACTTCGAGAGTCTTCAGTTCTTCCAGCAGCTTCCTGCGCTGTCCCTGCTTGGGCGGCAGAAATCCATGAAACAGAAATGAATCGGTGGGCAAACCGGAAGCACTCAGCGCCGCGATGAATGCGCAGGGGCCGGGCAGCGGAACAACAACGATGCCCCGTTGGCGCGCTTGCTCCACCAAGCGGTATCCCGGATCGGCGATGAGCGGAGTGCCGGCGTCAGACACGAGCGCGATGTTCTTTCCGGCTTGCAAATCAGCCAGCAACTCCGCGGAGCGCGGCTGTTCGTTGTGCTCGTGGTAGCTGATTAATGGCTTCGAGATGCTGTACCGATCCAGCAGCTTGCGCGTGTGCCGGGTGTCTTCGCACGCAATCAGATCCACTTCGCCAAGAATCCGCACAGCCCGCGGCGAAATGTCTTCCAGGTTGCCGATGGGAGTGGCCACCACATAAAGTGTCCCGCTCACTTGAGTTCCACTAACATTCTACGTTCTGGCCAGGCGGTGCGCGTCGAAGATCACGGTGAACCGGGGCTAGCACGCCGGTGCTAACGAATCGTCGGCGATTTCCCGCATCTGCAATTTGTCCTTTCGGGGAACCACATCGGCCCGAATGCGGGCGCCTGGCGCTATTTCGCCGGCTGCGATCAAGGACGCCAGGGGTTGGATCAGTTGCCGCTGGATGGTCCGCTTCAGCTCGCGCGCGCCATATTCGCTGCTGGTGCCTCGCTCGAGCAAAAAGCGGCGCGTGCGCCCCGGCACTTCCAGCCGGAAAGTATTTGATCCTAGCCGCTTATCAAGATGTTCCTGCAGCTCCTGAACGTGTCGGTCCAGGATGGCCGCCAACGCTTCCTGGCTGAGCGGCAGATACGTGACCACCGAGTCTATCCGATTCATGAACTCCGGAGAGAAATTTCGCCGCAAAGCCGTCATACCAATGCTATGAAGTTTGGCAGCTTTGTCCGCACCCGGCGCTGCCACCAACGGTTCAAATCCGAAGTCCGGATTCAGCTCCCGGTTCATGGCACGCGCGCCCAGGTTGCTGGTCAGGAAAATCATGGTCTTTTCGAAGTTGACGGTGCTGTTGTCGCCCAGCCGCAAGATAGCCTTGTCCAGAACGCCGAGCAGCAGCCGCGCCACGGAAGCGGCCGCCTTTTCAATCTCATCGAACAGCACAATGGAAAGATCGCACGATTCGCTGCTGACGCCGTTTACTTTCTGCTGTGTGAGCAGCGGTTGCGTCTCGCGATGGCCCAGGTAGCCCGGGGGCGCTCCCAAAAGCTTCGCCACCTCGTGCTCCATTTGAAACTCGCCGCAATCTATTTTAAGGACTTTCTTGGGACTACCGTGCAGCACTTCGGCGAGCGCTTCCACGGTCTTGGTCTTCCCCGTCCCGGTCGGGCCCAGCAACAGGAAAACACCTGCCGGACGCCCTTCCGGCGCCAACATGGCCCGGTGCATCTGAACATAGGGAACAATAGCTTCTATCGCCGCAGGTTGTCCCACCAGCCGGCGCGACAATGCTTGCGCAATGTCGTTGGCCGCGCCGGTAGTCCGCGTCCTGGATCGGGTGGCAGGTTGCCTCGCCGGTTGCCTCGCAGGTTGCCTCTTGAATGGAATCTCGCTCACGCCTCCATTATGGAAGGCGTCGTAAAGAAGGAAGCCTGCACGACGATCAAACAGCCGGTTTCACCGGGCTTTCTTTGCGTCGTTACCCATGGGAAATGAATAGGTTAGGGAGGAATCCGGCGAACGGGTACTCTACTTGTGCCGGTAAGTGATTCGTCCCTTTGTCAAATCGTAGGGAGAGAGCTCCAGCGTGACACGATCCCCTGCCAACACACGAATACGATTGCGGCGCAGCTTGCCGGCCAAGTGGGCTAGTACGGTTCGTTCCTGATCCAGTTGCACGCTGAACAGGCCGCTCGGAAATTTTTCTACAACAGTTCCAGTTACCTCAATGCTGTCTTCTTTACTCATCGCGTGTCCTGGCGAGGTTTTTTTCGAGATTTCTGTTCTAGGTATAGTAGCAAACAGGGGCGGCGGGGTGGCGCACGCGCGCACTGCTCATTGGGCGATCAGAATCCGCACCACTCTTTTCCGAGGGTACATCGTACCGTCACAGCCAACGGTCTCAGGATCGACGCTGATATCTTGGCAGGTTGGAGCTTCTTGAGGCTTTTGACCTCTTATTGGTTGCAGGTAAATTGTCCAAAACAATTGCCCGCCCTTTTGCTGCTGGGGCATCGTTGGAATGTCGCCCGGGTTATACGTGGTCGGGTTGAACTCGATTGATCTTATGTAGCTTGCCCCAAATTGCAAGGGATGCTTTGGATTGTTAGGAAAATCCGCCTGAAGGTTCAGGACCCCGCCCTGTACACTGGTTACGACGCCGTTCCAACTCCGCGAATCCAGTGTTGTGACGGTATCCGCCTCAGCCGTCAGGCCGGCCAACGCAATTACGCCGATTCTCACGATATTCGTTCTCACAACACGCTCTTTCTCACAACCCTTTGCTGCGTAAGATACGGACCATTTTAACCTGAGCGTCCAGCACTTCCGCCGTCGCCAAACCAGCGCCAACCGTGTTCGTGAATCCCGCGCTGCAATCAGGAATTTCAAAAAAATGGTACACGCCGCTCGAATGAAGCACCAATTTACAGCTCAACATGTTGTTCAGACAGGATGGCGGCGCATCCGCAGCATCCGGCGCTGTGGTCAACAGGAACGCAACGGTCGGGAGTCTCGAATTGCAGCCTGCGTCTAAATCGGCGTCATGATAACCCAGCCGCCATGCCCCCACCAACATGATCAGAGCCGCTAAGAGGAGCACAAATCCGGAGCCTCGATGGCCGCGCGTGCGCCAGTAGACGAACAGACCACTCAGCGCGACACAAACGATCAAGGCGATCAGAATTGGAGCGCCCAAGCCCGAGGCCGGTGCCGAATCGCGCACCAGAACCTGACTAATTGAGACGGACACCACCGGTATAGGGAAGTCCAGAACCAGGGGATTCAGGCCGAATGCCGTGTAATAGGTTGACCAATACAGCCAGCCGCTGACAAATGTGATTCCCGTCAGGATGCCGGCAGCCCCACCCAGCGACTTCAAGAGTTCAAGCGGGCTGCCACCTTTCGTTCGTGGCGCAGAAGTAGAGCTTGGATGAGTCATCCAGACCTCCGGAGCTGATCCAGGTCATTCTATCCAATATTCGCAACAACCGGCCGCTGAGAAGCCGGTGCATCCGCCGATTCGGGCCCTGCCGATTAGAACGCGTGAACGGAATGGATGCCGTTGGCTTGCAACACCACCTGCATTTTCTCCAGTGCGGATTTATGAATCTGCGAGACGCGGCTTTCGTTGATCCCGAGAATTCCGCCGATTTCCTTCATGGTCATTTCGTTGGTGTAGTAGAGGAAGACCACTTTCTGGTAGCGCTCGGGAAGGGTTTTCATGGCGACGCCCAGAACCGAGCGCATCTGCTCGTGGGAGCACATATTGTCGGGCTGGGTTTCGGGCTTGCTCGGAAAATCCGGGGCGGGCAGGTCGTCATGTTCGGGAGCGCGCGAGGAAGCCGATATCAACCCTACGCTGCGCAGGTCTACCATCATCTGGCGCCAGCGATCTACATCCACGCCTAGCTTTAGAGCGATCTCGGATTCGGTGGGCGTCCGCTGCAGTGTAGCTTGCAGTTCGCGCGTAGCGGCTTCCACCTGCTTGTGACGGCGGCGCAGATCTCGCGAAGCCCAATCGAGCTGGCGCAGGCTGTCCAGGATAGCGCCTTTAATGCGGTGCTTGGCGTAGCTCGAAAATGCCACTTGCTTGTCGGGATTAAATTTGCCGGCTGCGTCGAAAAGGCCAAGAACTCCGGCGTGAACCAGGTCGTCCAGATCGACATGCACCGGCAAATTCTCGTGCACGCGAATAGCGATGGCTTTCACCAGCGGAAGATGCTCGATCACAATGCGATCGCGTCTGGCAGTCTTCGCGGCGGTGCTGGTATGGGCGGTCTTGGCTTTCATTGGAATCTGCTTCCCTTTCCCCTTTTGCTTAAGTGGCTTTCTCATCTCGACACGCTAGTAGGTGCAAGCCAGTCGCCAGACTTCGGCTTAGGGAAAATTGCTCAGGTACGCTGAGACGTTTCCTGGGAACCCGTACAGGATCGCCCCCAGTGTCAATAGGATGGACCTCAGGTCCGGAGAGAGGGACTGCGTAGTGCATCGAAAGTACTAAAGTCGAGTTAGACGATGGAAATCTCGTAATGGAACCGATAGCCCATCCCGCCAATACCGAATTGGTATTCGCGTTTCAAAATGGAACACGATCAACTCGTGCTCCTGCTACACATATCGGTCCGCCTTGTGGATGCGAGAGGGGCTAAGGCTTTCTCAAAGTATGGAGGTAGGTCCTAGCCGCTAGCCCTGCCAGGAATATCCAGACTACGAGGCGGAAGGTACCATCGAGAGTGAACGCCGCCGCTACCGCGATGACGGTGTAGCAGGCTAGGGCCGTATAAAACTTCGGCCCTGTCTTGGGGGACTCAGGTTCAGGCTGTTCGTCTGGGGACAAGCGTACCTATTAGAGCTTATTTAACCCTTCGGTAAGCTCGATGTAAGTACCCCAAGGGTCCGTCAAGAACGCGAGCGAGAGGCCGAGCGCGGGAATCTTACGATAAGGTACGTCGAACGTCACTCCGGCCGCTTCCAGTTTCTTCGTGAAGGCTTCCAGATTTTCCACTTCGAATCCGATGTGATCCAATGCCCGGCCCTTGGTAGGGGCCTGAGCGGCCGCGAAGGGGGTGAATGACAGATTTACGCCGGGAAGGTCATCAGCGTCAAATTTCCCTCGCTTGCCCGGAATCGCGCCAAACGTAGTGGCGTACCATTTCTGCATCGCTTCCACATCGGTTGCGTAGAAATGAATGTGGTGATGGATGGCCGGAGCCGAAATCGAGGGATCTTCGGTCAGCTCCACGCGAATGTCGTCCGGAGCCAGAAGCATGGCCTGCGGCGGCGTGCGGCTGACAATCGTAATGTGAGCGGCTTCCACTTTAGCCAATGTGGCAGAGAGATCGCGAACCTTGAACCCGAGATGATTGATCACCGAACCTTCGCTGCCTGCTCTTGGATCCGCCTTTTGCAGCAGGATCAGAACTCCGGGCAGCTTGAACACTTGCATGTTGCCGAGCTTGCTTTCCTGGGCACCCAGAACGTCGGCCCAGAGTTTCCGCTGCGCCTCAGGATCTTTGCTATAGAGATGCAGGTGCCCCATCGTGACGCCCGACGCGTTGGGCGCGGCCAGTTGTGCGTACATAGCGGCGGACAGACCGAACAGCAGAATTGCAAATTTCATTGAGTTGACCGAACTCACAGCGTACCGCAAAAGGTATAATCTTTTGGTACTCGATCCAGCTTGTTGGAACGGAGGCTCATATGGCTGAGGAGAATCCCAGCGTCGCTAGCGGCATTCTTGGCATGTTCAATGCGTTCGTCGACCCGGGTGGTTTGGCGAAAGCGGCTAAAGCAAAGTTGTTCTGGCTGTGGCCGCTGATCGTCGTAAGCATTATCTTCATCGTGTTCGGCTATCTCATGCTGCCCTATACGCTGCAGTTGGGCGAGGCCAGGATGGCCCAGCAGAACATTCCGCCGGAGCGCCTGGAAAATGCCCGGAACATGACGCGCATCATTACACAAGTCATCGTCTACGTGGTACCGGTTTTTATCGTGTTGTTCACCATGCTGGGCGCCTGGCTGGTCAACGTCACTGGCTCGATGGTGGGCCTGCGAGCGAAATTTCGGGACATCTTTTCTATCATGATGGCCACCTCGCTGATCGCCTCGCTCCAATACATCGCCACTTATATCGTCCTGCGCACCAAGGGCGATGAGATTACCTCGCAGGATCAAATGACTCCGGCCTTTGGCTTGGACATTTTCGTTCCCGCGCATGGCGTCCTACTGGCTATCTTGAACTTCTTTTCGATTTTCCAGATCTGGAGCCTGGTGATCCTGGCCTTGGCGCTAGCATCATTAACCGGCGCCTCGAAGGGTAAAGCTTTCGCGGCCATCACGCCCGCCTGGGTAATCCCGCTGATCTTCAAGGTAATTGGAGCGTTGTTCACCCCGGGAAGCAGCAGCTGAGCTCGTTTCTCGTTCATCGTTTCCGACCGCACCCAACGAGAAACGAGAAACCAGAAACGGGTTCTTACGTTTCCTCCGCCTCAATCGGCTTTTTGTGTTTGGGCTTTTTTCGTAAGTTCTTTGGCACCATAATCTTAGGAGATGGCGGCGTCCCCACCCGCTCCCGCGCCAGCGCCCGGACTTCCTTCTTCGCGTTGTATCGTTTCGGCTTACGCATCTGTCTAACAAACAGGTTACGATATACTATTGAGTCTCTTGCGGGTTGCCCTTCTTCAGATTAATCCCACGGCCGGCGATATAGCCGGGAACGCCTCTCTCATCATCCGTGGCGCCAGACAGATTCAGGACGCGGGCGCGGATCTGATCGTCACGCCGGAGCTCGCATTGATGGGATATCTGCCGCGCGACCTTCTGATGAACCAGGGATTCGTGCGGCGTAGCTGCCAGGCTCTGCGCCAGATCGCTTCTGAACTTCGGTCCGCGCCGCCGCTTCTCGTGGGAGTGGCCACGCCTAATCCGTCGGAAATGGGCCGTCCGCTGTTCAATAGCGCGGTGCTCCTCCAGGATGGCGAAGTGGGGCCCGCCTTTCACAAAACTCTGCTGCCGACATATGACGTCTTCGATGAAGACCGCTATTTCGAACCAACCATCGGTCCGCAGATTCTGGAATTGAATGGTTGGCGCCTGGGCATCAGTATCTGCGAAGACGTCTGGAACGACCGGGATTTTTGGCAGCGCCGCCGCTACCATCAGGACCCCATTGAGGTCCTGGCCGAATCCGGTGCGCAAGCCATCGTCAACCTTTCGTCCTCACCATTCATTGCCGGCAAGCAGATCCTGCGGGAGCGGATGCTGAGCCACATGGCCCAGAAATATCGCCTTCCCGTAGCGTATGTGAACCAGGTGGGAGGCAATGACGATCTGATTTTCGACGGCCGAAGTTGTGTTTTCGATCGCGACGGCCGACTGGTAGCCCGCGCCAAAGGTTTCCAGGAAGACATCCTCCTGGTGGACCTGGCTTTGAAAGATCAAACCCAAGGAGATCAAACCCAGAGCGCGGGCACGGTATCTGAAGACGATTTCGAAACCGAAGCCGAGATCTGGCACGCACTGGTGCTGGGCGTTCGCGATTACGTATCGAAAACGCGCTTCTCGAAGGTCCTGCTCGGGCTCTCGGGCGGCATCGATTCCGCGCTGACGGCAGCCATCGCTGCCGAAGCCGTTGGACCCGAAAATGTCTTGGGCGTACTGATGCCCTCGCGCTATTCGAGCGGCGGTAGCGTGGACCATTCAGTGGAGCTGGCGCGCAACCTAGGGATCCGCACGTTGACCTTGCCCATCACCGATATCATGCAGACTTACGACGGAGTGCTGGCGGAAGCATTTCGCGGCCGCCCATCCGACGTCACCGAGGAGAATATCCAATCGCGCATTCGCGGCAATCTGCTGATGGCGCTATCCAATAAATTTGGCTCGCTGCTGCTCACCACCGGCAACAAGTCGGAAATCTCGGTGGGATACTGCACTCTATATGGCGATATGAACGGCGGCTTGGCGGTAATCGCGGATCTGCCGAAAATGATGGTCTACCGGGTCTCGCGTTGGCGCAACCGGATCAAGCCCGATATCCCCGAGGCCATTCTCACCAAGGCGCCTTCCGCTGAACTGCGGCCCGATCAGACGGACCAGGACAGCCTGCCCCCGTATGACCTGCTGGATCAGATTCTGGAACTGCACATCGAACAGTGCCAGTCGGCCGAAGATATCATTGCTAGCGGTTATGATGAAGATACCGTCCGCCGCGTCCTTCGCCTGGTGCGAATGGCTGAATTCAAAAGGAAACAGGCAGCCCCCGTCCTGAAAGTGACTTCGCGCGCTTTCGGCACCGGATGGCGCATGCCGATTGTTCGACAGGAATAAATACTCATGAATATTTCAATTATTGGATTAGGGAAATTGGGTTCGCCCATGCAAGCCGTGATGGCGCACAAGGGCCACACGGTGGTGGGTGTGGATTTGAATCCACGCACGGTAGCGGCCATCAATGCCGGCCAGGCTCCCGTAAAGGAGCCGCGGCTGCAGGAAATGATCGACGGCAGCCGCGAACGGATATCTGCAACGCATAGCTACGAAGAGGCCATCCTCGCGACGGATGTCACCATGATCATGGTTCCGACACCCTCGGGACCCGACGGGCGCTTCTCTATGAGTTACGTGATGAACGCCGCCGAAGAGATCGGCGCGGTGCTGCGAAAGAAGGCGAAATGGCATCTGGTGGTGCTTTCGAGCACCGTGATGCCGGGATCCACTGGCGGCACGCTGCTACCGGCCCTCGAAGAGTTTACCGGAAAGAAGTGCGGCCCCGGTTTCGGCCTGTGCTACAACCCGGAGTTCATCGCGCTGGGCAACGTGGTCCACGACATGCTTTACCCCGATATGATCCTGATCGGAGAGTCGGATGAGCGCTCCGGCGCCATTCTGGAGGAATTTTACCAGGGCGTGTGCGACAGCGATCCGAAAATCCGCCGTATGAACTTCGTGAATGCGGAACTCACCAAGCTCTCGGTCAACACCTTCGTTACCACCCGGATTTCCTACGCCAATATGCTGGCGCAGGTTTGTGAAACGCTGCCCGGCGCGGATGTGGATGTAGTGACGTCAGCGATTGGTTGCGATACGCGCATTGGTCAGAAATACTTAAAAGGCGCGTTAGGCTACGGCGGCCCGTGTTTCCCGCGCGACAACGTGGCGTTTTCCGCGCTGGCGCGTGCGAACGGCGCTCCCGCGCTGCTGGCGGAGGCGACGGATAAACTCAACCGCCAGCAAGTGCCGCGGTTGGGCGCCATGATTCTGGCGCGATTACCCAAGGGTGGCACGGCGGGCGTTTTGGGATTATCTTACAAGCCCGATACCGGAGTGATTGAGGAATCGCAGGGCGTCGCGTTGGCCAAATACCTCTTGCAGTCAGGCGCGCGGGTGGTGGTGTACGATCCAGAGGCCATGGATAATGCGCGCGAACAGTTGGAGGGCCGGGTGACCTTCGTTTCCGGGCCGGCCGAATGCGCCCGTCAATCCGACGTACTGGCAATTACCACGCCGTGGCCGGAATTCAAGAAATTGATGCCTCAGGATTTCAAGCGTCCCGCCGCGAAACCGGTGGTTCTGGACTGCTGGCGCATTCTTCCTCGCGAGAAGTTTGAAGACGTGGTGGAGTATCTGACGTTGGGCTACGGGGCCCATCCGGATGCCCGCGCCACCGAGGAACGCGTGATGGCCGCTGAAGGCGATTGAAGTCGTCCCCGGCCGCGTTGGCGGCAGTAAAGACTACAATCCTTCCGTTCCCGGTGTATACTTTGATTTAACTGGGACATCCATGAGCTACTATTTATCCCGCCCGGGCCGAGGACTCGTGTGCGCGCTTTAATCACGGGCTCCGGCGGGTTAGTCGGTTCCGAATGTGTTCGGTTGCTTTCCGATCA
>JBEKJJ010000272.1:0-10347 GCA_050011295.1 Bryobacteraceae bacterium
CACCATTCGCCACTCGCTACCGGTTCCACCCTCTGGTTCCGGACCTGGTAGAACATCGCCGCCGAGTTCCGGTATGCTTGGGGCACAGTCTTCGTCAGGTTATCTTTTGCGTTCAGGGAGTCCTTTCGCCGTTGCTGAGTAACCTCGTGCTGGACGAACTGGACCGGGAGTTAGAAGCGCGGGGCCATCGCTTCGTGAGATATGCGGACGACAGTAACATCTACGTACGCAGCGAGCGGGCGGGGCAGCGGGTGATGGAAAGTGTGAAACGATTCATCACCGAAAAGCTGAAACTCAAGGTGAACGAGTCGAAAAGCGCGGTGGCGAAACCGCAGGAGCGGAAGTTTCTGGGATTCAGCTTTACGGGCGGGAAGGAACTGAAGCGCAAGATTGCGCCGAAAGCGATAGACCGATTCAAGGAGCGGATTCGAGAAATCACGCATAAGAGCAGGGGGAACAGCATGGAGCAGGTGATGGAGGAACTGGCCCCGTATGTGAGAGGTTGGCGAGGCTATTATCGGTTCTGTGAGACCCCGTCGGTGCTGAAGCAGTTGGATTCGTGGATCCGGAGGCGGGTACGCAACGCCTTCTGGCGACAATGGAAAACCGGTCGCAAGCGTTTTGCGGAACTGGTCCGGCGGGGAGTGGATGTGGAGGCGGCTAAGAAAGCGGCCGGCTCTCGCCTCGGCCCGTGGCGCGTGAGCCACAGCCCAGCTGTGGACCGAGCCTTGTCGAACGCCTATCTGGCCTCGCTTGGACTTCCTTCATTGATCGAGGGTCGATAGCATAACTTATCGAACCGCCGTATACGGACCCGTACGTACGGTGGTGTGGGAGGGGCGGAGGAGCGATCCTTCCCCCTATCCCGATCAGGAGTGCGTGCGCCACGCATCTTTACCGCAGCGCCTCCCTGGCTGCCTTGGCTGTGTTGCAGTGGATGGCCACCGTGTCACCGGTGTTGCGGGCGTAGCCTCCGGCCAGGACTACGGCTACTGGAACGTTTTGAGTTATAGCTGTTTCGAACACCAGGCGGTCGCGCTGTTTTAGGCCGTCCATCGTTAGGGAGAGGCCGCCGAGCTGGTCCTGCTGGAAGGGGTCGGCACCGGCGAGGTAGAAAACCAGGTTTGGGGCGAAGCCCATCGCTACTGCTAAGGCGTCGTTCAGGCGGCTTAGATATTCTTCGTCTTCCACGCCATCTTGCAAGTGGATGTCGATGATGGAGTCCGGCTTTTCGCTTGGATAATTGTGGAACTGATGCATGGATAGTGTAAGCACGCTGCGGTCGCCCGAGAAGATTGCGGCTGTTCCGTTGCCGTGGTGGACGTCCAGATCCACAACCATCGCGCGTTCAATGGAGCCATCGTGCTGGAGTGCGCGAATGGCTACGGCGACATCGTGAATGGCGCAGAAGCCTTCGCCGTGGCCGCGAAACGCATGATGAAATCCGCCGCCGATGTTGAATCCGATGCGGTCGTGCAGTGCGTTGCGGGCGGCTAGAATGGAGCCTCCTGTCGCTAGCCAGAAGGCTGCGACCATTTCGGGTGAATAGGGAATTTCGAGTTTTACGAGTTCCTTCACGCTCAATGTTCCGGTTTTCAGCCGCTCGACCCAGCCGGGATCGTGTACGCGCAGGATGTCCGCATCGGAGGCAGGCTGCGGTTCGACGAAATCCGCGGGCGCGGCGAAATGTTCTTCGAGTAAACGGTCGCGAATGAGGCGGTATTTCCGCGAAGGAAAAACATGCTCGCCGAGATTCAGGTCGTAGCCGGGGTGATAGACGAGCTTAAAGGGAAGCATGGGCGGATTGAAGGGCCGTGACGATGGCGGCGCCGTAAATATCGTCGGTGGAGCATCCACGCGACAGGTCGTTGGCTGGCTTCGCAAGCCCTTGCAGGAAGGGTCCAAGAGCAACGGCGCCACCCAAGCGTTCCACCAGCTTTACAGCGATGTTGCCGCTCGAGATGTCGGGGAAGATTAGCGCGTTGGCACGGCCTGCCACAGGAGATCCGGGCGCTTTGGATTGGGCAACCGTTTCGATAAGAGCAGCGTCGGCTTGCAGTTCGCCATCCACTGTAAGATCGGGAGCGCGCTCGCGCAGGATGCGTAACGCCTCGGTAACTTTATCTACCCACGGATGATGCGTGCTGCCTTTGGTTGAGAAAGAGAGAAGCGCAACGATTGGATCGGTATGCAAGATGCGGCGGGTGGTATCGGCCGTTGCGATGGCGATTTCGGCTAACTCCACGGGCGAGGGATCGATGATGATGGAGCAATCCGCGAAGGCTAGCAGTCCGTTGTGGCCGAACGCTCGATTTTGAACAGCGACAATGAACGCGCTCGAAACTGTTTGGACGGAAGGGGCGGGGCCGATGCATTGAAAAGTGGCGCGCACGGTTTCCGCGGTAGTGTTCACCGCGCCCCCTACGAATCCGTCGGCATCGCCCGATGCAACCATGAGGGCTGCCGTGTAGAGTGGCTGGTTTGCGATTTCGGCCGCCTCGATTTCGGTAAGGCCTTTGGAGCGGCGGCGTTCAAAGTAGAGGTGTGCGTATTTTCGTGCGTCCTGGTCAGAGACGGTTTGGCACGTTCCCAATAGGATTGGCACTGCCAGTTCTTCACGCTCGAGGCGGGCGGCTGCTTGCTGAACACGCGGGTCGTCCCCTTCCGGAAAAACGATGCGTTGCTTTGTCTGAACCTTGCGTAGCCGTTCGACAATCGCGGCGAGAAAGGCTGCGGCGGATTCCGGGAGCTGCATCAAGGATTCATCATAGCGTGAGCGAAAAACATTACCTGCGATGCTGGCGATATTGCTCCACTGCGCGGTTGTGCGCTTCGATATTTTCGGAAAACTGATGGCCGCC
This sequence comes from Bryobacteraceae bacterium, assembly GCA_050011295.1. Classification (GTDB taxonomy): domain Bacteria; phylum Acidobacteriota; class Terriglobia; order Bryobacterales; family Bryobacteraceae; genus Palsa-89. The sequence continues at coordinate 2,862 of JBEKJJ010000272.1, forward strand.
CGAGCCGTCGGGCCGGGCGACAAAGTACACGTAAGATGTTGCGGCCGGCGCGAGCGCCGCTTTGAGGGCCGCTAATCCAGGGTTGGCGATGGGTCCAGGCGGAAGGCCGGGATGGCGGTAGGTGTTGTATGGATTTTGGCTATCCAGATCCGAACGATAGATGGTGCCGCGGTAGCGCCCTTCCAGGAGCGCTGCGTAGATGGTGGTTGGATCGCAATCGAGCGGCATGCCCATGCGCAGACGGTTCGCGTAGACGGACGCGACCAAGGGGCGCTCCTCGGCGAGGGCTGTCTCTTTCTCCACTAGCGAGGCCAGCGTAACAGTTGAATTCACGGCGGGATTCACTTCGACGGAGGGCTGTAACTCGCGCCAATGTTTGCGAAACAGATCTGTCATCATGCGGGCGAGTTGCTTTACCGTGGTGCGACGCTCGATACGGTAGGTGGACGGGAACAGATAGCCTTCGAGCGTGGGGGCGCCGGGTGCGAGATCGCGGATCGGCGCGGGGTCGCGAGCGACGCGCAGGAAATCGGCGCCTTTCATGAAATCAAAACGGTCGATACTCGCGGCGATATCGAACATGTTGCTGCCTTCCGGGACCGTGAGTTCGTAAAAGAATACGTCGCCGCGCGCGATGCGGTTGAAAACGGTTAGCACGGACGCGGGTTCCGAGAACTGATATTCGCCGGCCAGCAGGCGCGCTTTGGGATGCGCGGCGCGAGCCAACAAAAATGTCCAAGAGTTGCGGATGACGCCGGCCCGTGCGAGTTGCGCGCTCATGGACTGCGTGCTGGTGCCCCTTGGAAAATCCAGAATCACCGGTTTCTGGAAGCCCTGATAAGGGCGCGATACCGAGTAGTAGAGAGCTCCGAGGCCGATGGCAGCCACTAGCAGGAGTGCGAACATCAGCCGGATAAGGTACCCGCCCGAGGAATGAGCGCGCGTCATAGTTGGCTAATCATAGGCGGAAGGAGTCGAGATAGCTTTCGAGCAGAATCACGGCTGCCAGGCGATCCACCGCTTTGGCTCTTTTCTGAATGCTGATGCCGCTCTGGCGCAGCACGCGCTCGGCTTCCACGGTGGTGAGGCGTTCATCGCGGAATTCCACCGGAAGGCCGGTGGCGGCGTGGAGGCGCTCCGCAAAATCGCGCGTGTACTCGGTCTGGCGGCCTTCACGGCCGCTCATGTGCAGTGGATTTCCCATCAAAATCAGAGTGACATTTTTGTCGGAAGCAAGCTGGGCGAGCCGCGCGAGGTCCTCGCGGATGTTGCTGCGCTCCAATGTTTCCAGGCCCTGCGCGGTGATTCCCAGCTCGTCGCTGAGCGCCAATCCAATGCGTCGCTTGCCCAGATCGAGCGCCAGTACTCTGCCGTTAGTCATTGAAATCGGAAGCAGCCCACCGTCCACCGGTTTGCTGTCCCTTATGGTTTCATTTCATCATAGTAAAGAGCCCAAAGTACGGATGTCCACACTTACACCGATGCTGCCCGTGCAAACTCATAAACCTGGACAGACCAGTCTCACGGTACTGGCATTTGCGGCGAGCATCGCGCTGTTGTATTACGGCCGGGTATTCTTCATCACCGTGGTGATCGCGGTGATCATCGCGTTTCTACTGGACCCGGTGGTGACCGCATTCGTAAAATTGCGTTTGCCTCGAGCTGTGGCAAGCTTCGTGGTTTGCAGCATCTCGCTGCTCGGTTTGTACCTGTTGGGATTCGGATTGTTCACGGAGTTCTCCGGATTCGTGGACGCATTGCCCATCTACAGCCAGCGCATGAATGAGATGGTGGATAACATCGCCACTCAGATGGACCAGATAGAGAAGAAAACGTATCAAGTGGTGATTCCGAAGCGATTCCAGGATCAGCCGTCGCCGGCAACTCCACCGGACGCCGGGCGGCGGCGAAAATCCGCGAAGCAAGACATACCGCCGGCGGTGATTCCGGAAGTTCGGATTCACGCCGAGCCCACGCCGCTGGTGACGTATCTCTACGGATATCTGAAATCTTTTTACGATGTAGTGTTGATGGCCAGCTTTGTGCCGTTTTTGGTGTACTTCATGTTGAGCTGGCGCGACCACATGCGGCGCAGCTTCCTTTATCTGTTCCCAGGCACGGGACGCCAGATCGTCGGCAAGAGCTGGGAAGGCGTGGCGGATATGGTGCGCGCGTACATGATCGGAAATTTTGTGCTGGGAACGATGCTGGCCGCGTTGAGTAGCAGTTTCTTTTTTGCGATCAAGCTTCCTTATTGGCCGCTCATTGGGCCGCTGAGCGGATTTTTGAGCCTGGTGCCGTATGTTGGGCTGCCGCTCGCGATCATACCGCCATTGGCGGCGGGATTGATCGTCTACAACCAACCCACGATTTACGTGATGATCGCGGTGGTGATTGCGATGCTTCACCTGCTGGCGCTGAATTTTCTGTATCCCAAAGTGGTGGGTTCGCGCGTGCATTTGAATCCGCTGGTAGTTACCGTGGCGTTGATGTTTTGGGGCACGTTGTGGGGCGGCATTGGTTTGCTGCTGGCGATTCCGATTACAGCCGGGATCAAGGCGGTCTGCGATAATGTCAGCAGTCTACAGGCATTTGGAAAGCTATTGGGAGATTAAGCGCTCGGTATGAGCAAACAATTTCTGATCTTTTTCGGCGTTGGCGTGGTGGTGATTGCAATTTCGGTGTGGGGGATTCTTTATTCGCATCGAGGCGCCCACCTGGAGCTGAAGGGCCAGATTCTGAAGGTCAGGACGGGGGCGCTCAGCGATCAGGACAGCATCGCCGTGATAGACTTTCGCGCGGAGAATATTTCGGATGTCCCGTTTGTGGTGCGCATCGTTGAGGTGACGGTGGACAAGCAGGATGGCACCACGGCGGAATCCGCCATCATTTCGAAGATGGATCTGCATCAGTTGTTCCAATTCAACCGGTTTCTGGGCGATCAATACAACGACTCGCTGTCGCTCAAAGACAAGATCGCTCCGCACCAGACAGTGGATCGGATGGTGGCCGCGCGCTTCGATATGCCGAACAAGGATCTGGAATCCGCCAAGACCATCCATCTCAGCATCCAGGACGTGGACGGGCCGCTGTTTGAAACTAGCAAGAGTGTGAAGTAGCGGCTGCTTTGCGACGGCTGTTGATCCGACCGGGCGGGATTGGCGATTGCGTTTTGTCTTTTCCGGCGCTCCAGTGTCTCAAAGCGGATTACACCGAAGTGTGGGTGCGGGAAGATGTAGTGCCGTTGGTTCGTTTTGCCGACAGCGTGCGATCCATTGCATCGACGGGCATCGATTTACTGGGGCTGCCTGGGATGGATGCGCCGCGGGCGTTGGTGGAGAGATTACGCGCGTTCGATTCGATCATTTCCTGGTACGGCGCGAATCGGGATGATTTTCGCGCGGAGGTGGAAAGGCTGGCGCTTCCATTTCAATTCTTTCCTGCGCTGCCTGCTCCCGGCGAACGCGTGCACGCTGCGGATTTTTTCCTGCAGCAAGTGGGATGTAGCAGGCGCGCGGTTCCGAGAATCGATGGTCTCTGTGGGCCGGAGGGCGATTTCGCGGTGATTCATCCGTTTTCCGGGAGTCCACGCAAGAACTGGCCGATGGAGAAATTTCAGGAATTGGCTGTGCGGATCGCGATGCCGGTGCGATGGTCGGCGGGGCCTGAGGAAAATCTGGAAGGCGCGGTGCGAATCGCGAACCTATACGAATTGGCTGGGTGGCTGCGGAGTGCGCGCGTATATATCGGGAATGATTCCGGCATCACGCATCTGGCGGCGGCCGCGGGTGCGCCGGTGGTTGCGATATTCGGGCCGACGGATCCCGCGGTTTGGGCGCCGCGCGGCGATCGGGTGCAGTTGGTGGCCGGGAAGCTGGATGAAATCAGTGTGGGGCAGGTTTTGGATGCGGTTCAGCAGATCGCGCGGGAGTAACCGTTTCCCACATCGATTCAATGGCTTGTACGAAGATCATTGACAGCGATTAATTCATACGTATAATTGAAACAAACGTATGACTACGAAGGACCGCCTTCTGGATACCGCTGAACGATTGTTCGCCCAGTTTGGCATAGAGGCCACCTCACTCCGCGTCATCACCCGGGAGGCGGGCGTCAATCTGGCGGCCGTGAATTATCACTTCCAGTCCAAGGAAGCGCTCATGCACGCGGTGATTGCTCGCCGCCTTGGCCCCATCAATGAGAGGCGTCTCGCGATGCTGGCTGCGTGCGAGGCCGAAGCCGGCGATGGCCCACTGCCGCTGGGTCAACTGATCGATTGCTTGCTGCGGCCCATGTTTGAGATGCTGTCCGGTCCGGCCAAGGAGTTCGCACCCATGATGAGCAGGATCTTCACGGAATCCAGCGATCTGACCGAAAAGGTTTTCCAGAAACATATGGCACATGTTTTGGCTCGATTCTTTCCGGCGCTCGAACGGGCGCTTCCTCATCTGCCCCGTACCGAACTGCTGTGGCGGATGCAATTCATGATGGGGGCGGTAGCGCATACCATCGGAGGCGCGCGAGTGCTGCAGGTTCTTTCCGGGGGCAAGTGCGATGCCTCGGATGTGGAAGGCACCATCCGGCGCCTAGAAGCGTTTTTGCTGGCGGGACTCCAAGCTCCCGTGCCTGCGGAGGTTCAGCATGCAGTTCACTAGAATCGCAACGTTCCTGTTGCTCGGCTCGACGCTTTTTGCGCAGCCCACGGCTCTGCAGTTGACTCTCAAACAAGCGGTGGATCTCGCTCTCGCCCCGGATGGCAACACGCGAGTGAAGTTGGCCGCGGAGGCGATTCGTCAGGCCGAGGCTCGGTCCGCGGAGGCTCGCGCGGCGCTGCTTCCGGATGTCGAAGGGGCCGTCTCTGAACAGAGCCAGACGCGCAACTTGAGAGCTTTCGGTCTCATCTTTCCGAATATTCCTATATTAGGTTTCACCATTCCCTCGTTCGTGGGACCGTACGATGTTTTCGACGCGCGCGCCAGCTTCACCGAAACAGTTTTCGACTTCAGCAGCATCCGTGGGTATCAGGCCGCCAAAGTCGCCGCCGAAGCCGTCAAAGCCGACAATCTGGGAACGCGCGACCAGGTTACCGATCAAGTGGCGCGCGCGTATCTTACAGGACTCCGCGCCCAGGCCGCCCTCGATACAGCGAAAGCCAACGTCGAACTTTCAGAAGCACTGCTCAAGCTGTCGCAATCGTTGAAGACAGCGGGCACGGGCACAGGGATCGAAGTGACACGCGCCGATGTGCAATTGGCGAATGACCGGCAGCAGCTGATCGTGGCCGAAAACGGCGTGGAGCGGTCGCATCTGGAGTTGTTGAAAGTGATCGGGCTGAAGCTGGATCGTTCAGTGGAGCTGACTGGCGCACTGTCCTACGTTCCCGTGGAAAACGTCGACCCGGCTCAGGCGCTCGCCACCGCGCGCGAGAATCGAGCCGAGTTGAAAGCGCAGCAGGACCGCGAGAAAAGCGCGAAGTTGAGCTTCAGCGGCGTAAAGTTCGAGCGCCTGCCTTCGGTCGCGGCCTTCGGCGATTACGGCTCCAGCGGTTCGACAATCAACGATTCAGTTCCCACACGCACCTACGGAGCATCTCTCAAAATTCCTATTTTCGACGGTGGACGCCGCGATGCACGCCGCGCCGAGAGTGCTTCCGAATATCGCCAGGAACAGATCCGCACCCAAGATTTGCGCGATCAAATTGAGCTGGATGTAAGGCTGGCGCTGCAGAGCCTGCGCTCGGCCGACGCGGAAGTGAAAGCGGCCGAGGACGGCTTGAAGCTGTCCGAAAATGAGTTGGCGCAGGCGCAGCGTCGCTACAAAGCTGGTGTCTCGAACAGCGTGGAAGTGACCGATGCGCAGACCCGGTTGCAACGCGCGCGCGATAACCGCATCAACGCGCTCTACAACTACAACGTCGCCCGCATCGACCTGGGCACGGCCACCGGAACCATCCGGAGCATGCTTCCGTAAAGGAAAAACATGAAACGCAAAATCGTAATTCCGATATTTTTGTTGATCGCGCTGGCCGTAGCCGCCGGAGTGATGTGGCCGCGCTGGTTCGACCGCGGCCATGCCAATCGATTACTGGTCTCCGGCAACATCGAGCTGACGCAGGTGGACATTTCGTTCAAAGTCCCGGGAAAGCTGATCGAGCGGACCGTGGATGAAGGGGCTTCCGTGACCAAAGGGATGCTCATCGCCCGCATCGATCGCGATCAGGTGGATCGCCAGCGCAGCCGCGACGAAGCTGGCTTGCAGTCGGCCCAGTCGCAATTCCAGCAGACCCAGACCTTGGTTCACTGGCAGCGTGAGACGCTCGAAAACGATATTGCGCTGAAGAAAGCTCAGATTCGGGAAGCGCAGGCGCATTTGGATGAATTGCTGGCCGGCTCGCGTCCGCAGGAGATCCAGCAAGCGCGCGATGCAGCGGCCGATGCGCGGGCGCAGTTTGAACAGGCCAAGCTGGATTGGGCGCGCGGCCAGGAGCTGTTCAAGAACGACGATATTTCGAAAGCTCAATACGATCAGTACCGCATGCGGAACGACAGCTCGTCCGCCGCTCTGCACCAGGCTGAGGCGCACTTGGCGTTGGTGCTGGAGGGTCCGCGCAAGGAAGATATTGAGGCGGCACGCGCGCAAGTCGCTACCGCGCAGGCTGCATTGCGGGTGAGCGAAGCCAATTCGCTGGAGCTGAAACGGCGCGAAGAAGACGTGCAGGGTCATGTGGCCGAAGTGAATCGATCGCGCGCGCAAATGGAGATTACGCAGACCCAGATCAACGACACGTCTGTGTATTCGCCCATTGACGGCGTGGTGCTGGTGAAGTCGGCGGAAGTGGGTGAGGTGCTGGCCGCGGGAACTACAGTGGTCACCATCGGCGATCTGGATCATCCATGGCTACGCGCTTACGTCAACGAGACGGATCTCGGCAAGGTGAAACTGGGCGCACTGGCCAAGCTCACCATCGATTCGTATCCGGGCCGCACTTACAACGGCCGCGTTTCTTTCATCGCGTCGGAGGCGGAATTTACTCCGAAGCAAATCCAGACCAAAGAGGAGCGAGTGAAACTGGTATACCGCATCAAGATCGATGTGGATAATCCCAAGCACGAGCTTAAATCCAACATGCCGGTAGACGCGGAGATTGAACTGAATTGACCTCCGAACCCATCATCCGCGCGAATGGCTTGACGCGCCGCTTTGGCGATCTTACGGCTGTTGATCATCTCAATGTGGAAGTCGCGCGCGGTGAGATTTTCGGATTGGTTGGTCCGGATGGCGCCGGAAAAACCACTACCCTCAGGTTGCTGTGCGGCCTGATGGATCCAACGGAAGGCGAGGCGTGGGTAGCCGGCCACAATGTCGCGCGCGAAGTGGAGGCGGTGAAGGATCAGATCGGGTACATGGCCCAGCGCTTCGGATTGTACGGCGATCTGACAGTTGACGAGAACATGAATTTCTACGCCGACCTGTTCGGCATCTCCAA
>JBEKJJ010000273.1:0-10672 GCA_050011295.1 Bryobacteraceae bacterium
AGTCTCAGGAAAAGAAGACCAGTCCCCCGTCTGACGGTAAGTTGTTGACTTGGGTGACGTTTACTTGTGGAAAGGATTGGTTGCGGGGGATGGATTTGAACCACCGACCTTTGGGTTATGAGCCCAACGAGCTACCAGACTGCTCCACCCCGCACTCTAATTCTAACGCAGTGCTTACGGGGCGTCAAACTTTAGCTCCAGGTTTTTGCTGTCCGCGGCGCCTGGATACGTGACGGTGCTTCCATCCACTTTCGCAAAGGACGTTAGCGCGTGGGGTTGGGATTTGGCCGCGTTCAAGATTTCCTGCACTTCGACCCCGCGCGCCACCAGCGCATCCGCGATCAATGAACGGTGGCATCGCCAAGGGACCGCCTCAGCGCACATGATTGCAGTGGGCGCTTCGGAAGAAAACTCCATCAGCTTTTCAAGATTTTCGTGAAATTCGGGGGTTTGCATATAATCCGCATACCCGCGAAAGCCGGCGTTGCGCCAACCTGTATTTATGGAATCGCGTCGTGGATGGCGCAGCCCGCCGAGACCAGGCATGTGCCGGTAGACCACGCCCGCAGCATTCAGGCTGCCTGGAAGATTCTCTCGATTGAACTGAGGATTGCGCCGCGAACGGGGGATGGTTCTGACATCCACCAATTGCCGGATACCGTGCGCTTCGAGGATCGCGATGAACTCCTCGATCGGATGCGTGGAGTGACCGATCGTGAAAATCACATTCACCACGCCTCAAGTTAGCAAACACGGTAACAGGTTTGGTAACCTTGACATCCAGTGGCACGCCACTCTTGAGATATTTGAAAGGACGCGCCCCCATGTCACACCGCTTCTTCAAACTTGGCCTGCCGCTTCTTGTAATTGCTCTCGCGCAGAACACACCGGCACAGCGCATCGACGCAGAATACACCAAGTTGATCAAACAGTATCTCCAGGACCCTCGCGTCACAACGGAACTAGTGGATCACATGCCGGCCTCTGACACCGTGCCATCGCCGCTCAAATTCTTCGGGCGCATTCCAGGTACTCCAGGCGAGCTCACCTACGCGAAGGACATCAATCGTTACTACGAAGCGCTGGCCAAAGCTTCACCCCGCGCGATGTTCTGGAAGATCGGCCAGAGTGAGGAAGGCCGCGACCAGGTGGTCCTCGCGATCGCCGATGAAGCCACTATCAAGCAGCTCGACAAATACAAGGCCACGCTGGCTGCGCTCACCGATCCGCGAAAAACAACCGAGCAACAGGCCCGCGAACTGATCAAAACCGGCAAGCCCATTTACTGGATCAACAGCGGCATCCATTCCCCCGAAACAGGCGGCCCTGAAATGTTGATCGAGCTCGCCTTCCGCCTGATGGTGGAAGAGACACCGTTCATTCAAGCCATTCGAAACAACGTCATCGTTTTCATCACACCGGTAATCGAAGTGGATGGCCGCGAAAAGCAGGTGGACACCTACTACTACGGCAAAAAAACGGGCAAACAGCGGCCGCCATTAATGTATTGGGGCAAATACGTCGCGCACGACAACAATCGCGATGGCATGGGGCAGTATTTGAAGCTCACGCAGAACATAACAAAAACGCTATTGGAATGGCACCCCACCATCCTGCATGATCTGCATGAGGCGCAATCTTATTTATATGTCTCCACCGGAACGGGACCGTATAACAACTCGCTCGATCCAATTCAGGTGAACGAATGGTGGCTGCTCGCCGAAACCGAAATCATGGAAATGGCAAAGCGCGGAGTGCCCGGCGTGTGGACCTATGGATTCTACGATGGCTGGGTCCCGAACTATCTTTTCTGGATCGCGATGACCCACAATTCCTTCGGTCGCTTCTATGAAGTACAGAGCTACGGTCCCGATATCGTCGACAATCTCCGGCTCCAGCCGGCGGTCACCAGCCGCGAGTGGTTCCGGCCGAACCCACCGCTTCCGTCGATAAAATGGGGACCGCGCAACAACACCAACATCCAGGAGTCCGCGCTGCTGTTCGCCCTACACCAGGTAGCGCAGAGCAAGGAGCTGTATCTCGAGAATTACTGGATGAAGAACAAACGGTCGGTGGAGAAAGGTAAGACCGGTCCGACTTTCGCTTGGGTGATTCCAGCCGGACAACGCCGCAAGGCGGACACAGTCGACTTTGTGAATTCACTGCGCCGTCAGGGTCTGGAGATTCACACCGCCGGTTCAGCCTTCAAGGCTGGAAGCGTGGACGTGGGAGCGGGCGATTTCATAGTGCGCGCGGATCAACCCTACCGCACTCTCGCCGACATGTACTTCAGCGTTCAGAACTATCCGCCGGCCAATCCCCGGCCGTACGATGACACGGGCTGGACAACGCAGTTCATGCGCAATGTGAAGCTCAGCGCCGTTACTGACAAGGCCATTCTCGATCAACCGATGACTCTGCTCACCGCCGATGCCAAACCACTCGGATCCATCGCTGGAACCGGCAACGTCATCGTGGTGGATCACACCACCGACAACGCTTTGATGACTTTCCGTTTCAAGAATCAACAAGTGAAGATGCTGGCAGCCGAGGACGATTTTGAAATCATGGGCCACAGGTTCCGCGCCGGCGCATTCATCATTCCGGATGCCGACCGTGCCGGCCTTGAGCCATCCATCCGCGAGCTAGGCCTTTCAGCCATGGCCGTATCCTCGCTGCCGAATGTGAAGACACACCCGCTCGATATTCCGCGCATCGGCTACATTCACTCGTGGCAGCGCACTCAGGACGAAGGTTGGACACGCGCGGCGCTGGATTATTACGGCGTTCCGTACACTTATTTCGCCGATCAAAAGCTTCGCGAGGGGAACCTGCGCGCGAAATACGACGTCATCCTCTACCCGCACGTGGGTGGCTCGTCCCAATCGCACGTGAACGGGATTCCGAAAAATGGCCCCGATCCGGTGCCATACAAAAAGTCGGAGCTCACGCCGAATCTTGGCGCCCTTGACCAAAGCGATGATATCCGCGGCGGTATGGGAATGGATGGGCTGGCCGAGCTCGCTAAATTCGTCCAGGACGGGGGAACGTTGATCACTGACGGATCCGCTGCCGCGCTCATGGCCGATTACGGCCTCGCTGGAACGGTGACCGTCGAACATCCCAATCAGCTTTTTGCGCGCGGATCTATTTTGCGAGGCATTTTGCACGATCCAAAGAGCCCCATCCTATATGGATTCGAGGGCAAAGATCTGCCGGTGTATTTCAATCAGGATCCTGTATTCAACGCCGGCGGCGGAGGCTTTGGCGGATTCGGAGGCGGTGGTGGTGGCGGCGGCGCGATCCTCGGTCAGAACGTCACACCCAATGCCGTGCCCCTGCAACTTTCGCCATTGGATCCGAGCGACGCGCCGAAAACTCCAGAGCGTCCTCAAGCCGACGAGGCGGCCGACATGCGCCAGCTCGCGCGACAGTTCGGCTTTATCGAACCAGTGCGCCCACGCGTTGTGATGCAATTCCCGGCAAAAGAGAGCGACATGCTGCTGTCGGGAACAATTTCGGGCGGTCAAACTCTTGCGAATCGGCCGCTGGTCTTAGATGTCCCGAGCGGCCAGGGCCACATCGTGATGTTCGCGCTGCGTCCGTTCTGGCGTTGGCAAACCCAGGGCACGTACTTCCTGGCCTTCAATGCCATCCTCAATTGGAATCACCTGAACGCCGGCAAACCGGAGCCCGAGCACAACCAGCCCGCGCCAACCGCGCAGGATCAGCAATAAGCCGGCACACGCGCCGCCGGAAATTACGTGCCCGCCGCTTTGCGAAGCGCCGCCACTCTGGGTGCGCGGCTCTTCGGACTATCCAGGCTGAATGAACGCGCGTCACCGAGTTGTTCCCGAACATATTGTTCCATCCGCGTAACCGCGTCCTGGAGCGCCTTGTCTTTTTTGACGAACGCGATCCAGGCTATCGACTCTGCCTCGGTGTCGTATTCCCAAAGTCCGACGACACGGCCTCGGTCGAGAATCGCATGACTGGGAAGGTAGGGGAGCGTGCCCAACGGCTTGACCTCCTTCTCCGTGAAAACCTGCCGGTCGATGTCCTTGGGATCGAGCAGTCCCTTCAGATCCGTCCGCAGCAGGACAATGGCGTCAATCCCGCTGGTCAGCGTATAGTGCGGATCCTTGGGCGGCTTGAAAGCTTCCAGCTTGGCGCGATCTCCCGGAAGCATCAAGCGATCGTCGCCTGCTGCGAGCGGCTCCAGCTTCAAAGGTTCCACTGCGGCTTTCGCGGCCTTCACGCCCAGCGCGGAGAACCCTTGAAACTCCGAGATGCGGGCCGGTCCGATCCACTCGAAGTATCGCCGGGCGAGTTCCGTGTAAGCTTCCTCGGTCGAAAGCTTGAAATTGCGCAAGGGATTGGACCGCCACAGCGTATATCTATAGCGTTGTTGGTCGAGACGCCCATTCACGGGAATGCGCCGGATATCTCCCATCGTCTGCAGCTTGCCCAAAGCCACAGGAAGTGTCGTGGTAAGCCCCTTCTTCTTGCCTTCCGCGCCGAGATTGCGGACGGCTTTTCCAGTAGCCTCTCGCAAGCCATCCGGATCGAGCGGTCCCTTTTCGAGCGCATGCAGCACCGCGTCGCACAGTTTGTCGATCTCCTTCGCGCTGACGCCGAGTTTTTCCGCCGTCTTCATTTCGCCGGGAAAACTCTGCGCCAGCTTCAGACCTAATGCAAAATCGGACGCGGGAAGTACGTAAGTGCAAGCGCGTGCACTGGGAAGCTCGTGGATATCAGCATTCGCGACGGCAGCGTCCACCTTTTCACGGCTGATTCCGGCGCGCGAGAAAAGCGTGAGGTACGGCCCTACGCCGCCTACGGATCGAGCCCAGCCCACCCGTTCTAAAACCTCCGGCGCCGATTTTCCGGCCAACCCGCCGTCCAGTCCTTGACGATGCGCCCACCAGGCGCGCAGTTTGGATTGATCCATAGAATTTATTTAGTTTATACGAATCCGGGCCGAGGACAAGCTCCCAGTTGAGTTAGACAGCACACAGTTACGGCGCCCGGTACTTACCCTAGGTAAGTTTGTCGAAATATGCGTGTTACTGTAACCGTGAAAAGTGTGTCTATTCCTTGAGTTAATGTACAATGTGTGAGGCGTGTCCCGCGCGCCGCAACCAGAGGGGTTTTTAAAACCCCACTAATCGAAAAATAGCACCAAAACTTTCAGAGGGGGAAGTTTCATCATGTTCCGCAAGTTGACGCAATTGGTAGCTCTATCCGGCATCATCGTCGCATCCAGTTATGCGCAAGGCCTAACGACTAACGCTTCGAAAGACGACTGGGAAGAGGTCAATTTCGAGTACAACTCGTCAGTGCTTTCTGACGGCTACCCCAGCCTGCTTCGATTGGCGGATTTGCTGCATCAGCACCCTGGCTATCGCGTCAAGGTGGAGGGCAATACGGACAATCTCGGCTCCGCGAAGTACAACGATAAACTCGGCCTCGCTCGCGCCACTACGGTTAAAGATTTTCTGGTGAAGTATGGGGCCTCTGCGAACCAGATTGAAGTGTCGACGCGAGGCAAAGCGGATCCGAAATATCTGGGATACAAAGGCGGCTATAGCAAGACCGATGTCGCGCGTTGGATGAATCGCCGCGTGGTGATTACCGTAGCGGATGAGCAAGGCCGGACGGTGAGCGCGGGCGGGGCGGGCGAAGCCATCCGCGCCATGGATCAGGGCCGGTCTCCGCGCGATTGCTGCGACGATATTTTGAAGCGCCTCGACAAACTGGACGATATCGCGCGCATGCTGCAGCAGTTGATGGATCAAAACGCGAACCTCCGCAAGGAAGTGGATGCGTTGAAAAATCAGCAAGCGGCGCTAGAAGGGAAAGTGAACGCACCGCCATCCACCCCCCAGCCGCCCGCGCAGCCTGCGGCACCTAGTGGACAATCCGCTGGACAGACCGCCGGAAAGACGCCGTCTCAAAGTGGTGGTGGCCAATCGCCGTTTACTCTGCTGGGCGTCAACGCCGGATCCGATGACCGCGGCAATCTAACTTTCACCGGCAAGGGCCGTTACTTCCAACCCTTCGCCGATCACTTCGCGCTGCAGGCGCAGGCCGAATATCTTTATTTCAAAACTCAGCGGGAAGGCCAGGTGGATTTCGGAATTGTAGACCGCATTGGCAATTTCCAGGCCAGCTTATTCACCAGCTTCAAGCACGTCAACGTGGCCGATGCGCCCAGCGGCGGAACGCTCGGGCAGGCCGCCTTCACGGCGGATTATATATTCAAAATCGGCCGCGTGGGTTTGTTCGCGACGCATGGCTTCATGAACAACGCCATCATCGGCACCAGCAACGCAACATTCGCCACCGGCGCCACGAATCCGGATGGCACGCCGGTGATGGCTGTTGCACCGAATATTTTTGTCCAGCGGTATCTCAGCATCATCGATCAATATGGCGCCAGCACCACCGTAGGACTCTGGGGCAACAATTATCTGGAAGCCAACCTCGGCTACCTGAAGAGTGCTGGAACCGCGGACCGTCCGGGCGGAACAGTGCGCTTTGTCTTCCCGATCAAGAGCCACTTCGCTTTCACGGCGGAAGGCAGCATCAACCAGACGCTGCTGGGCCCCGGCAACGATGGACGCGCTGTATTCGGCGTCCAGTTCGGAAATTTCATGCGGCCCAAGGATTACCAAGGCCAAACACAGGCGGTTCCAACCGATATTCCAGAGGTGCGGTACGCGGTACTGTCGCGAAATCTTCACATCGGAACGTCACCGCCGGTTGCGGATGCCGGCCCGGATCAAATCGGAGTGCCGGCTGGTGTCATCACGCTGAATGGATCGAACTCACATGATCCGAACGGCGAAGCACTGACCTACCAGTGGGTCCAGGAAAGCGGGCTGCACGTTACTCTCAACACGCCCACTGCAGCGATCACGACATTCACGGCTGGGCCAGGACAATCCTATGCGTTCCGCCTCACTGTGACGAACACAGACAACCAATCGGCCTCTGCCATGGTCCGTGTGGTCACGGTAAAACCAAAGAAAGTGCAGATTCTGTTCTTCATCGCTGACCCTACTACTATCCAGAGCGGCCAATCCTCCACGCTGTCATGGAAGATCCAGGACGCCGATTCAGCCAGCATCTCACCGAGCATCGGCGGTGTCAGCGCCACAGGCGGATCCATCAGCGTGGCGCCCACCAGCACCACCACGTACACTCTGACCGCGAAGAATTCCAGTGGTTCCGATACCGCCGCAGTAACGGTAGTGGTTCAGCAGCCCAAGCCGCAGATCCTGGAATGCACGGCCATACCCATGAACATCTCTCAGGGTCAATCCTCTCGGCTGTATTACAACACCGTGAACGCGAATACCGTGACCATCACTCCCAATGTGGGTTCGGTGGGCACCAGCGGAAACGTCGAGGTGACTCCCACCGCTACGACGAATTACACCATCACGGCGACTAATCCCGCCGGTACGGCCACATGCAGTGTATCGGTGCAGGTGACTCCCGGGAATGCTCCGCAGATCGAGCGGTTCTCGGCCGATCCGCTCAACATTACCGCGGGTGCCACATCCACGCTAGTGTGGCAGGTGAAGAACGCGAAAACTGTGAGTATTTCGCCCGCTCCTGGCACCGTGGGCGTGGTCGGAACACAAGATGTTTCGCCCACGCAAACCACCACTTACACGCTGACCGCCACGAACAGCTTCGGGACCGTGACAGCCAATGTCACGGTGAATGTCGCAACGGCGCCCACTCCGCCGCCACCGCCCGTGATTACGTCTTTCACCGCGAATCCGTCCGTGAGCACGGTTCCTGGCAGCGCCGTGGTACTGACTTGCCTCGCCACAGGAGCCGCTCGAGTGGTGATATCTGGAGTTGGTACCGTGAATGCGAACGGCAACTTGACCGTGAATCCAACCACCACTACCACATATGTCTGCGTGGCCATCAACAGCGCCGGTGGGCAAGCGTCCAAGAACCTGACCGTGCCGGTGAATCCGTCGAGCGGCGGCGGCGGTACCGGGCCGGTAGTAGTGGTTCACGGCCCTTCTTGCACAGTGAGCGGTACATTCACACTTTGCCAGACGGCCAACCGCCAGGTGACTTTGGACCTGAGCGGTTCGAGCAGCCCGACCGGAAACAATCCTCTAACTTTCCTGACGGTATCGAATGAACTGAGCGCGGCAGTACTGAATTCGACGTCCTCGCATCCGAGCGTGCAACTTGCGGAGCTGGCCGGCGACTATTTCTTTACGATTACCGTAACTGACAGCAAAGGTAATTCCACTACAGTGACGGTGGATCTTCAGCTGACGAACACGAGCCCGCAGAACTAAGGAGAAGAAATCTTAGGCCGCGAATGAACGCAAATAAACGCGAATCTTATTTGCGTTCATTTGCGTTCATTCGCGTTCATTCGCGGCCATCGATTTCATTGAGGTACTGCTGTTACTTACTATTCTTCTGCAGGTCCTCTATCGATGCTTTGAGCAGGCCCACAGTATAGGCTACGTTGTGAACTCCCAAGCTGCCATCGCGCTGTACAAAACGATAATTGTAGGCAGCTTTCAGTTGTTGTGGAGTCCAGGTGGAATCAATGGTGATATCGGTCTTTGCCTGGCCCACGGGAGGCAGCAACAGAGCGAGATTATTAAGCAAGTGTTGAACTTCGGTTTGCACGCCATCAATGACGCCATCGCCGTCGTAATCGAGCAAGGGGAAGTTGAAGGTTGTGATGTCAGAGCCGTGGCAGGTCTGGCAAGCGCCCACCATTTGCTCGGCGGGAATTGTGCTGGTACCGGCGAAGCTCATCTTGAAGGTGTGGCCGCCCACTTGTCCCAGTGCAGGGTCGGTGGAGGCGGGGGCCTGCGTGTGGCAAGCAACACAAGTGTCCGCCACTACTTCGCGGTGCGCGGAGCTGGGGATCTCCTGGCCATAAGTTACGCCATTTGTTCCCATTAACATGTCGGCTTGTGGGCCTTCATGCGGGCCGAAATAGGTGCTTCCGGGAGTGCTGGCTACATAGGTCTCGGCGTTTACGCGAGCCTGGTGGCAGTTCATGCAGAGCGTGCCGGCGCCGGCAGTGGTCACTTTGGTTCCGTCTGCCAGCGTTACAGCCGCCAGCGTCCGGACCAGGTGCAGGTTGGTGCTGGGCTTGGTTTCGCCATGCGGTTCGTGACAGGTCTGGCAGCCAATCGCGTCATAGGACAGATCAGCAGGCCCGACTCCATTTATCCTGTCAATGAAACCGTTGTTGGTGTGGCAACCAACGCACTCTGCGTTGCCGGCAGGATCGGTGGTGGTCACGGCGTGAGCGGAGTTCCCCCATTCCATGCCTTTGATGTGGAATGGAGCTTCGGAGTGGCATTGGACGCACGTGCCGGCCGTGTAAGTGGTCGAGATCAGCCGTGGATCGCCGCCGGTGACGACGTGATTGGAGCCGGGTCCGTGGCAGTTTTCGCACTGGATATTAGAAACGTTTTGCAGCGCTTTGGGCATAGCTGCAAAGTTGCCAGCCTGAAAAACAGTAGGAGCTACCCAGCCTAACTGCGCCATGACTGTGGTGAATCCGCCGTTCGGTTCGGTCGCATTGGTGTCATAGCCCACCGTGTGGCAGCCCCAGCATGCGCTGGTATACGGATACGGTTTGCCGTTCTCCTGGGCGCCCTGCCCGTTAATGTTGTTCGTGAAGATCGAGGAATGCGCGGTTTGCGACCAGGCGTTCACCATTGAAAATGGCGTTCCCGAGGGTCCGTTAGCGTGGCACTGCGAGCAGGCCGAAATCCCCAGATAAGTACTGCCGGTGATCATCATCGAAAGCGTGGCTACACCCGAGCCCGATGTGGTAATGGTCGCACTGATGTTGTAAATCCCCGAGACGTCCGGGCGGAATAGCTTCCGGGCGGCCACCTGATAGATCAAGCGGTCAGACGGTAAGTACACCGGCACGCTGGACCCCAGCGGATCGTTCTCCAGCACCGCCTTCGAGCCCGTAGGCTGGCTCTCAATCGTCCACTTTACGCCGGCGATTTGAGATGCAGGAACATTTATATCTACATCGGCCTCCAAGTATGCCGCTTGGCCGAGTCCGACGGTGTTCAGACCGCCGCTCCGCTCGATGGTCGCGGGCAGTTTTAGGCCATTGATGTCGTCATTAGTAACTGGCCGCGAAATAAGCTGGGCCGCCAGCGCAGTTGTAGTTTGAGCATTTACGATTGGGGCGCACGCGGCAACCAACAATAGTGTCAGGCAGATTGCGATGGTGTGAGCCCAGGGAAATTTCATTTTTGAGTACAGGAACATGCTACTCGGGGAATTGGGGGTTCAGACTCACCCCTGGGAGAATGTGTCAAACCCGTCGGCCTAGAGTCCCTGACCGGAAAGCAAAGCATTTGCCTTAGGCGAACATCGAGGAGTTTCACGCGAGGAAGTCTAGTGGGAGCTGCAAGGCTGTAACGGGTGCGACGTCGTCGCACCCGATTGTGGATCTGTCAAAGCTTCGAGGTTATTGGAGTGGATGCGGATCTTCTTGTGGCCCTGAGCCGGTAGCCCATCATCGCCGCGATCATTAGTACAAGAAGGACCAGGCTGGATGGCTCGGGCGTGGAGGCTATCAGTGGGGCCATCCCGTAAAGAATATCGGTGCGAGTCAGGCCGGATACGGTCACGCCGG
>JBEKJJ010000274.1:0-10281 GCA_050011295.1 Bryobacteraceae bacterium
GGTTTGTTGCGTTCGCATGCTAGGGTGTCATCCTGGCGGAAGGCGAATCCGAACGCGTCGTGTGGGCGGCGATAATCTGCCGCGCAGAAGCCGAAGATTAATTCGGCAGGGTATTCGCTTTGAATTTTCAATCCAGCCATGCGTGTTTTTAGGGACTCTGGCCGGGAGAGAATCAGTTCGGCGGCAATCTGGTTGCTGGTTTTGTCTATGGCCCAGATTTGCAGTTCGCCGGGGAGATTCGGCGCTCCGGCCAACACATCTTGCGAGAGGTCCGGCACTGACAACCGGAAACGGCCGCCGGGTTCGACGCTTGCAGCTTCGCCCACTGGGACGGCGGTAAGAATGTGAGGGCCAAGCTCGAAGAAAGACTCGGCCCAGCGAGCAACATATCGCGTCTGGAGTTTGATGTCGCGATTGTATAGCCGGTCTATGCCGGTGAGTGTTCCGGTAATCGAGATATTTGGAAGGGGCTGGCAGATGAAGGAATATTGTGGATTCGTCGAGGCCGAAACCGAAAGGTCGAGGGTTTGAATCGCGCAGCCGGGAGCATAGAGGAGAGCTTTGATGCGAGTGGCCTGGCGCCCTTCATGGGTAGTGCTGATGAAATAGGATGAGACGCCGGAACGCGGCTGAACCCAATCGCCGAAATCGTCGCCAGCGAGTATGTAGCGAATGAAGACGCGTTCGGAAATGATGCCGGGTGAAAGTTTGATTTCGATATAGTGCGACGGGTTGGGTTGAGCGAAGCAAAGGCCGGCTAGGAGGAGCAGAAATCCGGCGGGCGACCGTCTCATTAATACAAGCATAACGCCAGGCTTGAGGCGGGCGGGTTGGCAACTGTCGGCAACCCGCCGCAGGATTCCATGCTGCCCTACACCTAACCGTGCGGGATTGCGGGCGTCAAAAGATGTTGGGGGACTGAATGATACAGGACTTGCGTTTCGGCGTGCGGATGCTGCTCAAGCAGCCCGCCTTCAGCTTGATCGCGATACTCACGCTGGCGTTGGGAATTGGCGCGACTTCGGCGGTGTTCAGTTTGATTCAAGGCGTGCTGTTGACTCCGCCGCCGTACCGGCAACCGGAGAGGTTGGTGCTGATCCCAACGGCGCGCGCGGATGGTCAGCCGATGACCAATTCGCCGGGCTGGCCTGCGCAGCAATGGCTGGATTGGCAAAAAGAGTCGAAGACGCTCGAGTCCATTGCGGCCTATGATTGGTCGTTCAATTTTCTGGTGCTCCCCGAGGGCAGCGAATCACTGGAGGGGATGTGGGTGACGCGGGATTATTTCAACGTGGTGGGCCTCCAGCCGGTGCTGGGGCGAACGTTTCTGGAATCCGAAACCAGGCCCAAAGCGCCGCCGGTGATTATTCTGGGTTACGAGTTCTGGCAGCGCCAGTTCAATGGCGATCGAAACATCATCGGTAAAACGATCCGGATCAGCCGGCAAGACACGCCACCCACGGTGATCGGCGTGATGCCGCCGGGCGTCCGGTTTCTTCCCTCGCCGACGACGGCGCAAGAGCCCAATTACAACGTCAACGCACTGGTGGATTTTTGGATTCCCGCGGCTCCTGAGCCTTCCTGGATAAAAGCGCGCGCGTGGAATGTGGTTGGGCGGCTGCGCAACGGCGCGACACCGGAACAGGCACGAACGGAACTCACGGTGCTATGCAATCGCGAGGCACAGGCGGAACGCGACTTTGCGGGGATTGTTCCTCAGGTGCATTCGTTGACGGCCGAACTGAATCGCGACGGGCGCCGGATTTTGTTGCCGCTATTAGGCGCGGCCGCACTGGTGTTGTTCATCGCGTGCGGGAATGCGGCGGCTCTGCTATTGGTGCGCGGTCTGCAACGGCAACAGGAGTACGCAGTGAGGAGCGCGCTCGGAATCGCACGAGCGGCGCTGTTCCGGCAGGTTTCCACGGAAAGTCTGCTGCTGGCTCTCTTGGGCGGCGCGTTTGGAGTTGGCCTGGCGTTTGGAGTGGTGAAGATATTCAAAGTAATTGCGGCGCACGCCATCCCGCGGCT
This sequence comes from Bryobacteraceae bacterium, assembly GCA_050011295.1. Classification (GTDB taxonomy): domain Bacteria; phylum Acidobacteriota; class Terriglobia; order Bryobacterales; family Bryobacteraceae; genus Palsa-89. The sequence continues at coordinate 2,029 of JBEKJJ010000274.1, forward strand.
GGATGCGGTGACCACGGGCTGGCCGGTGTTGGCTTGTGGACTCGGCTCGGCGATTTTGGCGTCGCTGCTGGCTGGTATTTTTCCGGCGCTGCGGGCGTCGCGGCTGGATCCGATCAGCGTTCTGAAGAATGCGGGTCCGAAAAGCAGCGCGGGACGCGGGGAGCGGCGGCTACTGCGGGGAGTAACGATGGTGCAGACCGCGCTGACGCTGGCATTGTTGGTAGGCGCTGGGCTGCTGATTCGAACCATGCTGAATTTGTCCAAAGTGGAGTCGGGGTACAACACGGGACACATTCTGACCATGAGTGTGACGTCGGTGCAGCAGGGGAAATGGGAAGATTTTCATCACCGGGCTTTGGAGCGCGTGGCGACGCTGCCAGGAGTGCAAGATGTCGCGTTTGCGTGGGGAGTGCCGCTTACCGGCAACAGTTGGCCGGCGACGTTGGAGATTGAAGGACAGCCGGCGGCAACACCTGGGGCAACCAGGGACAGCGATAAAATCGCACTGCCAATGCGGGCAGCCACGCCGGGTTACTTCAAACTGCTGGGCCAATCGATTACCGATGGGCGGGATTTTCGCTCTACCGATTCCGGCAAGGCTCCGATGGTAGCGATCGTTAATCAGGCGCTGGCGGAACGGTACTTTCCGAAGGCCAATCCTCTTGGGAAGAAAGTGTGGTTCGACAGGAAGCAGCCGCCGATAGAGATTATCGGCGTGGTGACTAATGGAAGAACCAGCGATCTGACGCAAGCGGCCGCGCCGGAAATTTATCTTTCGCTGTGGCAGGCTACTGCATTCTCGAAGCATCTGGTGGTTCGAACGGCGGCAGATCCTAGGGCGGTGACAGCCGGGGTGCAGCGGGAGCTGCGGTTGATTGATCCAACGGTTGCGATTGAAAACGTCCGAACGCTGGAACAGATTCGGGGCGATTCGCTGGCCTCGCGCACTTTTGCGATGCAGCTATTGGTGGGATTTGCGCTGGTGGGAAGCGTGCTGACGCTGGTGGGGATTTATGGCGTGCTCTCGCTGTCGGTGGCTGCACGGCGGCGCGAGATCGCCATTCGCACGGCGGTGGGCGCGAGGCAGAGCGACATCCGGAACCTGATTTTCGGCGAAGGGTTCCGGCTGATTGCGGGCGGCGTGGTGTCGGGGATTGTCGCGGCGGTGGTGTTGTCGCGGGTGCTCAAGTCGTTCCTGTTTGAGGTTGAGCCTACGGATCCGGTGACATTGATTGGCGTGGGATTGCTGTTTGCCGGTGTCGCGCTGGCGGCATGTTGGGCGCCGACGCGGCGGGCGGCGAAGGTGGATCCGTCGGAGGCATTGCGGTATGAGTGACGGTGGAAAAAAATCCGAGCCCGTCATGTCCCGAATTTCGTCAAGATAGCGGTGATCTCGCGAGAGTTGGCAGCTTCGTTCGCGAACGTAAATGTTCCGTGCTCGCGCATTTCACGGCCGGCGCGAAGAAAGGCGCCGAGCGCGGTGCGAGAGAGAGCACTGCCCACGCTGATGCGCTTGACGCCGATTGCCGAAAGCTCAGCCAAGCTAAGTTGAACACCGCGCAATCCCATAAGGACATTCACCGGCCGATTGACGGAGCTGACTACGGCCGCAATTTCGTCTTTCGTCGCGAGGCCCGGTGCATAGAGAACATCGGCGCCGGCTTCCTGGTAAGCCTGGAGACGCGCGATGGTGTCGTTGAGATCAGGCCGGTCGTGCAAGTAATTTTCGGCGCGTCCGGTGAGGGTGAAGGGGAAGGGAAGCGCGCGTGCTACCGCGGCTGCCGCGCGGATTCTCTCCACCGCGTGTTCTTTTTCGTAGATTGGCTGGTCCGGGCGATTGGTGGAATCTTCGATTGAGCCGCCCACCGCACCGGCGGTTGCCGCAAGCTGGATGGTCTCCGCGGCTATTTCCGGCGCGTCGCCGAAGCCGTTCTGAAGATCCGCGCTCACGGGAAGATCGGTGGCTGACGCAATTTCGGATACATGCCGGATCATCAGGTCGCGGCTAACTGTGTTGTCCGGCTGTCCGGCGGAGAATGCATAGCCCATGCTGGTGGTGGCCAGAGCTTCGAATCCCAAATGCGCTAGCAGGCGCGCAGTACCGAGGTCCCAGGGATTCGGAATAATGAAGGCATGTTCGCGCTCGTGCAGCGAACGAAAGAGTCGGCCCTTTTCGATTTGAGTGGACATGCTTGGATCATACTGAGTTGCGAAGCTGGGAGGGAAGTTCCAGCGTTCCATCCACCACCTCCACGAAGTTTCGCTCTTCGCGAAGGATGAGGCGCTTGGACTGCGCCAGTTTGAAGTTTTCGCGCGCTTCCGGATCGGATTTCAGGCGGGCGCGGTAGCTTTCGTACGACGCGAGATTCGGAAATGCAATCAATCCCCAGGCAATGTCATTGGTTCCTTCGTGCGGAAGAAAGTAGCCGATCAAGTGTCCGCCGCAGCGGGGAATGATGCGGCCCCAATTTTCGGCGTACTGCTTGAAGCCGTCTCGCTGGAACGGATCGATCTGGTAGCGAATGATGCAGGTGACGCTCACTGATTTTCTCCTCGGCGTTTCGGCCGTTGCATCCGAGCCAAGCGTCAACAAGGCACCCATGGCCGCACCGGCTCCGATGGCCTGGCGGCGATCCAGGTGCCCCGTTGAGTGCTTGCTCCCACGCATGTAAGGAATATATCGCTTGTCGCGCTGGCACACTTCGTTTACCATCGAAGTATGGATGGGGAATATCAGAATGACGACGCGGCGTCGAGGATTGCGGCGGCTATCGGCGAGCCGGCCCGGGCGCGAATGCTGTATTGCCTGATGGACAACCACGCGCGAACGGGCACGGAGCTGGCGGTGGTGGCGGATGTGAGCCCGTCCACAGCGAGCGTCCACTTGCAGCGATTGAAGACGGAGCGGTTGGTGAGAGTGGTGGTGCAGGGCAAGCACCGATATTACAGTTTGGAGGGGCCTGGGGTGGCGAGCGTTTTGGAAGGGCTGAGCGTGCTGGCGGGCGGTACGCGTAGCAAATTCGTGCCGAACACGCCGAATCGGTTGCGTGCCGCGCGGACCTGCTACGACCACATAGCCGGGACGCTGGGCGTATCGCTGAATGATCGTCTGAGGGCTATGGGGTGGCTCACAGCGGATGGTGACGAATCCTACGAGCTCACTCCAGCGGGAGCCGCGGCGTTCGAGGCGTTAGGCATTGACGTGGAGGAAACACGCATGTTGCGGCGCCGGTTTGCATTCGCGTGCCTGGATTGGAGCGAGCGGCGCTCGCATCTGGGCGGGGCGCTGGGGGCCGGGCTGTTGAGACTCGCGCTCAAGAAAAAATGGGTGGTGCAGGATCTGGATAGTAGAGCGCTGCGGGTCACGAGTTTCGGGCGGCGGGAGATGGGCAGCCGGTTCGGGATGGAGGTTTGAGGGCTACGGGCCGAGATAATGTCGCTTACGACGATTTGATATTTTCCAAAATGCCTCGGAAGCGAGCGGTGGTGCTGGGCATTGGGGAAACCGCTCGCATGTCCTGGGCCGCACCGAGGCGTTGTTCTCATCCTATATTGAATGAGGTTCAGAAGGTGAAGTCTGGCAGCCTATTTTGAATACGTGTCACAAAGACGCCACCTGGGACGATAGCGCTGGGTGTTTCCTGGGCGTCTGTAATTGTCGTGGCCATAAGCCCCTCTTGCACAATAGCTCCCGTTATAACGAAGTCATCCACCGCGGTTGCCGTGATGCCGTTACTCGTGGTGAGATTGCGTTTGAATTGGCCGGTGCCGTTGCAATTGACAGTGTAAGTACCCGTCTGCGTACCGGTCAGGATGGTTCTTGCTCCAGTTGTTGACCCAGCCGTGGGTTCGTTCGTGGTGAAGGTCCCCGTCAGATTGCCGTTTCCATCGTAAGACCTTATCCCTAGTGTTAAAGCTACGTTAGTGCCATAGGTGCCGACAATCGCATAGTTGCCCCTAAGACTTGAAAGTGTGTAGCATCTTGAAGTCTGGGCATCTGCGGCAGACGCGCCGAGGAAGCTAGCGAAAATTATTACAGCTGTGCCAAACAAGCTTTTCTTGCTGAACATGGTTTCTCTCCTTAGTGTTTCGAGTCTGACGGTTTATAGACCGCGAAGGACACGCACATTCAGCTAATTTGCCGGATTCTCATTTTCTGCGGGTCCTGAACCGAACGCGTAAGAACTCGGAAATAGGGGCAAAGAAATTTGGGATAATCAAATGCACAAACCGAGCAGCGAGAAGGGTGTTGGCCGGTATGGCGCACGATCGGGGAGAAGTAACCGGACTGCTGGCTGAAGTGGCGCTTGGCCGAAGCGATGCGCTGGACCGGCTGATGCCTCTGGTTTACGGGGAACTGCGCCGCATCGCCAGGAATCAAATGCGGGGTGAGCGCCCGGGCCACACCTTGCAGCCCACGGTCCTGGTGCACGAAGCTTTCCTCCGTCTGGTCGACCAGAACCGCGCCGACTGGCGCAACCGCGCACAGTTCTTTGGCGTAGCAGCCCAACTCATGCGCCGGTTGCTGGTGGATCACGCCCGGCGGCGCTGTGCCGGCAAGCGCGGCATTCCTGTGACGCTGAATGAAGGGATCTGTCAACGAGGGGCCGGAGCCGACCAAAGCGAAGAAATCCTGGCCGTACACCAGGCCCTGGGGCGGCTGGCGGAACTGGATTCGCGACAGGCCCGCGTGGTGGAGTTGCGCTATTTCGGCGGGTTGTCGGTTGAAGAAACGGCCGAGGCCATCGGGGTCGCGACGCGCACAGTGAAGCTGGACTGGGCGATGGCCAAGGGGTGGTTGAAATTGCAGTTGAGCGCCGGAGGGTAGGTGTGACACCGGAACGATGGTCGCGGTTGCGTGAGGTGTTCGGAGTGGCGCTTGAGACGCCGGATGCGGACAGGCCTCGATTTTTGGAGTCGGCCTGCGAGGGGGATACTGAGCTCCGCGCCGAAGTGGAGCGGTTGTTGGCGGCGAATCAAGAACCCAGTTTGCAAAGTCCAGCGGCAACGATGTTTCCGGTCGCCGCCGAACTCGCCCCCGGAGATATAGTGGGGCACTATCGTATCGAGGCCAAGCTGGGCGAAGGTGGCATGGGCGTGGTCTACAAGGCCTACGATACGCTGCTGCAACGGGAGGTGGCTCTGAAGTTACTTCCGCCGGAGCACGCGGGCTCCCCGGAGCGCACCCAACAGCTGATGCGGGAGGCGCGCGCCGCATCAGCGCTGAGCCACTCCAATATCGTGACGGTGTACGAGGTGGGGTCGGAGCTCGGCCTGGATTTCATCGCGATGGAATATGTGGAGGGCCAGTCCCTGGCTCGCGCGATCCCGGCCAAGGGTCTGCCCTTGGCGTGCGCGTTGGGGTACGCGGTCGAGATTGCCGCCGCGCTTGGGAAGGCCCACGCTGCCGGCATCATCCATCGTGACCTGAAGCCGGCGAACGTCATGTTGACCGCCGACGGCCATATCAAGCTGCTGGATTTCGGCTTGGCGCGGCGGGCCCGGACAGCGGAACCCCAAACTGCGAGCGTGACCGCGGAGGGTGAGATCGCCGGCACCATTGGATACATGTCGCCGGAGCAGGTGCGCAGGCTCCCCAGCGATCACCGGACGGATATTTTTTCGCTCGGGGTGGTCCTCTTCGAGATGGTCACGGGGCAACGGCCCTTCCTCGGAAGCTCTGCAATGGCCGTTTGCGACGCGATCCTGCACGCTCCGCCGCGCGACTTCGGCGACAGCCAGGTACCCGGAAAGCTCAAGGCGATTATTCGGAAGCTGCTTGAGAAGGACCCAGCCCATCGTTACGGAAGCGCCGATGAGGTACAGCAAGATCTGAATGCATTGGAATCCTCGCTGAAGCCGGCGAGGCTATCGAAAACTGCCTGGACGACGGTTGGGGTAGCAGTCGTGTTGGCCGGCCTATTGGCGGGTTGGCTGTGGCACCGATCGTCCCGAGAGCGGTGGGCGATCGAGACGGCGACACCTGAGATCACTCGGCTGGTCGATGCGGGGGAGTATGTGAAGGCCGCGGCGCTGACTCGGGAGGCACGCGCGGTGCTTCCGAAGAACCCGACGCTCGAGAAGCTCTGGATGGCCTCGACAGGAGAAGTCTCGATCGCCAGTGTGCCTTCCGGAGCCGATATTTCGATTAGACCCTATCACGGAGATCCGAACGCCTGGCGGAACCTTGGGCAGACACCTCTCAAGAGGATTCGCGTTCCTCAGGATGCCTACGTAATGAAAGTCGTCAAGTCTGGATTCGCCCCTCAGATCTCCATATTCGAGTCGCTTGGCCCAGACCCACCCGGTGCCCGTTTCGCCTCCGACTGGACCTGGAAGCTTCGTCCGGAGAGGAGCGTCCCAACCGAAATGGTTGTTGTTCCTGGCGACTGGGTCGGCCTCAACTACCCCCTCGCGGAAGCCCCTGCGGTCCGGGTTGACGATTTTCTCATCGACAGGCACGAAGTCACCAACGAGGAGTACAAGAGATTCCTCGAAGCTGGGGGATACCAGAAGCGCGAGTTCTGGAAGCAGCCATTCGTAAAGGATGGGCGTGCAATTCCCTGGGAGGACGCAATCGCTCTTTTTCACGATGCGACGGGACGTCCGGGTCCCGCGACGTGGGAAATCGGAGGGTATCCGCAGGGCCACGAGAAATACCCGGTTGCCGGTGTCAGTTGGTTTGAGGCGGCCGCCTACGCAGAGTTCGTTGGAAAAAGCCTTCCCACGGCGTACCACTGGCTGCTGGCGTCACAAGCGGGGGACTTAACCGCACTAATTAGCCGTGGAGGCAATTTCCAAGGCGAGGGTACCCAGCCGGTTGGCAGCGCGGGCGTTCTGAGTGGCAACGGCACCACGGACATGGCTGGCAACGTAAAGGAATGGTGCTGGAACGAGGCGCGAGCAGGCAGGAGAATAATCCTGGGTGGAGGCTTCGGCGAGCCGAGATACATGTTCAGTCTTTCGGATTCGCAATCGCCATGGGATCGCTTGGCGAACTTCGGTTTTCGCTGCGTCAAACTCGACTCGCTACCTGCCGCCGCCGCTGTGGCGCGCTTAGAGGTCACCACCCGCGACTACGGGAATGAGAAGCCGGCCTCGGACGAGGTCTTCAAGGCCTATACCGCGCTCTACGCCTACGACAAAGGGAGACTGAACGCGCAGGTGAAGCGGACGGAGGTGATGGAGGACTGGTCACGAGTGAAGGTGACCTTTGAAGCCGCGTATGGCCACGAGCGTGTAACTGCATACCTCTTCCTTCCGAAGAACGGGGCTGCGCCCCTCCAGACGATTGTGTATTTTCCGGGCGCAATTGCTTTCTTGGACGACAAGCTCGATTTGTCGAGCTGCGAGGATGCCAATGACTTCCTTTTGAAAAGCGGGCGGGCGCTCGTCGTCCCGATTTACAAGGGCATGTATGAGCGGCGGGATGGCATGGCGCCCGGCCGCAAACCGCCGGCGTTTTTTCGTGACCACGTGATCGCGTGGTCGAAGGACCTGGGCCGGACGCTCGACTACCTCGAGACCCGAAAGGATATCGACAGCACGAAAGTGGCCTACTTCGGTATCAGCGTGGGCGCGACTGAAGGTGGGCTACTTCCGGCCATCGAGAAGCGCATTAAGGTGGCGATCCTGTCGTCCGGAGGTTTGCCGCCCAAACACGATCTCCCGGAGGTTGACCCGCTCAATTTCGTGTCGCGTGTGAAAATTCCGGTACTTATGCTGAGCGGGCGATACGATGACGAGTGGCCGTTAGAGTCGTCGCAGCTTCCACTCTTTCGCTTCCTCGGGACTCCAAGCAGCGACAAAAGGCAAGTGATCTACGAAGGCGGCCACTGCGTATTTCCCCGGCCAGCCGCAGTTCGCGAGTGCCTGGACTGGCTGGATAAGTATTTGGGACCGGTGCGGCATCAATAGGCAGGGCATGGCCCGGGGCATGGCCTGCCCCACTACAGATTCATGCTGGAGATGTCGACTGGCGAGCGATGGCCCTCCACAACCACGATGCCGGTGTCGGTGACGTGATAGAGTTCGCGGTCGCGCTCCAGGTCGTAACCGATTACGGCGTCGGGAGGGACGCGCACGTTTTTGTCGAGAATAGCCCGGCGAACGCGGGCCCTTCGGCCGATGTCGCAGTTGTCGAAAATGATGGAATCCTCGACGTAGGCGTGCGAGTGAATGCGCACGCCGCGGCCAATTACCGAGGTCCGCACCAAGCCGCCGGATAGAATTGTTCCGCCGGCCACAATGGAA
>JBEKJJ010000275.1:0-10243 GCA_050011295.1 Bryobacteraceae bacterium
GGTTTCCACTCGATTTTTGCAATCTTGGAGCCGTCGGGGAAAAGCTTGCCGTTGCCGGGAACGCCGGCCCGGTAGGCGTCGATCATCGTGGGATTGGCGACCATCACCTTCAGCAGCTCTTCCGTCTGACTGACGGCGACAACCTGCCAGTTCTCGTACCCCCTGAAGTCAGAGAATGGGAGCCCATTTGGTACGCGCAGTGTGTACTTGTCCTGCGCGGAAAAGGCCTTGACGCCCAGGACGGCTAGCGCTATGCCAAGTGCGGCTGCTGAAACGATTCGAAAACCGCGTGAAGGCAAAAAAGGGTTGTCAAACATGACTTCCTCCTGTTGGATGCGCTTTGGAACGATGCGCCTTTTATCGATCAAGGCTGGATCGCCGCCCGGCCGAGGCGGATCGAAACAACATAATTGAACCGTTATACCACTTCAAGAAGATTGATACTCCCCGCGCGGTTGCGTTCGGTGACGTAGATTGGTTAGTGATCGGAGATCATCCATGCGGCTGAAGCAACCGCGCATTGCGCCTCTTTCTGAGGCTGAGTGGGACAGTGAAACCAGAGAGGTCCTCGAGGGCCTTGAGATGGATGGGCACGTGTACAACGTTTTCGCGACGCTGGCGCGGCATCTGAAGCTTTTTAAGAGATGGCTGGTATTCGGAAGTCATACCTTTTCCATGTCCTCACTTCCCGCGCGGGAGCGGGAGATGGTGATCCTCCGCATGGGATGGTTGTGCCGGGCGGAGTATGAGTGGGGCCATCATGTCGCTATTGGAAAGCAGGTGGGCCTCGACTCTGAAGATATTCGGCGCGTTGCGGCCGGGCCGGATGCCACCGGGTGGGGCCCGTTCGAAGCCGCGCTGCTGCGGGCTGTTGACGAGTTGCACGCTGACTCGTTTATCAGTGACTCGACTTGGAAGGCGCTGGCTCAGCGCTACAACACCGAGCAGATGCTGGATCTGATTTTCACGGCCGGGCAGTACACGCTGGTATCGATGGCGCTCAACTGTTGCGGGGTCCAGTTGGAGGAGGGGTTTGAAGGGTTTCCGGATGGGGTTGAGGGATAGGGCTGCTGTGCTTGAATGTGGGGCAGCCGCGTTATGCGGGAACTGAGAAGAAGAACGTCGTGCCCTTCCACAGTTCCGACTCGAGCCAGATGCGGCCGCCGTAGCCTCGACCCAGCTTTTTGCAGATGGCCAGGGGCCCATGCCGGTGCCTGGATATTCGGAAGAAGCGTGAAGTCGCTTGCCCAGTTCGAATACCATCTGCTGGTACCTCGACTGAGAATATCCACTGGGCGGCTTCCTCGCGAGCACCCATATGAACAATTGACAACGACGCGCTGTCGCGGGGCTACAAATCAGTAGCGGCGGTGAAAAGATTCGTTGGCAGGCGGAAGCGCCTGCCCCACTTTTGCGCTACTTTTCTTGCTTTTCGTAAGGGGCGCCGGTGCCGGAGGATCCCAAGAATAATTTTTGGCCGTTGGGGAGCGTGATGTCGCGACCGTTGGCGCGCTCGGAGCCGTCCTTGGATTGATAGCCATCCACGATTACTTTGGTGCCCACCGGGATGGTGTTCTTGTTGAAACCGCGCCTCAGCAGAACATTGGGGCTGCCGGCTTCGACCATCCAATTTGTAACCTTGCCATCTGGCGCCGTGACACTGACGTGGATCCAGGAATGCGGATTGATCAGCTCCACCTTGGTGAGAGTTCCTTCCAAGTGGACCGGTCTCTTCGCATCGAATTCCGCCGCGAACGCGTGGTGCGCCCAGGCTGGCGCGGCTATCGAGGCCAGTGCGGCAGTTCCAATTCCAACCATGAGCGCGATTTTCATTGCATTCTCCTTGATTCAGTGTAATTACTTGCCGGCTTTCTTGCTGAACTGGCCGTACATCAGGTCTTCCACAAACTCGACGCACTTGAAGTCCAGTAGCTGTGCATCTTTCTCAACGTGCCGGTAGAGAGGCATGGCGATTTTCCATGGGCGCGAAAAAACTTTGGGGTCCTCGATGGTGGCTTCGTACCAGAGGGTGTCGGGGCTGCGGGGCGTGTAGCGTTCGACGACGTGCAGGGCATCACTGTGATAATTTCCCGACCGGTCAAACCAGGTGCGCTCGTCAAGACCCGTCACATCCACGACCAGCGTATCGCCTTCCCAACGTCCCGCGGATTGTCCCATCCAGGAATCGACGGGAGCGGGGCCGGGGTCCTTTAAGAAGATGTTGCGAAACGCGCCGTCATATTCATATGTGATGGCGATGGCCTTTGCGCTTTGCAGAATCTGAAACGGGTAGGGCATGTAGGTGGCGCGCGGTACGCCGGGAAGGTAGCATTTGATCTCCGGATCAGCAGTGAGGCGATTTTGGAAGTTTTCTTTTCGCTGGGCCAGGGCTGCGGGAAGATAGGGAATTTTGCCGCCTTCGACTACGCTGAGTCCGGCGGGCTCGGCTCCCGCGGCGCCGAGGGCGATCACCAAGCTCTGTTGCGCGACGTGATCCTCCAGGTTCCAATTGGCTGTGTTCATGGCCTGCCAGATGCCGGTTAGGTTGGGATGGCCGTCCGGGCCGTGCGGGGGTTTATAAGTTGTTTGTGCGGCCGCTTGCAGTATGACGGCTGCGGCGATGGTGGAGATTTTTGGAATCCGCTTCATTGGACGTAGTCTCTTGGCTGGAACATCATTTTGTCACAGATTGGCAGGCGAAAGCGCCCAGTGCCACTTAGTTTTTGATGCCAAAATATTTTAAAGGACTTATGTTGTTTGAGGAACCTCCCGATGTTTCGCCGTAGCCCACGCCAACGGGCAAGCCAGGCGTCGGCAGGAGTGCCGACGCGGCAGGCAGGAGTGCGTGCTCCACCAGCATCGCCAAGAACTAAAGTACACCAGGCTGTTACGAGCCGAAGGCGATCAGGCGGCCGAAAGAAACTATGCCAGCCCATAGGAGCAACGACAACAAGCCTGCTAGTTTGGCGCGGGCCGGATGCGGTGCTGGCTTGCTCGCGTAGACTGAACGATGGAAGGCTAGCGCGTGGACTCCGACGAACGCGAGGAGCGTCATTTTGATCCAGAAGCTTCGGCTGTGCTATAGCTTGATGGCTCGCACCAGGCTAGTAGGAGGCCGGTTGTGATGACGACAACGAAGCCAATCCATTTCCAAATGCGAAACTGATCGATCAGATCGGCGACAGATTCGCGGCGCAATCCCCAGCCGAGCAGTCGAACAACGGACGCCAGCACCATGCCGCCGAACAGCGCGATGGCCAGCAGATGGATGCCGCCGATGATGGGGTAAAGCAGCGCGCCTTCGCGGATGGCAACGCTCACATCGGTTTCCTGAAGCCACTGGCAGAGTGAGAGCAGAGACACAGGTTCACACGAACGCGATCATACGGCCGGCGCCCAATACGCTGGACCACAACAACAGCGAGACACAGGCTGCAAGGATTCCGGCGATGCCGGGTTTATCCGCTCGGGCTGCTAGGCGATGCAGCGTCAAGTTACAGAGGAAGGCAATGACGAGGCACGTTATCTTGATGCGGAAGGAGGGATTGACGTAATAACGCGTGGCGTCGGCTGAAAGGATCCGCATCGAGCTGAGCGGCCGGTTGGCGCCGCATGCCGAGGCCGAGCAGCCGCAAGTCGACGATGGCGATGGTGCCGATCAAGAACGCGAATCCGATCAAGTGCAGGGATTCGACCACCGGAAAGGCCCACTCGGGGCCGTTCATCGCACTGGCGGCAGGGCTCGACTCGAGCCACTGCATGAATCGCAGAACGGTCATTTGAGCTGCGAAAAATCGGTGGCGTCCATGTATGTCGAGTCGATCTTGTCGACTATTTTGCCGTCTGCTTCGGAGGCCTTCGAGACTTGTTGCCATTCCGGATCGGCGACAAATTCCATCCAGTTCTTTTTCGCGGCGTCGCGGCTGGGGTGCGAAATGATGTAGATCAGGGTGTTGTCCTTTTGCGGCGAATCCTGAGGAACCCAGTAACCGATGCTGGTGATGTGATGCTTATTGAAGATGTCGATGGTGTGATCGCGGAAGCGCGTTTCGAGGGCTGGGAGACGGCCCGGGAATGTGTGGTAGACGCGGAGCTCGAAGATTCGCGAGTCTTGCGCGTGTACGGTGAATTGTCTGGTGAGGAGCGATCCGGCGGCGAAGGAAAGCGCGGCGAAGGCGCAGGTGCGAAATAGGGTGATGGTCATAGGTCTTCGGGAATGATATCACGCTCCCTTCCGGTCGCGGCTCGGTAGTAGACTGGTTCAAATGAAACGCATATTAACCGGACTTCTGGTTTGCATCGCCTCGTTTGCTCAGCCGCTTCCGATGGCTAATCGGCCGGAGGATGGCGGGTTCTCATCGAAACGGCTGGAAAGGACCAGGGAGGCGCTCAAGGCCGACGTCGAAAACAAAAGTTTCCCGGGCGCGGTGCTGGTCCTGGTGCGCAATGGCAAGATCGTGACCTATGACGCGATCGGGTATCAGGATCGCGCCGGGCAAGTGGCCATGAAAAAAGACTGCATCTTCCGCATCGCGTCCATGTCGAAGCCCATCACCACGGTGGCTGCGATGATTCTGGCCGAAGAGAACAAGCTGGATGTCGGCGCGCCCGTGGCGCAGTATCTTCCCGAGTTCAAGGACGTCAAAGTTGGCGTGGAGGGAGCCGCGGTGAAACGTCCGATGACGGTGCAGGACCTCATGCGGCACACTTCGGGATTGACGTACGGTTTGTTCGGGAACACGACTGTGGATCAGCTATACCGCAAGGCGAACATCTTCGGGGCCAAATCTCTTGCCGAGATGGTGAAGACCATCGCCAGTATGCCGCTGCTGCACCAGCCGGGCGAGGCTTGGGAATATAGCGTCTCGAGCGACGTTCTCGGCCGCGTGGTGGAAGTTGCAAGCGGGATGGACCTGGATGCTTTTATTCAGGAGCGCATCACCGGTCCGTTGAAGATGAACGATACGGGGTTCTGGGTGAAGCCGTCCGCCATTTCTCGCTTGGCCAAGCCGGACGCGCAGTCCAGTCTGCCTTTCGCCGACGCGACGCAAAAACCTGCGATATTATCCGGCGGTGGGGGAATGTTTTCTAGCGCTGGCGATTACGCGCGCTTCGCGCAGATGCTGCTGAATGGCGGGGAGCTGGATGGCGTTCGTATTCTTGCGCCGAAGACAATCGCGCTGATGACATCCGACCAACTGCCGGCTACCACTGAGCGGCACACTCCGGTGGCCGTGCTGCTGGGACCTTTCGGTCCGGTTCCGGAAATGGGAACCAGCTTTGGCCTGGGCTTCGCCGTTCGCGTGGATGCGGGACGCAATCCGCTGCCGGGATCGGTTGGCGATTTCTCGTGGGGCGGAATTCTGGGGACTCTTTTCTGGGTTGATCCGAAGGAGAAACTGGTGGCGGTGCAGATGGTGCAGGCGCCGCAACCAGTGCTCGGGACCATCTGGCGGCAGATGCGGACGATGGTTTATCAGGCGATGACTAACTAGGGGTCATCGCCCGAAAACTGGCGGGTTGGCAACCCGCCGCAGGTTGGCAACCTGCACTACTTAGAAACTGATGCGGGCGCCTAGTTGGACTGCGCGCGCTCCACCTTGGCCCAGGCTCTGACCTACCCTTGCAACCGGCTGGCCGAAAGCTTGGGAAGCGGAATATGCGCTGTCGATGGTATAGGAGCCAAAGATGAGATTGGAGATGTTGAACGCGTTGAACATGTCAGCCGTGATCGACAGCTGGTATCGCTCGCGGAACGTGAACTTCTTGGTGAGCCGGAAGTCCTGCGAGAAAATGGGCGACCCGAGTGAGTAGTTCGCCGGCAGGGCCAATTTCGCGGCCGCCGGGGCCGAAGAGTTGTAGGCAGCCACCGCGGCGGCGAGCTGGGCTTTGCTGGTTCCCGCTTCCAGGCTGTCCCAGGGGATCCCCGGCAGCGGCTCGGTGGTGGTGGAAGCAACGGTGCCTGGAAGCACCAGGCCGCTCACCTGCGCGCCCACTGGTGTGCTGCTGATAAAGGAGGAGTTGACGCTCAACTGAAAGCCCCAGTGTAGATCCATGGTTCCAGCGAAGTTGAAGTTGTGGTGCGCCAGATCCTGGCCGTAGGAAGATTGCCAGTTGGCTAGATCCCAAACCTGGGTGGTGCCGCCGGGGACGGGATAATTGTCGCTCCAGTCCCTTTGCAGAGCATAGGAGGCTTGGAAGCCAAACCGGTTGGCAAATCGCTTCTGCACCTTCACTAACATGCCCTGGTACACCTGGTGGCCTTGATCCTCCCAGAAGGTAATGGCGCCGGTGGAGCATTCGGCCGAGGCAACAAAGTTCTGTTTGGGCGTGCAAAGGGGAATGATCGGATTCGGCGCGCCGGCGGCAGTGGTGCGGGTGAATTGATTTAGATCGATCTCGCCCAAGCTCACGTTTACGCCTATCCGCCGCACGTAATCGACCTGGGCCACCATGCCCCAAGGAAGTTCGTGCTGCACACCGATGCTGGTCTGGTAGCTCCGTGGCAGGGGGAAATCATGAGGGTACAACTCGACGCCCTGCTTCACCAGTTGGATGCCTGTCACCGCAATGGGACCGCTCCGCTGCGCCGGCACTGGGGAGATTATGGCTTCAATCGCGGGCAATTCCTGGTTAACCAGGTTCACGAACTCCCCGACGGTCATGTTGGTCAAGGCGCCAACCGGGAGATTGGCTCCTACGGGAATGGGCACGCCTCCCAGGCTGAAATTCAGAATCCCGGGATAGATGTTCGTAAAGGAGCCCGCGCTTAGCGTGTTGGCCGCGGTTCCGGGAGGTCCAAGGGATGCGGCTTCACGTAATTTGTAGTAACCCGGCGTGCCATCCCAATAGATTCCGGCGCCACCCCGGATGACCCATTTCTGGTTCTTTCCCGGGCTCCAAGCGAATCCGAGGGCCGGCTGGAATTCATGCAGGTTGTTGCTGGTTGGATCCAGATTGCTGCCGCCGCCAAGAAGCGGCTCCAGATATTGGGGCTTGGCGAGGAAGGCATTGTAGAATCCGACTTGCGCATTCCAAGCCACGCCGTAGTTGACGGTGAGGTTCGGCTTGATCTTCCAGGTGTCCTGGAAGAACGCGCGGTATTGGTTGAATTTCGTGCCTTGGTTGTAATCATAGGTGGCCGGCAAGGGAACCGCGCCGACGTGGACGCCGCTAAAAATGCTGCTCGCGAGTGGGAGAACGGGCAGGTTCAGAACCGAGGCATCGCTGGTGAGCGTGGTGGGAAGGGTGGGGAATAAGAAATTGAAGGCCGGTCCAAGGGCAGCGCCCAGCGCCGCTCTTGTGGCTTCCGGCGTGAAGGCGCCGACGCACATCGGCGTGCAGAATCCCCACAGACCGTTGGAGTAAGTTGGGTTCAGATCGCCACCGAATTTGAGACGGTGGGAACCCTTCTGCCAACTTAGCGTCTCCACCAGTTCGTACCGGCGGGTGTTGCGCGCTTGCGGTGCGTTAAAGTTCGGGCCAATGGCTGGGAAGTTTGAGCCGTAGAAATAGAAAACGTTTGGCAGGCTGCCGGCCACGCAGGGAAGCGAACAATCCGAAGGCACAGCTTGCAGGTTGTGATTGTCCCAGTAGTTGTATTGCAGCCGCAAATCATTGACAAGCGCCGGCGTGAAGACCGTGGTTATGCCGATGATGCTTTGGTCCGCCCAATTTGTGTTGTGAGGCCAGTTGGAGGGATCGCCAAATTCCAGAGACTGCGAGAAGCCATTGTTCCCATCGTGAGAGTAGCGGACAAACATCGTGTTCTTGGAATCGATGTGGTAGTCCACCTTGCCGCTGAGTGTCTTAGACTGATACGGGCTGGGATACTCGTGGTTGAGGGGTGCAAAGGATGGCGTGGTGCTGTAAATCTGGGTCGCCTGTACCTGGTTAGTGAACTCGTAGTTGAAGAAGAAGAACAGTTTGTCCTTTTTGATGGGCCCACCCAGCCAAACACCGGGGTTCCGGCGGACAAAAAATGGACTCGGATCGGTGGGGTCGCGCACGAGGTTTGGATAGGCAGCCATGTTGTGGTCGCGATAAAAGAAGTAGGCGCTGCCATGCAATGCGTTGGTGCCGGAGCGCGTGATGATGTTGATGGCGCCACCGGCCGCGATAGGAGTCGAGATGTCGAAATTGGCCGATGACAACTGGAACTCCTGCACGGTCTCTTGCGAGAAGTTCATGGACGAAATGCCTCCGCTGGTGTCGATGTTGTCAGAGATATTCCCTCCGTCCACGGTAAACACGGTGTGGTTGCCCGCACCCAGAATACTCACCGTAAACAGCGTGTTGAACTGAGCCGTGCTTCCGGCGGAGATGGTCACGCCAGGTTCGAGGGACGCCAATTGCATGAAGCTTCTTCCGTTGAGCGGCAGCTCTTCAATGGTGCTGCGCTCGATGACACCTTCGATGGCGTGGTTTTCATAGTTGACCTGCGCGGTGGCGCCTTCGACGATGACCAGGTCCTTGGTGCCGCCCAACTGCATTTGCAGGTTGACGGTAGTGGTGCTTCCGACAACGACGGTGGCTTCGCGCTGTAGAGCCTTGAAGCCGGGAAGCTCGACGCGCACTTCGTAGACTCCGGCCGGCAATGCCGGAGCGCTGAAGAGTCCCTCTGCGTTCGACGTAGCCGTTCGGGCAGAACCTGTGTCTTTGCTAGTGATGACGATGGATGCGTTTGGAATTATCGCGCCTGATTCGTCCGCGATGGTACCCGTGATAATCCCGGTAGGTGCTTGCGCGAGAGCTGCCAGGCCAGCGAGAAGGGCCAGCGAGATCAACACGCAGGAGAATGCTCTGGACATGGAGACTCCTTTAAAGCTCGATTGACCGGTTGTCCGGACAGATTGGGGAAAGCCTATACGAACTGAGGGCGGGTGTCAAGGGGGTGGGGGGGGCAAGGCAAAGTAGAAATGTCCTATTGACGGGGTCAGGCTGGGGAGACGCTCAACTAGCGCGGAAACTCAAATGCGTGGATATTAACCGTCGCGATGCCTGGCGGTATAATCGGCGCAGAGGAGTACGCCGATGGCCAGAATGATGTCGTTCGCTTTCCTGGTAGTCGGGCTCGCGTTGGGGGCCGTGCCCCTTTGCCTCGCAGACATAGTCACGTCGGTCGCAGGATCGCTAAGCGCGAGCGGCCAGGTTTCTGTGAGTTTCTTAGGCGAGGATAGCAACAGCTTCAGCTTCAGCGACTCGAACACCAATCCGATATACAATTTCTCCAAATCTGACAGTACGTCGTCCGCCAACGACTTTGAAACTGCCGGTGCGGGTGCCACTCTTACACAGAATGTGGCCTTGAGTGCAGGTCATTTGAGTACCGATATCGAAGCGGACGATGGAGTGTATGGTTCAAACATTGGCGCCGTCGCGAGCGTCAATGCGTCGAATGCAAACACCGTGATGTTCGACAGCAGCAGCCCGTTTCGATTCGATCTCGCTGTCGACGGGTCCGATTCTACCTCAGGTTTTGGAACCAGTGAGGATGCTCTTAATTTGGAACTCAGCGGCCCTGATTTCAGTTTTGAGGAGCATTTCGGACTTGGTGAAAACGGCGACGATGAATCTTGGATCTTACAACCTGGAGTATACACGCTGAGTGAGTCGGCGGCCTTGATGGACCTTGAAGGAGGAATTGGTGGAGGGCTTAATGCTTCATTGAGCCTCCAGGTTGACGCCGATTTCGCTGCGGTTCCGGAACCTCGCGGGATATCCATCCTTGTCGCGGGATTGCTGATTGTGCTTCTCGCGTTACGATCCCTGGCGCCTTTCAGACGCAGGATCGTCGTTTCACGCGCTAGTTGAAGATTTTGGTTCTTCAGTGGCTCGGCCCAGTGGGGGCGCCTCGCAGGCGTCGGCTTCACCCTCCCTGATCCCGGAATACCAGCCTATCAAGCAGCACAGTGGCGGCTGGCGAGCATCTCGCTTGGGCGCGATCGCTTGGATGAATGGCGCCCACCAGGGGCACTCGAATTGAGCACATGACGGGTAACTTGGAAGCAATCCACATGAGGTGAACTCGCTCGCGGCAGTTGAACGAGCACACTGGACGACACGCCGGCGGCGCGCCTTGCGGATTCTCCGCGGCAGGTATTCAGGCCGAGTTGACTGCCGACATCTAGACGACGATGTCTATCTGGTAGTTAGTAAGTCGCGCGGCCACCACTCAGATCGAAAACCGCTCCCGTGCTAAAGCTGCATTCCTCAGACGCCAGCCACGACACAAGCGCGGCCA
>JBEKJJ010000276.1:0-10231 GCA_050011295.1 Bryobacteraceae bacterium
CGCAACGAGGGAAAGAGTACACAGGATGCGATCTTTGAAGCCTGCATGCTGCGCTTCCGTCCCATTCTGATGACCACCGTCGCGGCTCTTTTCGGCGCTCTGCCGCTGGCCTTCGGTACCGGCATCGGATCGGAACTGCGGCGTCCACTGGGCATCACCATTGTCGGAGGACTCATCATGAGCCAGTTGCTCACTCTCTACACCACGCCGGTGGTTTATTTATTCTTGGACCGGCTGCGCCTCCGCTTCAGCGGCGAGGAGCGCAAAACACTCCGGCCGGAGGAAGCTGTATAGGCGGCGCTACCATGAAAGTGATTGGCATTGAGTTCGGTATGAAGATCGCTCCCTCCCGGTCGCGGCTCGGTAAGTTGGCCATGGCCGTGCTTTGCTTCGCCCTCACCGGATGCGTGGTTGGGCCCAAGTACCATCCGCCCGCGGCGGCGCAATCCCCGCCCGGCTACAAAGAGGTGAACGTACCGCCGCACCAGCCGGCGGCTGACGTGGAAACGGCGCCCGATCCGACGCTGGGGGGCCTCGGCGACTGGAAGGTCGCCGATCCCCAGGACGCCTTGCCGCGCGGGAAATGGTGGGAGATCTACAAAGATCCTGAACTGAACGCGCTCGAAGAACAGCTCAACATCGACAATCAGAACATCAAGCAATTCTTCGAGAACTTCATGGCCGCCCGCGCGCTGGTTCGCCAGGCGCGCAGCCAGTACTTTCCCACGGCAACGGTCGGTGTTAACTATTCGCGCGCGCGGGGCTCCGCAAATCTTGGCAATAACGTTGGCGCCACCGGAACAACATCGGGGAAGGGCAGCACCTCATTGATCGACCTGCCGGCCGACATTTCGTGGGAGCCCGACCTCTGGGGCAAGGTTCGCAATACCGTTCGCCAGGCGCAGTATTCCGCGCAAGTCAGCGCCGCGGATCTCGAAAATGAACGGTTGACCGAACAGGCCAGCCTGGCCACATTCTTTTATGAACTGCGCGGGCAGGATGCGCTTCAGCAAATCCTCGACGCGACGGTTGTCCAGGACCAGAAGGCCCTGGATTTCAATAAAACCCAATATGACTTGGGGCTCACGGATCGCATCTCCGTGGTGCAGGCGGAGAACACGCTCGAGAGCGCGCAGTCGTCGGCCACCAATCTTGGCATTGCGCGCGCGCAGTATGAGCACGCTATCGCACTGCTGGTGGGCAAGCCCGCATCGGAGTTCTCAGTTCCTGTCAAGCCGTTGCTCGCCACGCCACCGCCCATTCCGGTAGGCTTGCCCTCGCAGTTGCTGGAGCGGCGGCCGGATATTGCCGCCGCCGAACGTACCATGGCCGCGGCGAACGCACAGATCGGCGTCGCTACTGCGGCTTTTTATCCCAACCTGACCATCTCGGCGTCGGCTGGCTTAGAAAGCTCGCTTTGGAAGAGGATTTTCGATTGGCCCAGCCGATTCTGGTCCGTCGGTCCGTCGCTTTCAGAAACAGTCTTCGACGCCGGTCTCCGCCGCGCCACGGTTAACCAATTCACCGCCGTCTATAACGCGGATCTGGCGGCCTACCGGCAATCCGTACTCACGGCTTTCCAGCAGGTGGAGGACTCGCTCGCCGCCCTGCGGATACTGACCCAACAAATTCAACAGCAGCACCAGGCGGTGGAATCCGCTAGAGTTGCGCTCGACCTGGAGACGAAGCGTTATGAATCGGGCCTGGACCCTTATATCGACGTGGTTACCGAACAGAACCTTTTGCTCAGCGCCCAGCAAGCCATGGCGTCGATCGAAATCCAGCGCATGATGCAATCCGTCTCGCTCATCGAGGCCCTCGGCGGAGGCTGGGATCGCTCTGAGCTAGCTACGCCGCAACAGGTCACCGTGAAGCCGACGAAGGCCGAGACGACCATCCAGCAGTAAGAGGAAGCTGCAAATCTACCGACTCCCAGCGGGTCTTGTGGCGCGAAAGCCACCAGCAGGGAGCATTCCAGGTGGAGGCCGCGTACTGCGGAAACAGCGTTCGAGAGCAGCTTTCGTCCGCCGTGCCCAGATAGTCGAACTCCAGCTTGTTACCTTTGAGTGGGGTCTTGAGGAACTTATGTACGGTGACAGTACTCATGGCTGGCCCGCGCAATTCAAACACGCTCCAATCCACCGCGTAGGCGACAGCCGCACCGATGAGAAGGTACCGCGCCGCAAGCCCAACCAGCCTCATCATCCTCATTCTCAGACCATAGCGCACTTCATGGATTCCATTCCGATCCGCGTATAATCGCTGCATGCGCACACTTAGCTCAACGCCCGTGCTGGTTGCTTCTATCGTTCTCCGTGCCGCATTTGCGCAAGGAGATGCGGTGGAAACCGTCGCCACGGGCCGTCTAGATGTTCAGGTGGCCAAGGGCAGTGGCCAGCTTGCGCTATACACCGAGGCAGATTTAAGCACGCCGCATCCCGCCATCTCCCGCGCGATTGTTATCTTTCACGGATTGCACCGCAACGCGTCCGGATATTTGCGCGATGTCGGGGAAGCGCGCGGCAAGGCGGAAGCGTCCGATAAAAACACCCTACTGATTGCGCCTCAATTCCTCAACGAGGATGACGCGCACAAACACAAACTTCCCGTGGAAGTGTTGCGCTGGCACCGTGCCGAGTGGGAGGCCGGAGAGCCCGCCACCAAGCCTGCGGCCATCAGTTCCTATGACGCCATCGACGCCATTCTCACGCGCCTCTCCGACCGCACTCTCTTTCCCAACCTGCGGAAGATCGTCCTGGCGGGTCACAGCGGAGGCGGACAGATCGTGCAACGCTATGCTGTCACCGGCCACCAGATCGAAGCCGTGGAGAAGGCCGGCATCACGCTCAGCTATGTGGTCGCCAATCCTTCTTCCTATGTCTACTTCGACGATCACCGTCCATTACCACTCATTGCGAACGCCTGCGCAAATTTCAATGAGTGGAAGTACGGTTTCCGCGGAATGCCTGCTTATCTTAAATCGCTGTCTTCCACGGAGCTCGAGATAGCCTATGTTGGGCGCCGCGTCACTTACCTGCTCGGCGCCGATGATGACGACCCCAACGGTCCCGACATCGACAAGAATTGTGCGGCCGAGGCTCAGGGTCCCACACGCTTACGCCGCGGCGCCAACTATTTCAAGTATCTGCAATCGCGCCACACGGCCGGACTGGAACATCGCGTCCTGCTGGTGCCCGGCGTTGCTCACAACGCGCGCAAAATGTTCACCTCCACTTGCGGCATCGATGCGCTGTTTGAAACCGGAGCCTGCAAGGCAGCCAGGATCGAATGAGGTGTGATCACGATCCAACACCGTGATCAAACATCACGCCCGCCCGGTCCCAAACCAGTGGCTTACAACCTCGCTCATTTGGAGACGCAATTGCCAAGGTCTCAGCATGTCCGCCCAACACTGGCGCGCTGCATTGCTCACAGCATCGCTGCTCGTTGCGCCCACCGTCGCTGGACAGAGACCCGCCGCGAGGGTGGAGCTGTTGGGTACAGTCACGATCGAAGTCGTCGATGGAAGCGGCCGTACTGTGCCCTTTAAGGTCCAAAGTTTCCAGGACATGCAAGAAGGGCGTGAAGAGCTCTCGAATTTCGATGGTCTCCACGGCGAGGCAATACCGTATGGAACATACCACTATGTTCTGCAAGGAGCGGCACCCAGCAACCTGGGCTCAGAGTTACCGGGCCGCGTTGAGGTGAAGTGGCCTGAGAACTTTGTGATTTTGAAGTCCAGCTGGTTTACTCCCGGACCCGTGTACGACACGACCGACCATCCGTACGGCTTTGTGATCCACGGTAGAATCGAATCGCTCCCGAAGTTTGAGTCTCCCGCTGCGACGACATGGATTCGGTTAAGCTCGCTGTTTACCAACGACAGCCTGGACGTAGCAGTGGATGCATCCGGGGATTTCAGGATCTACAAGCCGCTGGTAGGCCGTTATCTATTGACCGTGGTTCGAGGCGAGCAGGTGCTCGACATGGAGCAGGTGTGGTTCGACGATGTCTCGCGGTATGAGCTGCTGCATCTGAAGCTCCCGGATAAACCTCCTCCAGTAATCGAGGTCCACGGGTGGTAGGGCGCCCTCGACGACCGTCACTTTTGACAAAGACAACTAAATCCCGAAAAATAAACGCCACTGGCACTTTCGTACTAAGCAACTTATTCGGATAGGACGGGATGGCGTAGTGCCGGCATTTTGTTATAAACTCGCTGGAAGAATTAAATCTGAGCTTTCCAAAAGGAGCACGGAATGTTCAATTTCAAGAAAATCTCTCCTTTACCCGTCGCGGTAATTATCCTGGCGAGTTTTGTGATTCCAGCCGCCGGTCAAATCACATGCAGTGCGAGCGCGGGCGTTCCGCGGCTGGCACGCACTGCGGGAAATACGGAATTGGTGGGTGACATCGTGCTGTCATGCACTGGAGGAACACCTACACCGGCCGGCCTGCCGGTGCCGCAAATCAACCTCACTGTTTTCCTGAACACGAATGCCACCAGTCTTGTGACCGAGCATAACCCCGCCGGTCTCGACTTCAGCGAAGCGCTTCTGCTGGTGGATGAGCCCAATCGCGGCGTCGTCGGCGGTCCGCCGGCCACTCCACTGTTGAACTGTGGGAACGTCGGGGCGCCGGATAACGGCCCGCTCGGTCCGGGAGTGTGCGAGATCACCAGCACCGGCAATCCAGCGCAGACTTACGATGGCACGCCGTTCGTTCCTTTTAGTAATTGCGCCATCATAGGCGCGACTTTTGTTGGAATCGCCAACTACGGGTGCGGGCGTCCGAACGCGTTTCAAGGCTTTGTGGCTGCGAATCCGGAATTGGACAATGTGCTCAACTTTATGGGCGTGCCGTTCGATCCGCCGGCGGCCGGCGAAACACGGACTCTTCGCATCACCAATCTGCGCGCCAATGCCGCGGCGCTCGGCGGCGGAGGTCCTCACTCCATTAACGTTGATCTTGCCGTCACCGGTTCCACTTCCATGACCATCACGCCAACCGTGCTGACGGTCGCGTTTTCGTTTGACGGCCTGATCGCTTCTGCCTTGCCGGGATTTGTACACCTGGAAGAAGGATTCGCGAGCGCATGGGAATACAGGAATATTGCCTTCGCGTTGGCGAATGCCACGCCTGGCGCAATTCCCTACCCTTATATAGTGGGAGACACCAATTACCCCGCGGACGCCGCGCAAAATATTCCGGGTCTTTTCTATAACACCGAGGAAGGATTTCAATGGCAAAACAACGGTCTGAACGCGCCGCCGAGTCCCAATCCGCCCCCGGGTTATGCTGCTGGCGTCGTGACCACCGGAAATTATCCACTTTTCTCAGCCAGCTACGGCGGCTTAAACACCGGCATCGCGAGCGACGGAGTGGCCAGTGCGGGCACGCGGATTGCGCTGGTATTCGGCGCGATCGGGGAAACCGTGGTGGTTCCCAACGTCGTTTACCTGCACCCTGTTGGGACGCCAGGCGTCACCACGGGTGTGATGGTTGCCACGCTCACTGATCCCGAGGGCGCTGGCGCATTTAGCGCAGCGCCTGGCACCACCAGCGCGATTCATAACATTGGAGAAGTTGTGTATGAAGTACTGTACTCCGACCCCTTCCTCAACGAATATGCCGATGTTCCCGTTTTGGTGAGCGGTCCATTGCATGTAGCGGCTGTGCTGCCGCTACTGGCGCCATTTTATATTGACCCGAATGCAAAGTTTGCAACGCCGACCACCGCGCACCCGGCGCCCACGGCGATTCCGCGTTTTGCGATCATTGATCCCACGGTAATTGTAGTAAAATCGCTGCCGGTAACCGCCGCGTCGTTCAACGAGCCGCGGCCGTAAGGAATCGGTGAGCCCTCCACTGTGGCACAGTGGTTGAGTGGTCCGAAGTTTCGCTTTTGTTATCCTCAGCGCCGCCCTGCTAGCCCGAGCATCCGATCAGCGCGACTCGCTGGATCCGGCGTTCGAAAAAATACCTTTCGATCAATGGCTCAGCGAACACGGCCAAGCTCCCTTCCGCTGGACATTAGCAACGCCCCGCGCAGAACTCTCGTTTCACCAACGCCTCATAACGCGAGTTGAAGCCAAAATAGATGGCAGAGGCCTGGAAAGCCGTCGCGGCGACGGCGAGCTGGTGTTCTTCGTCCAAATTACGGATCGCGACGGAACCCGATTTCAAAATCACAGCGCCGTCGAACTCAGCAAGCTGGACCCGAACATCAAAGCCGCCGACCTGCAGTGTATCCAAACCGCGTTCCTTTTGCCGGGCGACTATCGGCTTGCGGCCGGCCTGCTGGATACTCGCACTGGTGAGCATAGCGTCACCCAGTCGCAGTTTCGCGTAGCGTCGCCTCACAACTTCCTTCCCGACGCCTGGCATAGTTTGCCGCCGGTTGAATTCATTGGCAAAGAAGCGTCGCCCGACGATTGGTACCTACCTGGCATTCGCGGGCGGTTGCAGTGGGCCGCGTCCGCGCATTCTCCCGCTCGAATCAATGTCATTCTCAACGTGGCGCCGTCGGTCACCGAGCCAGGAACGCATCAAAGCCAGAGTGGCGACCTGGCAGCGCTTCTGCCCACGCTCAAAGTGATCTCCCAGACTGGATCGCCCTCACTGTGGGAGCATGTCGAGCTGCTCGACCTCGCTCGCCGCCGTGCAGCTTTTGAGCAGGACCAGGTGCACGATCTGGATTGGCCGCGCCTGAAGGCATCCTTAACTGAAGCGAATACGGCTTCCATTGACGTTCACTCGCTCACCGAGCGGCATCACGATGCGCAATTCTTCGTTTCCCAAGTACGCAGCCTGTTGCGCGCCTCGGAAAAATTGCCGTGCGTTCTGGTGGTTCTCACCAATCCCGTGGCGTTCGAATCCGGCGAGGATCTGGAGCAGGTCTCGACGGAAGCCTTGCCCGCCTGCAACGTTTTCTACATTCGCTACCACGAACCGATCCAGAGAGTCTCTCCCTTCGACCCACAGATGAGATATGGCCGGGGTTCGCGGCGAGGTGGTGGCCCTATCCGCAATCGTCCTCCGCAAGAAGTCGTCGATCAGTTGGAGGCCACGCTTAAGCCGCTCTCTCCGAAAGTGTTCGATGTCCAAACGCCGGATCAGATTACCAAAGTCCTGGGCGAGATAGAGAAGTCGCTTTTGGCTTTGGATGGACAGTCATCGCGCTAGGTGCACTGATTCGCGTGTCCCTTTTTTGTGACCGCTTACGCTCACACAACTGAGGGCCAGTAACTGGGCTCACAAAAAGGAGGTTTCTATGATGCTCTCGAAATTTGCGTTGCTCGTTGCGGTGAGCGGCATTTGTTGCGGCTTGGTATGCGCGCAAGACCGCGATGGCAAGGTATTCAGGTTTATCGATCAACGGGCCGGTAATTGCCATCTCAGTGGGGTGTTGACCATCTATCCGGATGGCCGGGCACACTGGGATGCCACCACCTGGACGGACTCAACCCATAACAAGGACATCTGGCATGAGACGCTACGGGTGCTGAACTCTCAGAAACAGGAGTTGTTCGGCTTCGGCGTCTGGGATTCGCCAGGAATGGACTCGCCACCCAACGGCGGCCAGTACAACTGGGTGAAAGAAGGGGGCTTTCCGAAGGAGCTCTTCGATTCGGTCGACACGGTGAATTCGTCGGGAGACTGTTAGTTAATACCCCAGCTTCTGCGCGTGCGCCCGGCTTCTGGTAATATTGTTCACTCACAGGCATAAACCGGGCGCCGCATGTTTCTGACGGAGGCCAACGTTCTCCACTATCTGTTGAGCGAGCGATTCGCCGCAATCGAGGATGTTGTTTCGGGTAGGTTCACGGTTCGCGGCTTGAGCCGCCGGAATCATAACTTCCGCGTCACTTCCGGAGCGCGCGAGTATCTGGTCAAACAGGTTCGAAAATGGGACGCCGAGAGCCGCCTAAGCCTGGAGCGCGAGGCAACTGTTTACTGGCAGGCCCGAACCAACCCAAGCCTCGCGCCAGTATCGGAGCTGGCGCCGCGATCGCATGCCTGGGATCCTCCGAATGCGGTCCTGATCCTTGAATATCTTCCCGAACATGTGGAACTATACGATCTACCGGATCGCTTCTCGCCGGAACTAGCGCAGTTGGCCGGACAAACCATGGGCGCCTTTCACGGCGCGATGCAATCCGAAGAACATCGAGCATGGTTCCCGGCCGAATTGCCCTCTCAGTTGTCCCTGCACGAAACAAAAGAAGAGGATCTTGCGGAGGAAAGCGCAGGCCGTCGCGCGTTCGTTCGCGCAGTGCGGAAATATCCGGAGTACGGCCGGGCGCTCGATCAATTGCGCTCCCATTGGCGCCCAGAGACCGTGATTCAGGGAGATTGGAAACTCGATAACTGCCTGATCCCTGCCGCGCGCGACCGCATGCGCGTGGTGGATTGGGAATTTGCCGGTTGGGGCGATCCGGCGTGGGACTTGGCAACATTGCTGCAGTCCTATTGGAACTTCTGGGTGCTGTGGCCGGCGCGTTACCGGCTCGATGAAATACAACCCGCTCTGCGCGCCACTCTGGCAGGTTACGGGCAGCCCGATATCGCTGAACGGGCCATCCGCTTCGCCGGAGCGCGCATGCTGCAAACCGCCTTCGAGCGCCTGGATAAAGCCGAGCGGATGACGCCCGAAGCGGTGCGGCTGATGCAGGCCAGCCTGAACATCCTGACGCGCCCCGCGTGGGCTGCCGAGCAACTGCTAGGAACAAGTTGACCATCGAAGAAGAATTGAGAGCAATTCTAGCGGCCGACCTGCCGTCGCAGGATGACCCTGGAAAGCTTGCGGCGATCATTTACAACCGTTGCTATACGACATCGATTTGGCAGGCGAAAGCGCCTACCCCACCTGTCTCCGACCTCTTCTGCGGCAGCGTGGGGCAGGCGCTTTCGCCTGCCAACTTAACGCCAGTCCTGGCTGCCGCAAACCAATCCCGCGCCAGCTGGGACGAGGGCTGGAAGATCGATCAGTTGCTCAGCGACGGACGAATCCTCGCGCGCAAAGGCGCAGTCGCGCGAGCTTTCCAGCCTGGCGAATATTTAACAAATCTCGGCATCGGCTCCGGCCCTAAAGCCGGCGCGCTGGTGAACATCTTCATCGCGCCGGGATCGGCTGAATTACAGCCGGGCTTTTACTACGCTTTCGGAGAAGCGGTGAGCGAGTTTCAGGAAGACGAACAGACCGTTCGCTTCTTCTGGAATGTCACCGTAGAGGGTGCGCCGCGATTGATGGAAGCGATCACGCGCGAGTTCAACCGCTTTCAAATACCGTTTCGATTCAAATGTGCCAGCCGGGCATCGGATTATCCCAGGCGTGACGCCGCGGTGCTATATCTGCACGCGCGCTATTATCCAATAGCCGCGCTCGTGGTGGAAAAAGTTCACGCGCAAGTTGCGCCATGGCTCGCTTCAGGCACGCCTCCGTTCGCCAAGCGCCTGGCGGACGGATTGGCGTTCGCGGAAGATCCAGGCGAGAGCTTCGGCGAAAATCGATCGAAGATTCTGGCCGCTGCGATGGTGGCCACGCGGGGAAAATCAGTCGATGAACGAATGGCCGAAGTACATCGGCAATTTGAGCAGCGAGGGTTGTCTCTGGATCAGCCTTGGCTCAACCCGGGCTCGGTTGATCGCTACGCGTTCCCTTTTCCAACCGCATGAATCCAGCCTACATGGAAACCGCGGAAAGAATCGGTGCAAGGCTGTGCCGCGATGCAGTATGGCACCAGGGACGAACCAACTGGACATCCGATTTCTTAGACGGTGAATCCATCGCGCACGGTGCGCTTGGGCCAGCGCTATACGACGGAACCAGCGGCATCGCGCTCTTTCTCTGGCGCCTGTCGGAAGTTACCGGCGAACGGATTTTTCGTGTCACAGCCGAAGCAGCCCTGAGGCAAGCGCTCGGAAAAATGCCGGTTCCCGGATGCGGCCTCTACTCCGGTGGATTAGGAATCTTCTATGCGGCTGCGGAAATCCGGCGGGAGTTCGACGAAAACGCCCTGCTTCGCCAGGCCGAGCCGAACCGGTCGCAATTGGATCTCATCGACGGCAGCGCGGGAGCGATTGTTGCTTTGCTCAACCTGCATGCCCGCACTCGAAGCGCTCCGTTGCTGGATGCCGCCGTGAGGCACGGCGATCTGTTGCTGGACGAAGCTTCCCGCACCGAAGACGGGTGGAGCTGGAAAACTATTCCAGCGTCACGCAACCTCAC
>JBEKJJ010000277.1:0-10205 GCA_050011295.1 Bryobacteraceae bacterium
CTACTGCTCGTCGTGTCACGGCGCAGATGGCCGTGGAAGCAAGCGGGCCAGTTCTATTGTGAATGCTTCCTATCTCGCCCTAGTGAGCGACCAGAATCTCCGCACCACTGTAATAGTCGGGAAGCCCGAATTGGGAGCTCCCGATTGGCGCGGCGACCTGCCCGACCGCCCGATGTCGCCCGAGGATGTCTCCGATGTTGTGGCGTGGCTGAGCGCGCAGCGGCCACAGTTCCTGGGCCAGCCTAACCCGAGTGCACTGCTTTTGAAAGGAGGAACGCGATGACTGACGATCTATCGAGACGTGGAATGTTAGCGAGGATTGGAATCTTCTTCAATGGAGCCATTGGTGTGGTACTGGCTGTGCCGGTGGTGCGCTACCTGCTTTCTCCGGTGATTCGTGCACAGAAGCCAGGCAACGATCCCTGGCTATCGCTGGGTCAGCTCGATCAGTTTCCGGCGGGCCAGACGCGGCTCGCCACGTTTCGAAGTCCAGTGGTGAATCCAACGGATGGCGCGACCGCGAATATTCCTTGCTGGGTGCGCCACGTCGACGACGAGAAGTTCCAGGTGTTCGCGATCAATTGCGCGCATCTGGGATGTCCGGTCCGTTGGTTCCCGCAATCTGGCCTGTTCATGTGCCCATGCCACGGTGGAGTTTATTATTCCGACGGTACGCGCGCATCCGGACCTCCCGAACGCGGCCTGTTTGAATACGCGTGGAAGGTGGAACAGGGCAGCTTACTTATCCAGGCGGGCGACATGCCCACTACGGGCGCGCCAACCGCGAGCCTGATAAACATTTCTGTCAAGAGGCCGCCGTGCGCCTGATCAAAAACGTGGGCAATTGGTTCGAGCAGCGGCTTCAGCTCGGCAAACCGATTCAGAAAACGCTGCAGCACCCGGTCCCGCGCCAGACCGCAAGTTGGGCTTACGTGTTCGGCAGCGCCGCGCTCATGGTGTTCATGCTGCAGGTCGTCACTGGTATTCTTCTCGCCCTCCTTTATGCACCCTCGGCCGGAGAAGCATGGAACAGCCTGCAGGTCCTCAATCATCAAGTCACGCTCGGCTGGTTTATTCGAGCGCTGCACGGGTGGGGTTCGAATTTCATGGTCGCAATCGTCCTCATCCACATGGTGCAGGTCTTCCTTTTCGGAGCTTACAAATTTCCCAGAGAGTTGACCTGGGTAGTCGGTATTCTTCTGCTTCTCCTGACGCTCGGAATGGCCTTTACCGGCCAGGTGCTGCGATTCGATCAGGACGCGTACTGGGGCCTCGGCATCGGCGCGTCCATTTCGAGCCGCGTGCCTGTTCTGGGACCGTGGATTGTGAAGCTGCTATTGGGAGGTCCCATCATTGCAGGTGCCACGCTTTCGCGGTTCTTCGCGTTGCACGTCTTTGTGATCCCCGGATTGTTGTTTGCATTCGTTGGCCTGCACCTGCTGCTTGTCCTGAAGCTCGGAATCAACGAATGGCCGATGCCAGGACGCGTAGTTCGCCGCGCTACATACATACAGGAATATCAGGAGCTGGTACATAAAGACGGCATTCCGTTTGTGCCCGGCGCGATTGTGAAGGACATGTTTTTCTCCGGGTTCATCCTGCTGGCGGTCGCCGCGTGTGCCCTGTATTTCGGCCCATTCGGACCAAGCGGTCAGCCGGATCCGACGATTATCCAAACAGTACCGCGGCCGGATTACTTCTTCCTGTGGCTGTACGCCGTGCTATCCCTGCTGCCGCCATCGATGGAAACGCCGGCGTTGCTGATCGGACCAGTGATTGCACTTGGAGTGCTTCTAGCGCTTCCTTTTTTCTCCGGGGAGGGCGAGAAAAGCTGGAAGCGCCGGCCCATCGCGGTGCTTACGATCCTTCTGGTCGCGGTAGCGCTCGGAACCTTCACCCACTTGGCCGGGAACGCGCCGTGGAGCCCGGTGATGGATGCCTGGAGCGGCGAACCCATTCCAGCGCAATTCCTGAAAGGCCGGACCGCCCTCGAGCGGCAAGGAGCGATCGTTTTTCAAGCGAAGCAGTGCCGCAATTGCCATGCGCTGGGTGACTCTGGTGGACAGCGAGGGCCGGCGCTGGATCAAGTGGCCGTCGAGCTCACTGCGGATCAACTGGTCCGCCAGGTAATCCAGGGCGGCGGGAACATGCCTGCCTACGGAAAAAATCTGAGTCCCGCGGAAACCACCGCTGTCGTAGCGTTCCTCGAAACACTGCATCCGTCTGGACTCGCTCCCGCGCGTGACGCCAGCGCCATTGAATCAGGAGCGCGCCAATAGGCATCCATGGCATTACTCGTCACGCTGCTTCTGATGGCGATGGCGCTGGTCTACCTGCGAGGTTGGTACCGGCTTCGGAGTGCGCTTCCAAATGTACTCTCCGTATGGCGGCTTCGAGCATTCATGGGTGGACTTCTTGCCTTGTGGGCTGCGGTTGGATCGCCTCTCGCCGGCATGGATCACCATCTGCTCACAGCGCACATGCTGCAGCATCTTATTCTGATGACGGTAGCGGCTCCGCTAATTCTGCTGGGCGCGCCGGCCATCACGCTGCTGCATGGCATCCCACAGCGCCTTGTTCGATTCCTACCTCTCGATGCGGTTGAGCGCATTGGTATTCACCCAGTGTTCTGTTGGCTCGTTGCCACCGCTACCGTGATCGCGTGGCACGTACCGTATCTTTTCGCGATCGGAATGCAGTCGGAACGCTGGCATGCATTTGAACACGCCACCTTTTTCGTGGCTGGCCTCGCGTTCTGGTGGCCCGTAATCCGGCCCTGGCCCAGCCTCGCGACCTGGCCTCGATGGTGCATTCCGTTGTATCTCTTCCTGGCTACGCTACCGTGCGACGCGCTTTCAGCATTTCTTACGTTTTGCAACCGCGTTGTGTATCCGCACTACTTGTCTTCACATCGCCTCTTCGATATCTCACCCCTCGGCGACCAGGAGTGTGCTGGCGCGTTGATGTGGGTTTGGGTGACATTTGTTTATCTGATTCCGGCCACCGTGGTCACAATCCAGATACTCTCGCCGCAGCGGCGCGCCCTTGACGCGGAGATGGTCTGAATATGGCGACACTCGCGCAACAACCATGTGCCGTGCGAACCAATACAGCAGCCGGCTATTGGGCGCTGACGAAACCGGAAATCAACTTCCTGATTGCGATCGCAACTTTCACCGGCTTCTATCTGGGTTCGCCAAAGCTTTCGAGCTTTTCCTTTTTACCACTGATTCACACTCTGCTAGGAACGGTTCTGGTTGCAAGCGGCGCGAGCGCGCTGAATCAATATGTCGAGCGGTGCTTCGACGCCCAGATGCGACGGACTCGAAGACGCCCCCTGGCTTCCGGTAACCTGGAGCCTTCCTCAGCACTCTGGTTCGGAATTCTGCTGTCCTCCGCGGGCAGCCTTTACCTCGCAGTAGCCGTCAACACTCTAACCAGCGTGCTCGCCATGATCACCCTGGCGAGTTACTTAATGCTGTACACTCCGCTCAAACGAAGGACGCCCTGGTGTACCTTTATCGGCGCTCTTCCTGGCGCCATGCCTCCACTGATCGGGTGGGCCGCGGCATCTGGAAGATTGAGCTTCGAAGCGTGGGTGCTCTACGCCATGCTGTTCCTTTGGCAGTTCCCTCACTTCATGGCCATTGCGTGGATGTATCGTGAGGACTACGCTCGGGCCGGATACTTAGTTCTTCCCACGGGAGAACAAAGCGGGCGCGTTATGTCCTGGCAGGCCACGGCTGCTTCACTCACACTTCTGCCAGTCAGCTTGATTCCGGCGTTGATTGGTGGCGCTGGCCTGCTCTATCTTGCCGCAGCCTGCATTCTCGGCTCGGGGTTTTTCTACTATAGCTTGACGTTAGCTTTTCGAAGATCCAACGCCGCTGCTCGCCGCTTGCTGACAGCCTCAATTATTTACTTACCGCTGCTGTTCTTTCTCTTGGTGTTGGATAGCCGTCGGTAAGCGCGCCGGCCGGGATACTCGGCCGTTCTCGGCCTCATGAATCGATACCTGATTCACGTCTAGAGTGCTCGCCGTCGCCCGATCCAGAGCAATCTTCGCCTTTGCGTACGCCCCCTTCGCGGCAACTTCACTCGACTGCGCCTGTGCCAGATAGGTTTGATACTGGATCACCAGATAATTCGTCGCAAGCCCCACGTCAAAAGTCTCTTGTTCCACTTTTACGGATTGCTCCTGAAGAACGCGGCTCTGGACGGCGGCATCGTACGACGCCCGAGCCTGTTCGAGGGCTACGTAGGCGTCGGCAACTTCCAGACGAACTTGATCCTCGAACTGCTGGCGCCGAAGCTGCGTCTGCCGGACTTGCAGTTGGTCGCGAACGGCATCCGCCTGCGCCACGCGATTGCGCAACGGTAGCGTCAACTGCATGCCAACGCTGTAGGTCGGGAAATTGTTCCTGAAGATCTGTCCCAGCGCCGTTCCATTGCCGCCCGGATAAAGCGCCGCGCCGGGTGTAAGCACAGTCCCAGGCGCATTGATATCGCCGGAAAGCCCGCCGTTCTGCACTGCTCCAACCACATCCAACTCCGGCCGCAAGGCGTTGAGTGAACCCTTCAAACTGATCTGGGAATTTTCCACTTGTATGCCTGCTTGCGCCAAATCGGGACGCTCTCGCAATGCCTCGGCGATCAAGTCCTCGACTGGTTGTACCGGTTCGATCTCGGGAACCGTCAGTGTGTCGGTCGCGATAATATGGGCAACGCGGATGGCGGGATTCGCCAGGCCGCCGCGGGTAATCGCCGTCTTCACGATCAGTTCCTGCTGCTGAACCAAACCCTCGGCCGACATCAGTGCCTGCCGATTGGATGCAACTTGCGCCTGTGCTCGCGTCACCTCGATGGGCGCCTGCTCGCCCTGTTGAACTTTGTTCTTGTTGTCCTCATATAACCGCTCAGCCAGCCGCATTGCTTCGCGCTTCACCTTGACGTCTTCATTCAGGCTCACCAGGTCGGTATAGAGCCTGGCGATGCCGGCTACCGTGTCGATCACCTGCTGTCGAAAAACCAGGTCGGCGATCTTTCCGTTGTTCTTGGCAATGTGAATGTATCGGCGATTCAATTCGATTCCGAAACCGCGTAGCAGTGGTTGCGTAATAGTGAATCCCAGGCTCGAGCTCAGAATCGGATTGTACGTGTATCGGTCCGAGTTGGAAGTTAATCGGGTATCGTCGAACGTTATGCTGACTTGGGTGCCCGGTGAAAAGCCCTGCGACCATCCCACATTGCCATTGATATTATTTGAAACTAGCCAGTTCGACGCGCCGGTTATCAGCGGATTGTATTCCAGAGTGCTTTGATGCGCCCAGTTGATTTGACCCGAAAGGACCGGATCGTATTGTGGAATCGCCGTACCGGTGGACAGCGGAATCGCACCAGCTATCGACAGGTCGTTCTGTTGTTCGGTGATAAGCGCCACATCCGAAAAATTGGTGTTGATCGCCGGAGCCGGGGTCGAACTGGCGGTGAGAGATGTAAGCAGGGGGCCGTTGGGTCCACCGATTCCGGGAGGCGGCTCGTTCACCAATAAACTCACGCCGCGTAGCAACCCACCACCTTTGGCGCGGCCGATGTCGGTCTGCGCGATGCGCGGCAGATATCGCTCCACCTCGATATCCAGATTGTTCTCGAGAGCCAGCGCGACCGCATCCGCCAGTGAAAGATACAACTGGCCGGCTCGCATCAGGCCGAAAATCCGCTCCGAGTTTTGAAGATTCACCGGTGGCACCGGTTTCACTTCGTAAGGACGGACGAAGGCGTTCCCCAGGAAGCCTGTCTGCGCTTCGCCCAGCGCCGGAATAACCAACAGCGTCGCAGTCCGCAACCAACCTTTCATTGCGCGACCTTTTGGTTGGAATTCTTAGCCGCGATTTGAACCAGTGCGCCTTCCTGCACGGAATCACTCGGATCGACGACAACCTCTTCGCCTGCGTTCAGACCATTCACAATCTCCAGCTCGACCCCGTAATCGCGGCCAGGCTCCACAGTCTGGAAGTGAACGCGCCTGACGCGCGCCAGAGTCGCCGCATCCATTCCGTCGGCTTTCACTTTCTGCTGCTCGTCGGCAGTCAAAGGCTGCAGCACGGCCAAGACGGTGCCACTCGATCTGACGACAAGAGCCGCATCCGGCACCAGAAACGGAGGATCGATTCGGTCTGTAATAAACGAAACCATTGCGTACATTCCGGGCAAAAGCACCCCCTTAGGGTTATCAACGTCGACCTCCGTCAGCAGCGTCCTGGACTGAGCGTCCAGAGAGCTGGAGGTTCGCGTCACCTTACCTTTAAAGCTCAGACTAGGGATTTGCTGGACGGCGACCGTTGCCGTCTGGCCCACGCGAACACCCGGCGCATTGGTTTGTGGAACGGCAATCAGAATTCGAAGCTTCCCGATTTCCGCTAGGCGAAAGATTTCGCCTCCACTGGGAGTGTCGGACGGCGCAGCGCCATTAGCCCGCGACGGCCCAAGAGTGGATCCGGTGGCCGAAATCAGCGCACCAACATCGACATTCCGCGCCGTAATGACGCCGTCGAATGGTGCAGTGATTCGCTCGTAACCTTGCAGCGTCAATAACCGGTCCACGGTCGCCTTGCTAGCCCGGACGAACTCCTCGGTTGCCCGCACGGTCTTTTGCTGGGCAACCACGTTAGCCTGTGATGTTTTGGCTGCCGTGGATTGATTATCTCCGTCCTGCCGCGACACCGCGCCGTCGGCGGTCAGAACTTTATATCTCTGCCAGGTGATCTCAGCCAGATCTCGGGTTGCGATAAACTGCTCCAGCAAGGCTTGCGCCTGACCGAGCTGTCCCTGGGCTTGCGCCAACGCAGCCTCCGCCTGGGATACCTGTTGATCCAGATCCGGCGCCTCGATATCGGCCAGCTTTTGGCCGGTGCGCACGCGATCGCCGATATCCACATAACGCCGCTTCAAATAGCCTGCGGCGCGGGCATAAATGTACGCTTCCGTGATGGGCGTGATGTTCCCCGGCAACAGTAATTCGGTGCTCCCAGCCGCGCGCTTAACTAGGGCGGAATTAACCAATGGCGGTGTGATCCTGCGAATTCGAGCGGCGGCATCGATTTCTTTGGTCGTCCGCTCTCGCGGCAGATACCCAAAGAAGTAAACGGCAGCCGCCGCGAATAGAATAGCGGCCAGAGCCAGCCACTTACGCCATGCCCCAGGATGCGCGCTCATGGTTTGGGAACCTCCCCAGCTTCGATTGCGATCTGGCGATCCATATCCACCGGCGCTTTCTTTCGAAGCAGCGTGTAAATAATCGGCACGAAGAACAGCGTGGTGGGAGTTGCGAATAACAACCCACCGATCACGGCTCTCCCCAGCGGCGCGTTCTGCTCACCGCCATCGCCCAAAGCGAACGCCATGGGAAGCATTCCGATGATCATCGCAAGCGCCGTCATCGTTACCGGCCGAATGCGCGTGAATCCTGCCGAAAGCGCGGACTCGATAGCGTTTTTTCCAGTTGCGCGTTCGTCATTTGCGAATGTAACCAGCAGAATACTGTTCGCAGTCGCAACGCCGATGCCCATGATGGCCCCCATCAACGCTGGAACGCTCAGCGTAGTTCGCGTCAGGTACAGCATCCAAAGCATGCCCGCTAATGCCCCGGGAAGCGCCATCAGAATGATGAATGGATCCAGCCAGGATTGAAAGTTGACGGCCATTACCAGGTAGACCAGTACAACGGCGAAGATCATTCCCAAGCCCAGCCGAGTGAAAGAGGTTCGCATGGTGTCCACCTGCCCGCGCAGGTCGATTGATGTTCCGCGCGGGAG
Source organism: Bryobacteraceae bacterium (assembly GCA_050011295.1). Taxonomy (GTDB): domain Bacteria; phylum Acidobacteriota; class Terriglobia; order Bryobacterales; family Bryobacteraceae; genus Palsa-89. Next base: position 7,815 of record JBEKJJ010000277.1, read on the forward strand.
CGTCGGGCGCACTTTGGCAATAAGTTTTTCGATGTCCGCAGCGAGCCCGCCTAAATCGCGCTTGTCCGGGCTCGCGAAGATATCAATGACGGGTTGAATATCGTAGTGACTCTCAATTTCAGCGGAGTTCGTCCTTTTCAACTGGGCAAGATTGTAGAGCAACTGCGTCGCCCCGCCTGAGAGCGGCGTAACCGGCGTGCGCCGCATAGCTTCAAAGGTATCGATCTTATATTGCGGAGTCTGCGCCGAAACTTGATAATTTACGCCGTTCTGCGGATCCAGCCACTGATTCGGCGCCACCTGGCCGCTGGCCGATAGCGAGATCAGCAGGCTGCTCGCAACGTCTCTCTGGGTCAGACCGGATTCGTTCGCCAGAATCCGGTCGACGTTCACATCCACGGTCGGGTAATCTAGGCGCTGGCGGACAAAAACGTCGACGGCTCCGGGCAGGCCGGCTATTTCCTTCTGAAGTTTCTGCGCCACGGGAGCATTCTGGTTGAGGTCGTTCCCGATCACCTGAACGTCCACCGGCGCCGGCAAACCGAAGTTGAGAATCTCACTGGTGATATCGGCGGCCTGGAAGAAAAACGTCTCGGCCGGAAACTTTGCCGAGAGGGTGTTCCGAAGATTCCTGGTGTACTCGATCGTCGGGTGATGATCCTCCTTCAGGGCGATCAAGATCTCGCCGTCACCGTTGCCGTTGGTGATGCTATCGCTGAAAGCCAAGTTGATGCCGGAATTTGGGAGTCCGATATTGTCGAGAATTGAATCAACTTCCTGGGCCGGAATCACGCGGCGGATCTCGCTCTCGACGGACGCAAAAATAGCCGCGGCCTCCTCGATGCGAGTTCCAGTGGGAGTCAGGACGTGCAGCCGCAGTTGTCCGGCGTCCACATAGGGAAAGAAATTCTGGCCGATGACCACGATTAATCCCGCCGACGCCAGCGCGAATCCGAGGAACGCTCCGCCAACCATGACGCGATGCGCCAGCACCTGTTCCAGCAGGCGGTGATAGGCGTCGCGGAATTTTTCGAATTTCCGATCGAATGCCTGATGGACGCGCCAGATTGCGCCGGCGGATTTTGATGCCTCTGTTTCAGCTCCCTCGCCCTCCTGGTAGAGATCCAGCTCCGATTGCAGCAGATAGTGAACCATGGTAGGCACCACCGTGCGGGTCAGTAAGTATGATGTCAGCATCGCGAACACCACCCCCATGGCCAACGGTGTGAACAGGTATTTCGCCGCGCCGGACAGCATGAGCACCGGAACGAACACAATGCAGATGCATAGCGTCGAAACAAACGCCGGTATGGCGATCTCTTGAGCACCATCCAAAATCGCGCGAACCAGCGTCTTGCCTTTCATTCCCATGTTGCGATGCACGTTTTCGATTTCCACAGTGGCATCGTCCACCAGAATTCCAACGGCGAGCGCCAACCCTCCCAACGTCATCACGTTGATGGTCTCGCCGAGAAGACCCAGGACCGTAAGGGATGTGAGAATCGAAAGAGGAATCGAAATACAGACGATCAGCGTGCTTCGCCAACTTCCCAGGAAGAGCAGAATCATAAGCGCCGTCAGCAACGCTGCGATGCTCGCTTCACGCACCACGCCGCTAACCGCAGCCTTCACGAACAATGATTGATCGAAGAGCGGGGTGATATTCAGCGCTGGCGGAAGCGACGCTTGAATCCTCGGCAGCAGGTTCTTCACACCTTGCACCACGGCCAACGTCGATGCGCCGCCATGCCGCAAGACTGTCAGCAGCGAAGAGAGGCCGCCGTTAATTCGAACAATATTGGTCTGCACCTGATAGCCATCCCGGACCGTTGCCACGTCCCGGAAGTAAACCGGATTCCCATTGACAGTCTTGATCGGCATGTCGTTCATCGCCGATATCAGTTCGGGACTGCTGTTGAGTCGAATCAGGTATTCGCGCGTGCCCACCTTGACGGTGCCGGTGGGAAGAATGAGATTCTGAAGATTCAACGCGTTTGAAACGTCCGTGGCTGAGAGACCCTTTCCATACAACGCGTCAGGATCCAGATCGACCATTACGGTGCGGACCTTCCCGCCGTACGGAAGAGGCACGGAAATACCCGGTATAGTTGCCAGGCGGGTACGAACGAAATTCTGGCCGTAATCGTAGAGCTGTTGCTCGGTAAGCGTGCCGCTGCTAAGACCCAACTGAAGTATCGGAACGCTGGAGGCGTCGGTCTGGACGATCAGCGGCGGGAAAATGCCAGGCGGCAGGGTTCGAAGCAGCGTCTGGCTGACGGCCGTGACTTGTGCCACAGCCAGGTCTACGTTGGTGCCCGGTTGCATGTAGACGCGTATCAGCCCCACTCCGTTGTACGCGGTCGCCTCGATCCGCTCGATGTCGTTCACGGT
>JBEKJJ010000278.1:0-10192 GCA_050011295.1 Bryobacteraceae bacterium
GCCTGTTCCATCTTCTTTGCGACATCCGGAAAGACGTAGTTGTCGTTCAGCGCCTTTAAAGCTCCGTCGATCACCTCGGCGCGCATCTTGGCGTCGATGGTCATATCAGGCCCCGTGGGTGGACCCTGTGCGCGCAGGGATATGGCGAAGAGCAGTGCGAGCGTGCGAGTTTTCATCTTGAAGGCAGTGTAGCCGGAGGCGGATTATTCCGTCTTGAACCGGAGAAAGGTCCGATATTCGCCGGGCGTCCGGCCTGTAAAACGCTTGAAGTTGCGCGTAAGGTGGCTCTGATCAGCGAATCCGGCATCCACAGCGATTTCGGCCAATGAAAGTTCCGGATCGTCCAGCTTCCGGCGGACATATTCGAGCCGGGGCAAGCGCCCGCCGGCGGGATAAACAACATCGGCCAGCGTCAAGTGGGCCACCGAGCGCCGCCGCAAAGTGGTCCCAAAGAAACGCCCACCCTCCAGCTGCGTGCCCATGGATTCTTAGACGCCCAAACCAGACGGATGTTCCGACACCAGCTACCAGCCGCCAGCCACTAAATCCTAACTTGTTTACCCTGATGAAACGCCAGATTCGCCAAATGCGGCGCCGAAACTGCGCTGGCCCCCACTTCCACCGGAGCGTTGGGTTCGTTTCGCGATTTTACGCAGTCCAGGAAGTTCTGAATGTGCGTCTCGATGGGAATTGGCGCTTCCATCTGCTGCACCGGCTCCGGATTCTTGGGCCATGGTTCTTTCCAGATTTTGAATCCGGCACTCGAGATCAACATGGTACCCTCGTCGCCCTGAAACTGGATAGACCAGTCGTTCTCGTAGGCGTTGCAATAGTTCAAGGTCCAGGTGGCCATGAGCTTGGGATACTCAAATACCGCGCAGAACACGTCCGGCGCCTCCGCACCGGTCATCTTGGCCACTTGTCCGAAACTGATGGCCGACTGCACCGGCCCCGAGTTGGTGAACCACTGCACCACGTCCATCAAGTGCGTGCCTTGGTCCGTCATGTTGCCGCCCGAATAATCCCAGAAAGCGCGCCAGGAGCGGAACCGCATGGGCTGCAGCTCGCGTTCCTTGGCCGGCCCGAGAAAGCGCTTCCAATCCAGTTGGCCTTCCAGCGGTGCGTTATTCAGGTCGTGCGAGACGTTCCAGTTCCACATGGGCTTGACCATCGTGATCCTACCCAGGATTCCGGTATCCACGATTTCTTTGGCTTTGATCACCGAAGGCGCGCTGCGCCGCTGCATGCCGATCTGCACGATCTGCCTGGTCTTGCGAACGGCTTGAATCATGAGCTGGCTCTCATCGAGCGAATGCGACATTGGCTTTTCAAGATACACATCCTTCTTCGCATCCAGCGCAGACAGCAGATTCGGATAGTGCTGATGATCGGGCGTGGCGATTACGACTGCGTCCACGCCGGATTGGGCCAGCAGCTCGTGGTAGTCGACATAGCTTTTGGCGTCAGGAGCGTCTTTCAGGCCCAGAGCGAGATTCGGTTCGTACACTTCAGAGATGGCCACGCATTCAGCTCCCAGTTTCTGGAAGTTGCGATTTAAATAGCGGCCGCGGCCTCCGGCGCCGATCAATCCGTACGACAGCCGGTCATTGGCTCCCCAGGCGCTGCGTGGGACAAACATGGGCGCGGCAGCTAGCGCGGTGGTGAGAAACCGTCGACGATCCTGTTCCATTGAATTCGCTCCTTATGCGATCAACTCTATACCTTCATACCAGCTACCAGCAACTAGCCACCAGCGACACGTTACGATAAGGCTTATGACGGCTACGAATCCACTGAGTTATTTGGGCGAACAGTTGGAAGCCTGGCGGCAAGCAGGTACCTACCAACGGCTGCGCGTGCTGGAATCGCCCTGCGAACCGCTCTCGCGCGTGGATGGGCGCGAGGTGATCAACCTTGCCAGCAATAACTATCTCGGGCTGGCCGATCATCCGAAGCTGGTGGAAGCCGCCGTCGCCGCAACCAAGAAATATGGCGCAGGCTCAGGCGCTGTGCGGACCATATCCGGCACCATGAGCATCCACATGGAGCTGGAGCGGCGCATCGCGCAGTTCAAGCACACCGAAGCGTGCGTGGTTTTCCAATCCGGTTTTGCGGCGAATGCCGGTACTGTTTCCGCCATCCTCACGCCCGAAGATCACATCATCTCGGACGCCTTGAATCACGCCAGCATTATCGACGGCTGCCGCCTTTCGAGGGCCAAGATCCACGTCTTTGCGCACCGTGACACAGCCGCGGCCGAAAAGATCCTGGACGATTTGGCTGGTGCATCCGGAAGAAAGCTACTGATCACCGACGGCGTATTCTCCATGGACGGTGACATCGGCCCGCTGCCTGCGCTGGTGCAGATCGCCGAGAGTCATGGAGCGATCATGATGATCGACGACGCACATTCCTCGGGCGTCCTGGGCCGGAACGGACGCGGCACGGTGGATCATTTCGGATTGCATGGCCGCGTGGACATTCAGGTTGGCACGCTTTCGAAAGCGGTGGGAGTGCTGGGCGGATATGTGTGCGGCAGCCGCGACTTAATAGAGTTCCTGTATCACCGGGCTCGGCCGTTCCTGTTTTCGACGTCGCATCCGCCGGGAGTTGCGGCCGCTTGCCTGGCGGCATTCGAGATTCTGGAGAACGAACCCGAACGTATCGAAAAATTGTGGGACAACACGCGCTACTTCAAAGCCGCGCTAAAGAACGCGGGCTTCGACACCGGTGAGAGCGAGACGCCCATCACGCCCATCATGGTAGGCGAGGCGAAGATGGCGCACGCATTTTCGGCTGCGTTGTTTGAAAATGGCCTCTTCGCCACCGGCATCGGATTTCCGACCGTGCCCGAAGGCAAGGCGCGAGTGCGGACCATCGTCACGGCCACGCACACGCGCGAAATGCTGGATCGGGCAGCGGAGATTTTGACGCAGGTGGCGAAGAAGATGGGCGTGCTTCACTGAAAAGCAACGCCTCCGGCTACGCCACCTTCTCCCAATAATTCGTCCGGCCGAACGGCGTGATTGTCACGTGCTTCAAGAATGTTCCCCGAGAATCAGTGAACTTGGTTCCATCCGGAGAAGCATCCCCCACCACCGACAAATACAAAGTACCGACGGATTGCGGGCCCACAGGATCTCCATCCGCAGCTAAGTGCGCCGTAGCAGCAGGTGGTGGAGCGAGTGGCGGGTAGTCCGCAATGTTGGTTGACACTTTTATAGATCCAGGCGGCGGGTGTGTAGGATCGTAAGCAACCGTGCCAGGTTGAGTGACTCCGGGCGCCACTGATACATTGGGCTGTAACGCTGAAGGGACCCACTTATAGCCGTAGTTCGCCCGCATCGTCATCACCAAATACGGTTCCCAGCCCCACACCATAATCGGAACGTCGACGATGAAACCCTGGGCGGCAAGAGCCGCGGCGCGGGTGGTGCGCTGACCCATATCCGAGATTGCCGGCAGTGCCTCGAGTTCCGGAAGTTGCGAGGCCCAATAAGCTTTGTCGAATGCTGTTTGAACGGTGTCCATAGTTTTATTTCCCGGCCTCAAACTAGCATTGAGAAACGGCCGCTGCGCAGAGAGCCGCGAGCAAGGTATTGAAAATACACCAGCGATATCCTGCGCCGAGTTGTGACCGAATCAGAAGGACAGGCCGATGAGAAACTCCACTTGATTCGTGTTCGATGGAGGCAGGCTCACGTTGACCAGCGCAGATGCTGAGTCGGATCCCCAATGCGAATAGCGCAACTCCGGCGCGATCCGAACCAGCAGCAGCTTGATGTCCACTCCTGCGCCCAGGGCGAAGCCGCTGTTCGACAGATACTGGACGTTGGAAGCGACATAGCGGAAGATCGGTCCAGCCTCCACATAGGGTTTCACGATGGGAGTATGTAGGAAGTGAGCTTTCAGCAAAATCGGGAATTCCAGGGAATTAACATCGACGGAAAGCCGGTTAACCAGCGACGGCGACGAGACAAGTTGCGTTTCCGTGGTCAGATTGAGTGGACGATACAGAGCGTCCGCTTCCACAGCCAAGCCGAACGGCAGATTCAATTCCACCATTGGACCCACCACGTAATTCTTGGAAGCTGAGAACGCGTGTGTGACCACGTCTACGGATTGAAACGTATCGTCGGAGAGCGGATCGGTGAGGGGAAATCCTCCTTTGATGCCGAATGAAAACAAATGTTGTGCGAAAGCAACCTGAGAACACATCACTCCAGCAATTACAAGAAGAGTCCGCATATATGCGGTGGGATGCGTGCCGCTGAGACTATGTTTCGAGAATTACAATGGCAACGCCTTGAGCGGCAGTGTGCGTGATGGACAATGCTATATTGCGTACGCCCAGCTTGCCAGCGATCTTGCCCGCTTCGCCGTGAAGCTGAAGCGTGGGACGGCCAGAAGGTAAATTGGACACCTCGAAATCCTGCCAGCGGACTCCACGCTTCCAGCCCGTTCCAATGGCTTTCATGCCGGCCTCTTTAGCAGCAAAGCGCGCGGCATAGCGCTCGAAGCGATTGGCTTTTCGTTCCACATAAGCGATCTCAGCAGCGGTGTAAATCCGGCTAATGAAGCGATCCCCGTGGCGCTCAATAGCCTCGCGAATGCGATCCACTTCGGCCACGTCGATTCCGATCCCGCAGATCACAACTCAGCGCCCGTGGAAGTAATGGTTAGCTGACCATGCTTCACGCCTTTAGTGCTGATCAATGCGTCGGCGAGTTTCTTCACCAAGCTGGCCTTGCCCTTCACCACCAGCACTTCCAGGCAGTTGTCATGATCCAGATGGACGTGCAGCGTAGAGAGAACGTGATGGAAGTGAGTGTGCTGCATGCCGGTCAGCTTCTCATTCAAAAGACGGACGTGATGGTCATACACCAGCGTGACAGTTCCGACCACCGTGGTGTCGGGGCCCTCCCACGATTTTTGCACCAGCTCGTCGCGAATTAAATCGCGAAAAGCTTCCGAACGGTTGGTGTAACCGCGCGATGCGATCAGGCTGTCGAACTTCTTCAACAAGCTGGAATCAATGGCCACGCCAATCCGGCTAAGCTCGCTCATTTGTATGCAGAGTAGCAGGTTCGAGACAATAGACTCGAATGTTAGATCGCTTCATGGAACGCGCCATCGCGCTCTCGATTGAGAACGTGCGATCGGGCGCGGGCGGCCCATTTGCCGCGCTGGTGGTGCGCAGCGGATCCATTCTCGCAGCTGGAACCAACCAGGTGACATCGATGCTGGATCCTACAGCCCACGCGGAAGTGGTGGCAATCCGAGCTGCTTGCCAAGCGGCGAAGAATTTTCAGCTTGCGGATTGCGAGCTTTACACCACCTGTGAACCTTGCCCTATGTGCATGGGCGCGATTTATTGGGCGCGGTTGGCCAAGGTCTATTACGCGAGTACCCGCGAGGATGCGGCGCACATCGGCTTTGACGATTCGTTGATTTATGATCAGCTGGCGTTGCCGCCGGGCGAGCGCAAGATTCCGATGCTCCAGTTGATGCGCGAGCAGGCGCTGGAAGCATTTCAGGAGTGGGAGAAATCGCCCGCAAAGGTGAAGTACTAGAAGCAAGCATCGCCACGGGGCGCGGTGCAGCTAGCGTCGCGCTAGCGTGGCTTCGATATAGCCTGACGGCTCGTCAATCGGCAGGAACACTTCGTTCGGATTGTCCAGACCAAATGGCGAAAGGTCCACCAGCAACGCGTGCTTGTTGGGCATCGTGAGCTGGATCTCCGCGATGTCCTGAAATGCTACCAGCACCTGCCGCCCGATCTCGTGCAGAGTATGCTGCACCGAGAGGCTGTTGTGCGCGGCGAATGTATCCAGAATTGTCTGCCGCACACCCTGCCACAGAGCGTTGTAGTCCAGATTCGCGGATGCGTAGCGCCACGTGCTGCGCACCGCCGTCGCGAAGATGCGATCTTTCGTTTCCTTCAGCGTCGTATACGGATCTTTGATGTAGCCTTCGAATGCCGATCCGCTGCTCTTCAGGATGGTGAGATCGTCGATACCGGCTTCAATGGTCAAACCGTTGCGCGCGCAGCGGACCACCGCGGTGCGCTTCTGGCTCTCTCGCGTGAATGCGGCCGGCGCAATATGCGACCAAAGATGCTCCGTCATTTCAACTCGCACGCTCGCAACCTGCGCATTGTTCGCGAGAAAGTGTTCGATCAAGCGCTCGCCAAATTCTTCGATGCTCACGATGTCGTATTTGCGGGCGAGCACGTAGACCGTGTTCTTGATGGTGTCCGTCGGCAGGATCTTGCTGTTGTCGCCGGTTTCATAGCAGCTCTTGAAATCACCTTGAAAGAGAATCTGGAAAGTGATTTCTTTGACATCGTGACCATCGGCGCGTCGCGCGAGCTTGATCAAACGCACGCGCGATTTTCCATAAGTATCGGCAATCAGCACCGGATCAACTGCCGCGATAGGTGGTGTATCCATAAGGGCTCAATAGAAGCGGGATGTGGTAGTTTGACGAATCGCGCACCAGGAACAGCACAACCACTTCCGGATAAAAGCATTCCTGGCCTGCAAAATACTCGGCAGTACGAAACACCAGGCGATATGTCGCGGCTTCGAGCGCTTCACCGTTTCGAAGCAATTGGGAGATACGGCCGTTACTATCGGTGATGCCTTCCCCAACCAGGGCCCAATCGGCGGCGTGCGATTGACGCTCCAGTGTCACCAGCAGGCCCTGAGCCGGCTGGCCTTTCGCAGTATCCAGAACGTGCGTGCTGATTCCGCTCATGTCTTTAGTAATTTCTCCAAACGGAGGCGAATGATCTTGGCCTGCTCGTCCGCCGCGATTCGGATCTCGCGATCGGGAGCATTGGTCAGACGCGATCTTAAAATTGCCAACATCTCATCCGCGCTCTTACCGCTCGCGCACACGATGAAAATATAGCCGAACTTCGCCAGATACTCCTGATTGGCCTCTTCCAATTCCGTAGTCACTGCAGCGCCAGCCCGCCGCATGCCGGATTGTTCCTGTGCGGACCATGCGCCGGTGGTAGTCGCGCCGATTTTCGGATGCGCGCTGAAAGCCTCCTGCCAGTCTGTCTCATCCAGACTCCACCATACTTCAGAAGCCGCCCGCAGAAGGCGGTCCAGATCGCCGAAGGGTCTGCGTCCTGCCATACCGCGCACCCAGGCTCGCGAGCCGCAGACTTGGATGAGCTCGGCTTCGGCGCGATAGCGGGGCACGGTATTGAATTCGGCGAGCGTCATGAGAGCAGGCTCGTCAAGAATTCGTCCAGCAAATTCACCGTCACTCGCTTGCGATACTCCGCCGTGGACCGAATATCGTCGATGGGCGAAATCTCGGCTGCGATTACCAATTTCGCTTTCTCAATCACCGCCCGATCGAGCACACGATCTGCCAGCACAGCTTCCGTCTGGTGACAGCGAATCGGCATAGGCGCAACGCTACCCAGCGCAATCCGGATTCGCTCTATCGTTCCAGCGTTGACTTTCGCAAGCCCAGCCAGCGCGACTTTCGAAATCGCCTGTGCCTTGCGCGTGCCCACCTTCCGCAGATACTGCACGCACCCGGCGGTGGTCCTGGGAAGAGATATGTGACTGATGATTTCGTCCGGCTCCATCAAGTTCGTCTTGTATCCGGTGTGAAAGTGCGAATAACGCAGCCAGCGAGGATCGCGCTCGGACAGCAGCACGATGTCAGCATCGTATACCAAAAGTGCCGGAGGCGAATCGGCCGCGGGCGATCCATTGGCGATGTTTCCCGCCAGCGTCCCGCGGTTCTGCGTCGCCACCGCTCCGGTCCAACTCGCAGCCTTCACCAGCAGTGGAAACTCGCGCCGCATCAACTCGCTTCGCTGTATCTCGGTATAAGTCGTCAGCGCGCCGAGCGTGACGTGCGTTTCGCTGGCGGTGATTCCACCGAGCTCCGGAATTCGCGACAGGCTCAATAGATTGCGATGCCGGAGCTGGCCGGCTTCAAACAACACCATCAGGTCCGTGCCGCCGGCGATGGGCTTCCAGACGCCGGGTTCGCGCGCTAAGAGACGAAGAACGTGATCCAGCGTCTTCGGCGCTTCCAGATCGTATTCGGGCACATAGGCTCGCATCAGTCACCCGGCGCTCTGTGGCTGGCTTGTTTCACTGCATCGAAAATTTTCTGATATCCGGTGCAGCGGCACAGGTTCCCTGCCAATCCCTCGCGGATCTGTTCTTCAGTGGGATTTGGATGCAGCTTCAGCAATTGACAAGAAGCCAGAATCATCCCTGGCGTACAAATGCCGCACTGTGTTCCGCCCGTTTCGGCGAATGCTTCCTGCAGCAGATGCAAATGGCCGTCATTTTGAAGACCTTCAATAGTGAGAATATTGCGGCCGTCCGCTTGCAATACCGGCACCAGACAACTATTCACCAACTCGCCGTCCAGAAGCACGGCACACGCTCCGCATTCGCCCTCGCCGCAACCTTCCTTGGTTCCAGTCAGCCCCAATTGCTCGCGCAATACATCCAGCAGGCGCGCCATCGGATACGATTCCACATTGTGCTTGTGGCCGTTCACGTGAAGCTCGATCCGCTGTTTACCCAACGCTCGCCTCCATCGGGACATTTCCCCTTTCCAGCGCCCGCAGCAGCATTTCCGGCATCAGAGGGATCTCATTCACAGCCACGCCGATGGCATTCTCGATTGCGTTGAGAACGGCCGGCGCGGGTCCATCAATGGGAAGCTCACCGATGCCTTTCGCTCCCAGCGGTCCGTATTCATAGGGAGTCTCTTCGAAATATGCCCGGATTCGCGGTACATCCACCGACGTCGGCATGATGTAATTCGTCATCTGGGAATTCGCCATGCGGCCGTTCTTCCAAACGACATTCTCGAACAAGGCGTAGCCGATGCCCTGCGCGACGCCGCCTTCAATTTGCCCGGCGGCTAATACGGGATGAATCACGCGCCCCACTTCTTGTAACGCGACGAAATCGTCCACCGTGATTTCGCATGTGAGCATGTCGACAGAAACCTCCGCCACGTAGACTGCCCACGCGAACGCGCCATAAGCATCGCCACTGTACGTCTCGTCATCCCAGTGGATTCCCGGCGGAGCTTCATATTGGCAGAAGGATTTCAGCGGCCCGAAGCGCTCCGTGTAGCGCGCGCAAGCATCCGTGAATTCGCCGCTGCTGTAATCTTCATCGAGGAGTCCCGCCTTCGTGAGCGTCTGTTTTAATCCGATCGCAGCCGACTCCAGCAGTTTCCCCACCACCATGCACGTTCTCGAAGCCACCGTGGGACCGCTGTTAGGAACTTCGTTGGTATCCGGGCGTGGAATCTCCACATGATCGTAATTAATGCCCAGAGTCTCGGCCACAATTTGGGCGAGGATGGTGTTGGTACCCTGACCAATTTCGGTGCTGGATACCAGAATTCGCACGCGGCCATCCGCCAGCGCTTCCAGTCCAGCCACCGATTGCAGGTAACGTTCGCCGGAGCCAGTGAATCCGGCGCCGTGCATGAAGGAAGCAAATCCGATCCCGCGTTTCACCCGAGAGCGCTGGTTCTGCTCCGCGAAAGCCTTGGTCTTCGCATGATAATCAGCCAGATCCAACGCGCGATCCAGCAATCGCTCGAGATCGACCTTTTCGCGAATCACTTGCCGGGTCGCCGTTGTCTCGCCAGTATGCAGAAAGTTACGGCGTCGCAGCTCTTCCGGCGCTAGGCCTACTGCGCGCGCCACTTGGTCCATGTGGCGTTCCATGGCAAAGATGCTTTGCGGCGCGCCAAAGCCGCGGAAAGCTCCGTGCGGCGGAGCGTTGGTTGCTACCGCAGTCGAGCGAATGCGAACGTTCGGGCATTGGTAAGGACCCGCGGCGTGAATAGCACCGCGAGAAAGCACCACCGCCGATAGCGTCGCATAAGCTCCGCCATCCAGAATGAATTCGATATCCTGGCCGAGCAGCTTACCTTCCGCGGTGACGGCAGTCCGAATTCGCGTGCGCGAAGGATGGCGCTTGGTGGTGGCTGCTAAATCCTCTGCGCGATCGTAGACCATCTTCACCGGCCGGCCGGATTTCCAGGCGAGCAAAGCGGCGTGGCCGGCCAACATGGAAGGATAATCCTCCTTGCCGCCGAACCCTCCGCCGGTTTCCATCTGAATGACGCGAATTTTCTCCGGAGGCAGTGGAAATGCCTTCAGCAACGCCTTGTGGAC
>JBEKJJ010000279.1:0-10137 GCA_050011295.1 Bryobacteraceae bacterium
AGAATGATTCCCACCACAGGGAAAGCCATCCCGCGTGAACCCTCCGCCGAGCCCGCCGTCATCGCAGGGCCCATGGATATTTGAACGTTGCCGTTGGTCTTCGCCGTGAGCCAAGGCTCAATGGCGGGCAGCGCCAGACAAGCCGCGATCAAGGCCTGCCAACACATCAAACGGATTGTTGGAATGCGGATTTGAAGCAGGCGCAAAAGCAACGCACCCGCCGCGGCCACGCCAGCAATCTGAAAGCTGTAAAAAGCCAGATTTTGCAACCACAAGCCGGGCATCTCAGGCCTCCTTCCGGCGAATCATGTGGGCGATCTCTTCCAGATCTTTCCGGGAAAGCCGCCGGTCTTCGATCAGGTGCACCAACAGGGGCTCAGCCGAGCCGTTGAATACGCGGTTCACAAACTCGCGCACCATGCCTTTGATCACCTGGTTCTTGGGCTTGGCCGGACGGTAGATATGGGCCCGGTCTTCCTGGGTCTTGAGCAGATACTTCTTCTGCTCCAGGATTTTCATCATGGTCATCACGGTGGTGTAGGCGATCTTGCGGCGCTCGAGCAGCGCCTCATAAACATCCCGCACCGTGGCCACCTCGCGCGCCCAGACGATCTTCATGATCTCCAGCTCCTGCTCGGTCAAGGTGGGGCTTTTTGGTCGCATACTAATTATTTAGTACTAAACCGGCAAAATGTCAAGCGAAAAACGCCCACCCCTTGAAATCCCGCGCGCCGTGTGGCAGAATTCTGCCAATGCTGCGCGACCTGAAATACGCCATCCGGGTTCTGGGGAAGGCGAAAGCTTCCACCGCGACCGTCGTCACGATACTGGCGCTGACCATTGGCGCCACCACCGCGGTGTTTACGTTTCTGGATCGCCTGCTATTCCAGCCGCTGCCCGTACCAAAACCCATGCAGTTGGTGCTGGTCACGGATTGGGGCCTTACCGTCGGCGGCGGCGACGAATTGAGGAACGGCCGCACGTTCTCGAACGAAAATTATTCCTACCTTCGAGACCGCAACCAGACGTCGGAACTGGCGGCCCAAGCGGTGCTGGCCATTCGCGAGCGGCGCGCGCACCAGCGGATCCAGCATCCCGCCCAGGCAACCGCCGTCTCGGGAAATTTCTTCAGTGTGCTGGGTGTGCCTCCAAACTTGGGCCGTCTTTTCAACCCAGCCGACGATGTCCGCGGAGGCGCCTCGCACGTAGCTGTTGCAAGCCACAGTTTTTGGCGCAAGCGTTATAATCAGGCGCCGGGTGCGCTCGCCAGCATTGTGTATCTCAACAAAGTGCCCTTCACCATTGTGGGCGTACTGCCGGCGGGTTTCTACGGCATCCACAAAGGCGACGATCCCGATCTTTATGTCCCATTCGGAAGCTTGCCGGAGCTATTCAGCTTCGACCCTCTCGCTGAGGGAGGTTTCATGGAGGTGTTTGGCAGGTTGAAGCCCGGAGTTTCCGCCATCCAGGCGCAGAGCAACCTTCAAGTTCTGTGGGAGCAATACCTCACCGCTCGGATCGCGACCGCGCGCGACCTTTCTCCAAAATTTGCGGGGAGCCTCGCCAAGGAGTTCTCCGGCGCGCGCATTGAGCTGCAGCCGGGCGCCGCTGGATATGCCGGCACAGAAGGGGAGAAACGGCGCTCGCTGTTCCTGCTCTCGGCGATTGTGGGATTGTTGCTGCTGGTGGGCAGCGCCAACGTCGCGTGTCTCATGATTGCCCGCGGCGTGGCGCGACGGCGCGAAATCTCCATCCGTTTTTCGCTGGGCGCAAGCAAGACACACATTCTCCGGCAATCCCTGACGGAGAGCTGCCTGCTTTCACTGCTAGGCGGCGCCGCCGGACTGGCTGTCGCATTTTGGGCGGACCGTTTGCTGCTGATCGCGTTCGAATGGAAGGAGCGCCCCATTAATCTTTCACCGGATTGGCGCGTCCTGACGTTCGGACTCGGCGTATCGCTAGCAACTGGCATTCTGGTGGGCCTACGGCCGGCTCTCCAACAGCTCCGAGGCGGGCGCGTCGCGCTCAATCAGGAAAGCACAGCGCCGCGCTTGCTCTCCGGAAAAGCGCTGGTGGTGGTTGAGATCGCGCTATCTCTAATGATGGTAGCCGGCGCGTTGGGATTTGCGCGCAGCTTTCAGAATTTGCGATCGGTGCCTGCCGGATTTTCCTCCGAACACGTTGCGGTGATCCGCCTTGCTTCCGGTCAAGATCCGGACGAAGAGCGGGCGGCTCCAGTCCGCGAGGCGCTGGGCTTGGTGGACTCGCTACGCCGCGCACCGGGGGTGGAATCGGCTGGATTGTCCGATTTTGTTGCGTTCAACGATAGCATTGCCCGCAACATCATGACCACACCCGGTGTCCCCGTCGACTACCGGCGCGGACTGAACGCGGTACACGTGGACCAAGGCTACTTCAATACGCTTCGAATTCATTTGCTCGCCGGGCGGCCCTTCGAAGCTCGCGATGACGATCGCGCGCCCAAGGTTGCCATTCTGAACCAGCGGGCAGCGCGGCGCTTCTTCCCGAATCAGAACCCCGTGGGGCACAACATTCTCTTGGGGTCCACCGCGATTCAAACGCAAGTAGTCGGCGTGGTGAATGACACCAAGTCCGGAAGCCTCGCCGAAGCTGCTCCGGAGACCATCTACCTTCCGCTGTTGCAAGTCTCCGAGGTCATCTCAGATGACGTTATCGTGCAGATCCGCAGTTCGCTGGGCCCCGCAACGATAGCGTCCCTGCTGCAATCCCGAATTCGCGCCGGCCATCTGCCTGTGACGGTCCAATCGGCGAGCACGCTCGAAGACGAGATCGCCGCAACTCTGCACACCGACCGTCTTCGCATGCAAGCCTCTAGCCTTTTCGGAGCGCTGGCTCTGTTGCTGATCGTTGTTGGATTGTATGGATTGATGGCGTATTCCGTTGTCCGGCGCACGCGCGAAATCGGAATTCGTATGGCCGTCGGATCGGCGCCGGTTGGTATCGTGCGGCTGGTGCTGAATGAGAGCATGCGTCTGGTATTGCTCGGCGTGATGGTCGGCATTCCTGGCGCTGTCGCGCTGATGAAAGCCACTTCGAGTATGCTATTCGGACTCTCCCCGGTAGATCCGGCCAGTCTCGCATTGGCTGCCTTCGTTCTGGCGATCACCGGCATCGCCGCTAGCGCCGCTCCTGCGTGGCGGGCTGCTCATCTGGATCCCATGAGTGCGCTGCGCGTGGAGTAGCTTTTCCGAATGCTAATTCCGAGCCGCGACCGGAAGGGAGCGCTACCACCACTGGCGCTAGTTCAATATACATACGCTCCCTCCCGGTCGCGGCTTCCATCTCGGTTATTCTGAATTGAATGAAAGCTGTCGCCGTCTTCCCCGGCAAACATGAAGTACGCGTGATCGATCATCCTGAACCGCAGCTTGCTTCGCCCACCCAGGCCAAGATCAAGATGCTGGATGTCGGCGTCTGCGGCACCGACCGCGAGATCATATCGTTCGAATACGGCACGCCGCCCGATGGATTCGACTACCTGATCCTCGGACACGAATCGCTGGGCCAAGTGGTGGAAGCTGGACCGAAGGTGTCCAAGGTGAAGCTGGGCGATCTGGTGGTGATAACCGTCCGGCGTCCCTGCCCGCATCCCGAATGCGTGGCCTGCCGCGATGGCCGCCAGGATTTCTGCTATACCGGCGATTTCACCGAGCGCGGCATCAAACAGCAGCACGGCTTCATGACTGAATTTGTGATTGAGGAGGAGAGCTACATAAACCCAGTCCCGCGCGAGTTGCGGGACGTGGGCGTGCTGGTGGAACCGCTAACAATTGCGGAAAAATCGCTCGAGCAGCTCTGGTTGATCCAGCAGCGATTGCCGTGGGCTTGTCCCGTGGAACCAGGCAAACTGCGCGAGCATTGTCATCGCGCAGTCGTGCTGGGCGCGGGCCCGGTGGGGCTGCTGGGCGCAATGGCATTGCGCATCGCGGGTTTCGATGTCACGGTTTATTCGCGATCGCCCACGCACGACGAAAACAACGCCATCGTCAGCGCCATCGGCGCCCGCTACATCGCCGCTGAAACACACTCGGTGGGAGAGTTAGCCACAGCCGTCGGCAATATCGACGTCGTCTATGAAGCGGTGGGTGCGTCGGGCGTGGCTTTTGACGTCATCCAGCATCTCGGACCCAACGGTGTTTTTATCTTTACGGGAGTTCCGGGCAGAAAAGGACCACTGGAAATCGATACCGATTACATCATGAAAGACGTTGTTTTGAAAAACCAGGTGATCCTCGGCAGCGTGAATGCACCGCCGCACTCTTTCCAGGCGGCCATCCGCGACCTCGGAACATTCACCCAAAAATGGCCGGACGCAGTCCGCTCCTTGATCACCGCGCGCTTTCCAATCGAACAGGCTCTGAAACCGCTGTCGAACGATGCCGGAGGTATCAAGAACGTTGTAACGGTGGGCGTATGAGCAGCGAATTCATCGACGTTTCCATTCCGCTTCGCGACGACATGGTAAGCTGGCCCGGCGACGCCCCGTTCCACCGGCTGCAAACACTGCACATCGCCAACGGCGACATTTGCAACCTCTCGCAAATCTCAACTAGCGCGCACATCGGCACCCACATGGACGCTCCGCGTCATTTTCTGGCGAACGGAAAGGGCATGGAAACCATGCCCATCGAAGCAACCATCGGTCCCGCGCGAGTGATCGCCATTCAACATCCCGAGCTCATTCAAGTGCGGGAGCTGGAGCCACATCATCTGCAAAAAGGCGAGCGCGTGCTTTTCAAAACTAAGAACTCAGAGCACCACTGGAAAACCCACACGTTCCAGGAAAAGTTCGTATACATCCCTGAAGACACCGCCCACTACTTGGCGAAGTGCGCTGTTCAAACTGTTGGAGTGGACTATCTCTCAGTAGGCGGCTACGAAACGGATAGCGCCGAAACCCACCGCGCCCTGCTAGCAGCGGGCATCTGGCTAATCGAAGGCTTGAATCTGGAACACGTCGAGCCAGGCAACTACGAACTGATTTGCCTACCCTTACGAATCGTCGGCAGCGATGGCTCACCGGCACGAGCCGTCCTGCGGCGAACCGAATAACCGAATAACTGAAATAACCGAAGCCGCGTTAGCGCGGATTCGCAATCATCTTCATCCCATACTTAGTCCGAAGGGTGATGAGCGGTAACGGCTCCGCTCGCTGACCCTCGGCCAATCGGAGTTTCCATTTCTGCGCCAGCGTCGCGATTATCAGCACGCCTTCCATCCATGCAAATCGTTCGCCGATGCAGACGCGCGCGCCGCCGCCGAACGGAAAATAGGAAAACTTCGGACGGGCATCGCGCGCTTCCGGTGTCCAGCGCTCCGGGTCGAAGCGTTCCGGATCCGGAAACCAGCGTGGATCCCGCTGCATGACATACGGACTCAGAATGCAGATAGACTTCGCGCCAATTTGGACACCACCGAGTTCGAACGGCTCTTTCGACATGCGCCCAATGGCCCAGGCCGGCGGATACAACCGAATGGCTTCCGCGAACACCATCTCGGTGTAGCGTAGCTGCGGCAAATCGGCCATTTGCGGTACGCGGCCTTCGAGCACGGCATCGATTTCCTGATGCAGCCGCGCTTCGCATTCCGGATTCTGCGACAGCAGGTACCAGGTCCAGGTGAGCGCGTTCGCCGTGGTTTCGTGTCCGGCTAGGAACAGCGTCAGCGCTTCGTCGCGCACTTGTGTATCAGTCATGCCCGTGCCATCGGCTTCTTCGTCTTGGGCCAACAAAAGCATGGAGAGCAGGTCGCCCGTATCCTCTCCACTTTTGCGCCGCTCGCGGATGAGGCCGTAGATCGTCCGGTCCAAGCGATCGCGCGCTTTTTCAAAACGGCGAATGGAGGGCAGCGGCAGTTTCTCGAGATACTCGGAGAACGGCATCATCAGCATGCGAAACATCTTCAGCACGGTGGTCAGCGCTTCGCCGATTTCGGGCGCTTCGGATTCCACGTCGGCACTGAATAGCGTCTTGCCCACCACAGCCAGCGTCAGGCGCATCATTTCGTCCGACATCTCGAGCGTGCTTCCGGATTGCCAGCGCTCGCGCACCCGCATGGCGCAATCGCTCATCACCGTTGCATATCCCGCCAGCCGGTCCCGATGAAAAGCGGGCTGGACCAAGCGGCGCTGGCGCAAATGGAACTTGCCTTCGCTGGTCAGCAAGCCCTCGCCGAACAGTATCCGGGCGCGTTGCAGGGCGCGGCTCTTGGTGAAATTGGATTGATTCGTTACCAGAATGTCCCGCACGAAATCGGGATGGTTGATCAGATAGGCGTGATACGAGCCCAGCCGGAAATACGGGAGATCGCCGTATTTCTTGGCGGTCTCACATAGAAACTCGATCGGCCTGGCGCGGAATGCGGGGAGACTGCCGAGAATGGGAAGATTCCTCGGCCCGCGAGGTTTTTGCACAGTGAGCTGCAATCTCCAGTTTAACTGGTCGGTGCTTGGGCCGGCTGCTAGACTAGCTATACTGATGCGCCGGTGTGCATTCCTTTGCCTTGCAGCAGCCGTTTGGATGCTTGCCGCTGCCAATCCCGTCCGCTTCCTTCGCACGAGCGATGTTCAATCAATCGCCAGCGTTCTTGCAGCGGGTCCGGACAAGTTGCCCGACTTCACCGAGTCCGCGGACTGGGACGCTTGGATTCGCGAGCGTGACGCGGTGATTCGGGGCCGCATCGATCATGGCATTGAAGATTCCCTCAGCGAGCTCATCCTTTTTGGCACATCCTTTCCCGCGCCACCCAAGTTGGCGGCCGCGGCTGATGCTGTAAACGCCGCCGGCGACTTGACCGCCAACGCCCGCGCGCGCCAGGATGCGTTCATCCACGCTATCGATCAACTGGATAGCGAACGGTTCCGCATCGTACTCGAATTCCTTCGCCGCCAGCGGGTCAGCGAGGAAGAACTCCCGGCTTTCCTCTCCGGCATCGTTCGCCGTTTCGCGCTGGAAGAAGCCGGGCTGAAGAAGAAGCAGGCTCGCGCGGACGTGGGCGTGTCCCCGGAAACATCGCTACTCATCAACTACGCCATCGAGGAAACGTTACGCGCTTTGAAAACCAGCCACGCTCTTCCCGCGCACATCCAACGCATCGCCGTGATTGGTCCGGGCCTGGATTTAGCGGGCGATCCTGACGTCAACGATTTCTGTCCTCCGCAATCCCTCCAATCCTTTGCGGTGCTCGAAGCGGTGCTGCGCCTGGGCGCGGCGACTCCCGCCGAAGTCCAGATCACGGCCGTGGATTTCAATCCGCTAGTTGTCTCGCACCTCCGAAATTCGGTGGTGAAGGCTCAGGCCGGCCGCGGCTACGTACTCCAGCTTCCGCGTATGGCGGGCTGGAATGCTGCGGTGGTTTCCTACTGGCAACACTTTGGAGAGACCATCGGTACACCCGCCGCGCCGCTCTCGGCTCCTTCCGGCATCGAGCTGCGAGCAATCGCGGTGAAACCTCAAATCACCTCCCGCATCACCGTGGACGATCTGAATGTCGTCACGCAAACACTCGATACCGTTCCCGGTCAGGGGTTCGATCTGATAGTGGCCACCAATCTCTTCGCTTACTATACGCGAGTGGAACAGACCCTGGCTCTATCGAGCATGGCGCGGATGCTCGGGAGCGGCGGAATCCTGATCTCGAACGGCATCTCGTCAGCGGTCAAGCTCCAGGAGTTCGACAACCTGGGGGTGCACCACATCCCCTATTCGGATTCCGACAGCGGTGACGACCTGGTGACTTACAAGCGCCGCTAATCGCTACACCGGATGGCACTCGATCAGCGAATGCGTTTCCGTTGGGATCACGCGAGTCAGTGAGAAGCCCGTTGTAGCCAGCAGCGCGCGAAACTCCGCTTCACTGCGTTCGCGCCCGCCGAGCACCAGCATCAACAGCTCCATAAGACCGGCCGGCTGTGAGGACGAATCGACTGTGCTCTCGCACAAAAGCAGCGTGCCGCTGGGCTGGATCGCGCGCCGCGCGTTGCGCAGAATTTTTGTGGCATCATCGTCCGGCCAATCGTGTATGATGCCCTTCATCAAATATGCGTCGGCGCCTTCCGGCACGGATTCAAAAAAGTCGCCACCCACGATCTGACAGCGCTCCGCGATTTCGCCTTTCAAAATGCTGGAAGCCCCGGACACCACCGAAGGCAGATCGAAAAGGACCCCGTGGAGCCGCGGCGTAGCTTCAAGAATGCCGCGTAGCAGCACGCCTTCTCCGCCTCCCACGTCCACTAATCGCTCGAAGCGCGAGAAGTCATAGGCGGCCGGCAGCGCCTGGCTGCTCCATTGGGTGCCCTGCGTCATGACAGCATTGAACAGCGCCGCGTCCTCCGCATGCGAGGTCAGGTAATCGAAGAAGCGCGCGCCAAAGATGCGTTCGAAGGCAGGCTTGCCAGTGCGCACCGATTCGTACAGCTCTCCGAGCGGACGCCAGAGAAAAGGTGCGGTTAAGAACATCGTGAAATTGCGTTGCGACTGGGGATGATCCGTGCGCAGCGCTTCTGTAAGCGGCGTGTTGCGGAAACGGCCGTCGGACGTGGCCGCGAACATTTCAAGCGTAGCGAGAGCGCGCAGCAGGCGCTCCAGCGTGGGTGCATGCGCGCCGCATTCAGACGCGAGTTCGGCGGCCGTTTTGGGGCCTGACGCAAGCAAGTCGGGAATGCGCAGCTTGGCTGCGGTATACATGGCTTGCGCGGCAATAACGCCGGGCCAGATGTACTCACTGGGATTAGTGGGCATGCGTGATACTCCGTAATTCGGCTACAAACGGGTGCTGCGCGAAGAACGCACCGTAGCTCAATTCGGCGCATTGCAAGCCTGCGCGCGCAGTGTCGGAAGCCTCCTGCTCCCGACGCGAAACGGCCAGCAATTTCGCCAGCCTCAAATAGATCTCCACGCGCTCGGCTGGTTGGCGAGGCAGCTGCTTCTCGCTGGTTTCCAATGCGGCGCGAAGATGCCGCTCGGCCGAGTCATGCGAACCACTGTTTGCCTCGACGATACCGGATAGCAGATGGAACCGAAGCTGCTCCGTCGGCGCGGTGGAATCCGCCCGGACTTGCTCGCTTACCTTTTCGAAGCGTGCCAAGGCCTGTGGCTTGCCGGCGAGCGCTTCGTTCGCGGCGAGTTCGATCTCCAATGTGCCGCTGCTTCCCATATACGCGGTCGGCCGCTGATTCAGCAGATCCAGCGCCTCTTCCAGCCGGCGCATGGCCTCGGCATAGTCTCCCCGTATTCTCGCGCCCACCGCCAACGAGTCCAGCGTAGGCAGGATTTCGATGGGTGGCCCCGGTTCGGCGCGCAGCACCCGCTCCGCTTCACGCAGCAGGCGTTCGCCTTCCGTTAAATCGCCCTGTTTCAGGCGTAACGCTCCAATGCGGGTGTTATTGAGTGCGGGAAACAGCTTCGCCTGAGAGGCTTCTGTTGGGCCATGCGCGCCCGCCTCCCGGAAAAGTTTCTCGGCCTCGTCGAGAGGCGCGCCGCTCTTCACCGCCATGAAGGCAGTATTATTGATGACCGCGCCGAGGCTCAAATCTGCCCCGTACACTTTGGCCAGCGCCATCGCTTCCCGGCAGGCCGCCAACGCTTCCGCGTAATGCCCCTGAAAGGAGCACGCATTGCACAGGCCCACTCCGAGATCTGCCGCCTTGCGCGAGGATCCTGACCCCGTTCGCTTGAGCACACCTAGGGCTTGCCGTATGAGCGCTTCGCCCTTCACCGGATTCCCTAGAATCGCGTAGGTGGTTCCCAGGGTTCCCAGCAAATCCGCCTCGGCCGTTGGATCGTTCGCCAGCTCTCGCGGAACTCGCTCGGCAGCGTTATCGAGAATATCGTTGAACTGGATGGCGTGGCTCTGCCCGCGCAATGGGCTGGTCCAGGTGGAACTGGCGGAAAGAAATGTATTTTTGGCGAAATCGCTGACACGCTGCGCGCGTGCCGCTTGTTCGCGGGCCTGCGCGGCTTCATGCAGTGAGAAAACAGTCAATCCGGCCAGCGCCAGCATAGCAGCCGACGCAGCCGAAACAGCAAGCCAATGCCGGGTGACAAACTTGCGCGCCGCATACCAGAATGTCTGAGGTCGCGCCAGAATGGGACGGCC
>JBEKJJ010000280.1:0-10072 GCA_050011295.1 Bryobacteraceae bacterium
GGCGAACACGCGCAGGGCGATTTCTATGTTCCCCTGGCAACGAGTGAAGGCAGCCTGGTGGCCAGCTACAATCGCGGGATGCGTCTGCTCACCGAATGCGGCGGAGTGAAGACCACGGTGGTGGAAGAATCCATGCAAAGGGCGCCCGTGTTTATTCTGAACGATGCGCTGGAGGCTCGCGAATTCGGCCAATGGGTGGGCCAGAATTTCGAGAAACTCAAAGAAGCCGCGGAAGCCACCACGCACTCCGGGCACCTGATCAATATCGGCCAATACCAACTTGGTCCACTTCGGTATTTGCGTTTCAACTATACGACTGGCGACGCAGCCGGCCAGAACATGACCGGCAAGGCCACGTTCGCCGCTTGTGAATGGGTCAAGAAAAACTATCCCCGCGAATTGAAGTACATTCTGTCGGGAGGCATAGACACGGACAAAAAGCATTCCCACATCAACATGCTTTTGACGCGCGGCAAGCGGGTGGTGGCCGAAGCGGTGATCCGCAAGGATCTGTTTAAGAGCCTGATGGGCGTGGATACCAAGGAGCTTTTCTGGTCGCGCCAGGTGCAAACCGCCGGGGCTTTTCTGGCCGGGTCGTCGAGTATCGCCGGGCATGCCGCTAACGGACTGACGGCGCTGTTTATCGCAACTGGTCAGGATGTGGCTAACATCGCCGAATCCCAGGCCGCCATCAGCTATTCACAGCTGTTGGATAATGGCGATTACTATTGGTCCATTACGCTCACCTCGCTGATCGTCGCGACTTATGGAGGTGGCACGGGCCTGGCGACGCAGAAACAGTGCCTCGAAATGCTGGACTGTTACGGCAACGGCAAAGCCAACAAGTTCGCCGAGATCTGCGCGGCAGTAGTGCTGGCAGGCGAGACGTCGCTCGCGGGCGCGGTTCTGCATGGCGATTGGGTACAGGCCCACGAAAATCTGGGCCGCAACAGACCGTGAGGATAATATAGAACGATGCCAAACACCCAAAACCAAGGCGTCAATATTTATTGGGACGAACAAGGGCAGGGCGCGCCGATTCTGCTGATCATGGGTCTGGGCTATCCCTCCCAGATGTGGTATCGAACGCGGCCGCTGCTTGCGGAGCGCTACCGCACCATCGCGCTGGATAATCGCGGCGTGGGGCGCAGCGATATGCCGCCTGGCCCCTATCCGATCCTGGTGATGGCGGAAGACGCAGCCGCAGCATTAGACGCGGCGGGAGTGGATAGCGCGCACGTCTACGGCGTCTCCATGGGCGGCATGATCGCGCAGGAGTTTGCGCTGCAATTCCCCCATCGGGTGCGCTCGCTGATTCTGGGTTGCACCGCGGCCGGAGGGCCGACGGCAGTACGCGCCGAGCCGGAAGTGACACAGCTTCTGATGTCACGCGGGCAAATGACCCCGGAGCAAGCCGCCGAAGCCGCCGTCCCGTTTATCTACGATAGTGGGACGCCGCGCGCGCGAATCGATGAAGACCTCGCTGCTCGCAAGGATTGGCTGGTGCGTCCAGAAGCCTACATCAACCAATTGATGGGAATCCTGGCGTGGGAGGCTTACAGCCGGTTGGAGCGGATCAACGTGCCGACTTTAGTAATCCACGGCGAGGCGGACCGATTAGTTCCTCCGGCCAATGGCAAATTGATCGCCGCGCGCATTCCCGGCGCGAAGCTGGTGCTGATCCCTAACGCAGGGCACATATTCTCGACTGACCAGCCGGATGCGGCGCATCGGCCGGTGCTGGAGTTTCTGAATTCCTTCAACTGATGCAGATTCCGCCGTCCACGGGAATCACCACGCCGTTCACATAGGCGCCCGCGCGCGACGCCAGATAAATTGCGACTCCCGCCATATCGGACGAATTGCCGATTCGCCGCAGCGGGCAGGTGCTTTCGATCTGCTTCTGATAATGCTCCAGCATCCATTTGGTCATCTGGCTGGGGAACGGTCCTGGCGCGATGGCATTCACGGTAACGTGCTTGCCTGCCAGTTTCACCGCCAGGTCCCGCGTCATGTGATGTACGGCCGCTTTGCTGGCTGGATATGCGTAGGTTTCGAGAAACGGCGCCTTGATTCCGTCGATGGAGCCGACATTGATCACGCGCGCGGGATCTTCCGGTGTACCGGCCTTCTGGAGCAACGGAAGAAGCTCTCGTGTCAGGAAGAACGTGGACTTGACGTTGGTGTCGATCACTTTGTCCCATCCGGACTCCGTATACTCCGCGATGGGCGCGAACCACACCGCACCGGCGTTATTCACCAAAATATGCAGCCGCTCCTCGCCGGCAGCGATCTGCTGGGCCAAATCTTTGCATCCGTCGAGCGTGGAAACATCGGCGGGAACGGAAACGCATTCGCCGACCTTAGACAGCTCGGCCGCGACCGCGTCGCAAACTTCCTTCTTGCGGGATGAAATATAAACTTTCGCGCCCGACTCCAGAAATCCCTGGGCAATCATCAGCCCGATGCCGCGCGAGCCACCGGTGATCAGCGCGGTCTTGCCTTTGACCGAAAACAAAGTCTCTACATGGATTGCTTCGTTGGGCTCCATATTCCTCCGAGCATTCAGCTTACTTCTTCTTCCCGGGCTTGCGCTTGGAGCTCGCGGCCTTCAGTTGCTTCTCCAGCTCCTCCATCCGGCGCCGCAGCTCGTCGATTTCTTTCGGCTCTTCGGGTTTGGGTGCCGTAGGCGCGGGCGCGGAAGGTGAGGCAGGAGCCCATGGAAAAATCGGAACCGACCCCGGCGCCGCGCTGCCCAGGAACGGATTGCTGCGCCACAAATTCATGACTGCTTCCACCGGATTCGTCGCCGCGTGCTGTACTTCCTGGAACCGCGTCTGCAGCGATTCGCTGACTTTCTGATAGGCCTCCATTGCGTTCTTGAGATACCATTCTAGAAATTGGTGCCGTGCTGAGTCGCTCGCGAGCACCAGTTGCCGCAGCAACTCTAACGGCAGGCCCAGCTCGCGGCCTTTGGTCTCTTCCACGATGATCTGAGTCAAAACCGTGCGCGTGAGATCCTCATTCGTCTTGGCATCCACCACTTGCACTTCGCCGCCTTTGCGGACCAGCTCGGCCACTTCCTCCAAGTTGATATAGCGGCTGTTGGTGGTATCGTAAAGCCGGCGATTTTCGTACTTCTTAATGACGATTTTGGGTGGTTGACTCATAAAAGTAATCCTAGTATACTCGATCAGATGCTGCGATGCAGCAAGAGAGGACGGGCTCCAAATGTCGAGTACCGGTGCAGGTTCCTGGTCAGTGTTTGCCGAAACAGTCCGCCAGGGCGTGGATACGTTTCGAACTATGCAGAAAATGTTTCTGGATGTTGCGGCGCAACAGAATACGATGTTACTGGGCTTCGTTCAGCAAAGCCTAGGCAACGGCGTTACGCCGGAAATAATCGACCTGGCTGGAAAAACTACCCATACATTTCTCCAATCGCAGACCATGCTGCTGGATCTCGCCGTCGAGCAGACCCAGTTGGGTATTGGGTTGTTAAAGGGAATAACCGGCAATTCGGCCAGTTCACTCAACACCGAGTTCTGGGACATGTTGGAGAAGGGCGCTACGACCTTTGCGGCCGCGCAGAAGCGGCTGTTGGAATATGCCGGCCAGCAAGCCGATGCCATGGTGAAGGCTGGCCGGGAAGGCAGCTCCGCGATTCCCAATCCGCTCTCCCAGATGGCGGGCCTGGCGCAACAGGCTGCACAAGCGCTCGCGCCGAAAGAATATCTGGATCTGATGGCCAAGGCAATGGCTGCTGGAACGGCCGCCATGGAGCACGCGAAACAGCGTCTATCCGAAATCCAACCCTCCGGTGACCCGGCCCAGCATTTCCTGAAGCTCGCCCGGCAGAGTTTCGAGACTTACATGGATCTGCAGCGCAAGCTCACCGAGCAAGCCGCGCGCCTAATGGAGGAATGGACGCGCGCGTGGCAGACCGGCTCCGCCTGGCAGCCGTCCGCAACATTTGAGGATCTCGCGCGGCAAGGCGTGGAAGCGTTCATCAAAACGCAGAGCGAGATTCAGGGATTCGCGTTCCGATCGTCAGGAGCAAACTGGAGTTAATTCATATGTCAACCACACCCAGAACCTATCCGTGGGCATCCCAATTCGGCCTGAGTTCCGTGACTTTCCGGCTGATGCGCGCCGAAGACAAGGATCTCTTCAAGACTTTCATCCGCTCGCTTCCAGCGGAGGATAATTTCTATCTGCTGCTGGACGTGCAGAAGGACTCCGCCATCGACAACTGGATGCATGGCATTGAATCCGGCGCGACACTCAGCGTGATCGCGGTGGAGAACAACCAAATCGTCGGTTACTGCAATCTGCACACGAACGAAGCCCCCTGGATCCGGCATGTCGGCGAAATTCGCATGAGCGTGTCTCCCGCTTTTCGCGGCCGCGGTCTGGGCCAAACGCTCGCCAATGAAGTTTTCGCCATCGCTCGCGCGCGCGGGTTGCAAAAAATTTGGGCGCGCATGGCCGCTAGCCAGAAAGCCGCTCAAAATGTTTTTGAGGGCCTGGGATTCCACGCCGAGGCGCTGCTGGCCGACTTCGTCAAGAATGCCAACGGCCGCACTGAGGACCTGGTGATCATGTCTTATGACGTTACCGGGTTCGTGAACTAGGTCTGCTCGAAAGGAGAGTCCCCGTATGACCTCGCCTGCATTAAGCCCGCGTATGACGGCCGACGACGCCGCGTTTCTATATCTTGAGCGCAAGGAAATGCCGCTGCATATCGGGAGCGTCTCGGTATTTGAAGCTCCGCTACCATTCGAACGCTTCGTCGAACAGATCGATTCCAAACTTCACTTGATTCCGCGCTACCGGCAGCGCGTGGTTCCGGCGCCGTTCAATATTGGGCATCCCAGTTGGGAAGACGATCCGCACTTCGATATCCGCAATCACATTTTTCAACTGACGCTCGATCCGCCCGGTGATGAAAACGCTTTGCAGGCTCTGTCGGGCAAATTGTTCAGCCAGATGATGGATCGCAACAAACCGCTGTGGGAGATTTTCCTGATCGACGGCCTGGCGGATGGCCGCGCCGCCATGCTTGCAAAAGTGCATCACGCAATGGTTGACGGAGTCTCGGGCGTGGGCTTGATGGGAATCATGATGGACACCTCGCGCGAGATGCAGCCGCTGGCCGACAAGCCCGTTTTCGCCCCGCCGCCGCTGCCCGATCCAACGCAGCTTTACTTCAATGCGCTGGCCCACACTTTTCAGCAAGGCCTGGAACGCATGTTCACCTTGCAGCAGGACTACCTCAGCTTGTTGAAGAGCATGTCATCGGCCGAGAGCGTGCAAGCCATCGCCGATGTGGCGCCGCTGCTGGCGGAACTTTCTATGCCGGCCGATCGCTTGCCTTTCAACAAGCCGTGTTCCGGGGAACGGCGCATCACGTGGAAAGAGTTTTCGTTCGCCGACGCGCGCGGCATTCGAGCAGCGCTGGGCGGTACAGTGAACGATGTCGCGCTGACGGTTCTGACGGGCGCGGTGAGCCGTTATGTGAAGATGTGCGGGCAGCACGTGGCGCGGCGGTCTTGCCGCTTCATGGTTCCGGTAAATGTTCGGCGCGAGGATCAGCGCGGGGACTTAGGAAATCAGGTGTCGGCGCTTCTGGTGAACGTGCCATTAGATATTGACGATCCCGCCGAGCGGCTCAAGCTAGTGACCAGGCGTACGGAAACGCTCAAGAACGCCAAACTGGCTGACATGCTGCGCGTGGTCACCAACGCCGGCGGACTGGCGCCCGCGCCGCTTCAGGCGCTAGTGATGGCGCTGCCGTTTATCACTCTGCCCGCGCCCGTCTTCAACATGGTTTCCACCAACGTGCCTGGTCCGCAAATTCCGTTGTATGCCGGCGGCCAGGAGATGCTGCATTATTTTGGGCATGTGCCGGTGGGCAACGACCTGGGGATGAATTGCGCAATCCAGACCTACAACCAGAGGATGGTGTTCGGGATCACTTCCGATTACGCCGCCGCTCCCGAGGCGCACCACATGCGCGAATTTCTGTACGAGTCCTTCGATGAGTTGCGCCGCGCCGCCGGATTCGAGGACGCGCCGCAGCATGTTACTCCAGCGCCGAAGAAGCGCAAACCGCAGTCCGTGGATCCTATGGAGACCAAGCCAGCCACCGTGGCTACTGCGTAGCGCGGGACTGTGGCGTGGCTTCTACCAAAGAGACCACTGCGATCTCTTGGCCGCACTTCATCGCCGGGAAATTGCGATCACAGTATTCGCGGATCAGTTGCGACTTGGTGCAATCGCACGCCAGCTTGCCCTTCAGCACCCTGTCCGCGTCCTCGGCGAAGGTGAAGGACCTTCCGCTAAATGAGAGCGTGACGCTACTCGGAGGCATACAGTAGCGTACACGCGATTGCGTGGGAATGAAAATACGTCGCTGGGGTGTAGGAGGTTCAGTACTAAGGTTTGGCTTTTGGCTTAGGAGGCTTCACTAATCGCACTGCCTTGGCCTTTTCCAGCAACTCGCGCCGGTCCACCAGATGATAAAACTTCAGCGCCGTTTCGCCGCCGCTAAGGTGATCGAGCAGTTGTTCTAGGGCGTCCGATGGGTTGTGAGCGTGGATCTCGGCCGAGCGCAAATAGCCCGCGTTTCGCAGCCTGGAGAAAAGTTCGGGCAACGTGTAGCGTCCTTCTAGCGTTAATCCGCCTGCTTTTTGAGAACGGCTGGCCAGGTACTGCACCAACAGCAGCTCATCGAAAAGCATCGGCGCCAAAAACAGCCGGCCCTGGTCTACTTCGAAGCCGGCGTCCAGCCGCCTGGAGCGGCGGATGGAGTGCGTGCCATCGAAGTGCGCCTGCCAATCCACTTTGGGCTCTTTGCGGCTCAAGTAGTGGCGCGAGATTTCCATCAGCCAACCGGGATCGTCGAAATTAATGGCGGCGCTGGTCTTGTCGATCCATTCAAAGAAGGCGTGTTGCCCGGTGGCTTTCTCTTCAAGCACAACGAACTGGCCGCCGGACTTTGGCAGCGATTTCACCAAGCTACGCCGCAGTGTGTCGGTGGCTTTGCCGCTCTCAATCCGATACACGCGAAACCGGGCGTGCCATTTTGCGGGAGATCCGCAATACGGGCAGGGATACTGGCCGACGCTTGCCTCGAAGAATGGGCGTGTGGGGGTGGAAGCGTAGAGTTCGGCGAGCGATGGAGTGTAGCGGCCGATTTCGAGATGCGCTGTTTTGAGCGCGAGCCCCATGTGGCGCGTGAACACGTCGAGAATGCAGGCCAGGCAGATCCATTTTTCAGTTTGCGTGATGGATTCAGGTGGGAAGGCAGAAAGATCCAGGAGTTTGATGCCGGGTTTTTTCGGCGCTTCCTTGCGGGCGCGGGTCGGTTTCTTTTTAACCAAGAACCATTTTATTGGGATCTTAGCGGGTAGCGCCAATGACGAAAGTTTTCGTTGACAATGACGAAGGACTTCGTCAATAATCGGAGCATGACTTCCAAGCGCCGCAGGCCAACCGAGGGCGAGCTGGGCATCCTTCGTGTCTTGTGGGAGGGAGGGCCCCGATCCGTGCGGGATATTCAACACATCTTGAATGAATCGCGTCCTACCGGCTATACGACGGTTTTGAAGCTGATGCAGATCATGACCGAAAAGGGACTGGTGGAGCGCGACGAATCGCAGCGTCCGCAAATCTACCGGGCCCGGTACTCCCAGGAACAGACACAGCGGCAATTGTTGCGCGATTTGCTGGACCGCGCATTCGGCGGCTCGGTGAAGGACCTGGTGCTGCAGGCCTTGGCCACCAAGCGTTCTTCGCCCGAGGAGCTGGAGGCCATCGAAAAACTTTTGGATAGGTTCGAAGGAGACAAGAAATGACAGCGCTCGAGCACGCTCTTCTTACGGCACTCTTGGATTTCGTGTGGCAGGGGGTGGCGGTTGCTTTCCTGTTGTGGATGACGCTTTTCGTGATGCGGCGGCGATCCGCGAATGCAAGATATCTCGCGAGCTGTCTGGGTTTGATCACGTTGGCCGCCTTGCCCGTCATAACGTTGTGCGCGGTCTATACGCAGCCCGTAGGTTCGCACGTCGGTGAGCCGCTTCTTGCCAGCGTTCCACACGCGATTGCTGCCGCCGCCTGGACGGGATCGGCTGCGTCCACAACAAACTGGCTGACCTCGCTCAGTTCCTGGGCGATTCCGGTGTGGGCCTTGGGCGTGATTTTGTTTTCATTGCGGCTGGCTTGGGGCGCGAAACAAGTGGCTGTGCTGCGCCGTTCCGGAGAGCCGGCCGAGGGTCCGGTGCTAGCGGTGGCCGCTAAGCTGGCATCTCGCCTGGGTCTCACTCGTCCGGTCCGGCTCTTGATTTCGTCGCTAGCGGAGGGGCCGAGCGTGGTGGGATGGATTCGTCCCGTGATTCTACTGCCCGCGGCGACGCTTGTGGGACTCACTCCCGAGCAATTGGAAGCAGTGCTGGCGCATGAGTTCGCGCATATACGGCGCTATGACTTTCTGGTGAATGTTTTGCAGATGGTGGTGGAGACGCTGTTGTTCTATCATCCCGCCGTATGGTGGATCTCAACGCGGATCCGGCATGAGCGCGAGCTGTGCTGTGACGATTTAGCCGTAAGCTTGTGCGGCGATCCGGTATGCTATGCGCGCGCCCTCACCAAACTCGAGAGACTGCGTGCGCTGGCGCCGAAAATGGCCATGGGAAGCACGGACGGTCCGCTGCTGTATCGCATTCAGAGACTCACCGGAGCGGCAACGCGTCGCTTGGGCCCTGCCAGACTTCCCGGCATTCTGGCTATCTGTGTCGCGCTGGCGTGTGTTGGTCTCTCGATGACGTGGACGCGCGTTCACGCTCAGGACGTGAAGGCGCACCAAGCTCCCAAGGCCACGGCTCTGCCCGCGCCGGTGCCCGCGCCGGATGTTGCGGATGCGCCGGGCGTGCGCGTGGAGCTAGGCGACACTACCGTACTGGTTCGTGGCCCGGTGGAATATCCGCGGGCGGCGATCGACGACGACATTGAGGGTAACGTGCGCGTGGAGGTCACCGTCGATGCCAATGGAAAAGTCAAAGTCGCGCGCGTGCTGAGTGGCCCTGACGAGTTGCGGGACGCCGTCCTCTCGTCGGTTCAGAAGTGGAGTTTCAAGGCGGATTCCACCGATGGTCTTGTGCGCGTTAGCGTCAGATTCCGGTTACCCAAAGTGGAAATCAATTCCGACGACGATGATGATTCCGATGTCGACATGGATTCCGACGATGACGAAGTTGCGGAGGTTGAGAACGCCATGCCGGAGCTCGAAAGCGCGCTGCAGGAAGCCGAATCGGCGATTGAAGAAGCGGAGTCTGAGTTAAATGAGAAATTCGCCGATCTGACGTCTCAGGTCGCGGAAGCCCAACACGAGCTGGAAAAGTTGGGGAAAATCGACGAGCACATAAACCTGATGGACGGCCGCGTCCTGAAACATCTGCGCATTCTGGGACTCTCCGATCAATCGCGCAATGACCTGTTGAAGAAGCTGCCGATCCACGAGGGCGACACGCTTTCAAAGAGCGGGATCGAAAAGTTAGACAAGGTGCTTCACGAATTCGATGGCCACCTCTCTTGTTTCGCCATTCCGATTGACGATGGTAAGGCCACCATCCTGATAGAGCGCAAGTAGCCAGCCGCATTCCTTAAATTCCGGAGAGCTTATGAAGCGGACGCTCGAAGTGTGCGCGGTTGGTGTGTTCCTTGTCTCTGGCACGTTGTTCGCCCAGGATGATGAATGGAAACGCCTGATGGAGCGTGGTCAGGCGCTGGATCGCGACGCCAACTATGGCCAGGCTGCTGCGGCGTATCTTGACGCGGTGAGGATCTCGCGCGACCGGCGATTGATGATTGCGCTGAATTCGCTCGGCCTCGCTTACGAAGAGATGGGACGCTTCCCGGACGCGGAGCGTTATTATCGGCGGGCTCTCGAAATACTGGAACAATTGGGCGGAAATAATCAAGCGGATCGCGAGCTGCTGCTCACCAACCTGGCTTTTCTCTACGGGGAAGCGGGGCAGACTGCGAAGTCGGAAGCTCTACTTCGCGAGACCAT
>JBEKJJ010000281.1:0-10035 GCA_050011295.1 Bryobacteraceae bacterium
CGTTTCTCGTTTCTCGTTTCCGCCGCCTGCGTCATCAGCCCGCGCGACGCTTTCCCTCTTTCGGCTCGAAGCTGATGAGTAGCCTCGATCCGGTAGCCTCCGCCAAACGCTCCAGCGTCCGCATCGACGGCCGCGATCGACCGCTCTCCAGCCGCGCAACCACGGGTTGCGTGGTTCCCATCTTCCGGGCCAGTTCTTCTTGTGTAAGCCCGGCGCGGCTCCGCACGTCCATCACTGCCGACGCCAGCGCAAACTCCTCCTCAAGAGCGTCGTAAGCCTTTTTGTACTTCGGCTCCTTCATCCACTTCTTGTGCATGTCAGATATGCGTGCCATTGCTACATCTCCATTCATTGAATCGACTTTGCCCGAGACAAAGCCAGGTCTATCTCGCGCTGCGGCGTCTTCTCCGTCTTCTTGACGAATACTCGGACGATGACCACACGCCTGCCGACGGCCGTGACGTACAGAGCGCGCGAAATTCCACTGCGGCCCTTCAGCCGCATTTCCCACAAGCGTCCCTCAACGTGCTTCACATGCGGCTCGCCTACATGTTCCAGGCCCTTCTCTTCGACCAGCTTCGCGATACGCGCCAGCCTCGCCCGCATGTCTTCGGGCAACGCCTCGATCTCCACATCGACGGTTTCGTTTAAGGTCTCGACCGTCCAGCCCACGGTTCAATATACCAAAAAAGATATAGTGCAGGGCCCTTTTCTTTGGACTGCCCTGCCTCCTGCTTTCTGCCTTCTGCTTGGGGCTCCTGGCTTCTTCCGCCCGCCAGGCTAACTGGCGTTACACGCAAGTTAGTCGGCGGGCGGGAACCTAGCCCCCTCCCTAGTGTCCCCATCTGTTACAGACTGCTATAATAAGTCCCAATGGGTCACGTCCAAAACGGCAGTCCCGGTAAGAAGATCATCCTATTAAGGCCCCGCGGATTCTGCGCCGGAGTAGTACGCGCCATCGATGTTGTCAAAATCGTCCTAAACCTCTATGGCGCGCCGGTTTACGTGCGAAAAGAGATCGTCCACAATCGCCACGTTGTGGATGAACTTCGCCAGGCCGGCGCCGTCTTCGTCGATGAGCTGAGTGAAGTCCCGGAAGGCGCACGGGTTATATTCAGCGCCCATGGCGTTTCCCCAGCCGTTCGCGACGAGGCGAAACAGCGCAATTTGCAGGTGATCGATGCCACTTGCCCGCTGGTCACCAAGGTCCATCTGGAAGCGGTTCGCTTTGCGCGTCAGGATTATACGATCATTTTGATCGGACATGCCGGCCACGACGAAGTGATTGGTACGCTGGGAGAAGCGCCCGAATCCACCATGCTGGTGTCGTCGGTCGCGGATGTCGACCGGCTGCAGGTGAAAGATCCCCAGAAGATGTCCTATCTCACCCAAACCACCTTGAGTCTCGATGAAACCAAGGACATTGTCGCCCGCCTCCAGCAGCGTTTTCCTGCCATCAAAGGACCGAAAACCCAGGACATTTGCTACGCAACCGAAAACCGCCAGTTGGGCGTCAAAGCCGTAGTACCTCTAACGGATGTACTACTGGTGGTAGGGTCACAAAACAGTTCGAACTCCCGCCGTCTGGTGGAAGTCTGTGAGAATGAAGGCGTGCCGGCTTACCTGGTGGATGACAGCAAGGAAGTGAACCCTTCCTGGCTCGAAGGCATCCAAACAGTAGCGGTTACCGCCGGGGCATCCGCTCCAGAAAACCTGGTGCAGGAGTTGATCCAGTCGCTCGAAACGCAATTTGGCTTCGATTTTATGGAAGAGATGGAACTCAAGGAAGAAGACGTGAGATTCCATCTGCCTTCTGACCTGGAACGTTCCGCCCTCAAACTGACCACCATCGCCCCCGTATGATGCCGCAGCTTCAGGTTGCTGATTCATTACTGGCGGGGACATCCAAGGCCGCCCAGCGCACCGTCGACTATTTCCTACGGACCCAGCAGGAACCCGGCTACTGGATGGGTGAGCTCACTGCCGACACTACGCTCGAATCCGATTACATCCTGCTGCAGCTCTGGCTGCATCCGCCGGTAAATGGCATCTGGAATCCGCCCACGCGGCCCAGGATCAACCGCGCCGTCGCATCCATTCTGGCGCGTCAATTACCGGATGGCGGCTTCAATATCTACCCGCAAGGTCCGGCCGACCTCAACGCTACTATCAAAGCCTACTTCTCGCTGAAACTAGCCGGCGTACCCTATGACGACCCGCATCTGACGCGTGCGCGGGAACGAATCCTCGGGCTCGGCGGCATTCAATCGGCAAACAGCTACGTCAAGGTAAACCTCAGCCTCTTCGATCTCTACCCGCGCGAAGATTGCCCCTCCATTCCGCCCGAGATCATGCTGCTGGGCAGTTTCATCTACCAGATGTCTTCCTGGACGCGGGCCATCGTCATCCCGCTCTCCATCGTGCATTCCATGAACCCCCGGCGCCCGGTTCCGGAAGGCTTCAACCTGAAAGAGCTGTTCCTGGCGGGGGGGCATCCGGAATTCGCCCGCAGCCGCGAGAGCTTCACTTGGCGCAATGTGTTTCTGCGGATCGATAAGTTGCTGAAACTTCTTGAAAACCACGGCTCCAAGTCCGTTCGCCGCCATGCCATTCACAAAGCCGAACAATGGATTCTGGCGCGCACTCGTTATACTGACGGCCTGGGTGCCATCTACCCACCCATGATGTACGTGATCATGGCGCTCGATCTCCTCGGCTATCCACCCGATCATCCGGATCGCGTGGAAGCGCAAAAGCACTTCGACGGGCTGATGGTGGAAGACGGCCGGCGCTTCTTTTTCCAACCGTGCTTCTCGGTAGTTTGGGACTCCGGGATCGCCGCATACGCCTTGGGCGAATCGCCCGAGCCACCCGAACAAGCCTTGCAGAAATGCGCGGACTGGCTCTTAACAAAAGAAGTCCGGCGTAAAGGCGATTGGTCCGTAAAGCGGCCGAGGACCGAACCCTCCGGATGGTATTTCGAATTCGCGAACGAGTTCTACCCGGATATCGATGACACCGCCCAGGTGCTGCTGGGCCTGAGCCATTCCCGAGCCTCGCGTCCGGTCGCACAGCAAGCCTGCGAGCGCCGGGCCATCCAATGGTTGCTCGACATGCAATCCAAGGACGGCGGCTGGGCCGCGTTCGATGTCGACAACAACTGGCGGCCTTTGAGTTTCGTCCCCTTCGCAGATCACAACGCCATGCTCGATCCTACCTGCCCCGATATCACCGGGCGGGTTTTGGAAGCCTTGTGCGCCTATGGACTCGAACAGTCGCACGCAGCCGTGCGGCGCGGCATTGAATATCTCGTGCGCACCCAGGAAGAAGACGGAAGTTGGTACGGCCGCTGGGGTGTGAATTATGTCTACGGCACATTCCTGGCTCTGCGCGGGCTCCAAGCGGCCGGCGTCAGCGACCGCGAAGCCTACGTCCAGCGCGCCCTCGAATGGGTGCGCGCCATCCAGAACTTCGACGGCGGATGGGGCGAAAGCTGTGAGAGCTATAAGCAAGGGACCTACGTCGCGGCGTCCAGCACGCCGTCCCAAACCGCATGGGCCGTCCTGGCATTACTCGCCGGCGGCGACACCACCAGCACCAGTCTCATGGATGGCATGGATTATCTGATCCGCACGCAGAAAAGCGACGGAACCTGGGACGAACAACTGGCCACCGGAACCGGATTCCCGCAGGTTTTCTACCTGTGCTACCACTTGTACCGGAATTCCTTCCCCTTACTTGCACTAAATACGTTCCTCCGAACAAAATCTGGCACCCGAGGACAAGACTAAATGCGATTTCCCCTTTCGATGACGGCGGGCATGGCGAGCTATATCGCCCGCAACAAGTTCCGCCCGAATCCGGACTGGCAAAAAACGGTGATTACCGCCCCGGATGCCTCCAATCCCTTCCGGATTGTCTACACGCATACCGACGCCGCCCGCAAGCCGCATCCGATGATCAACAAGCGCTTTCCACTGGTGCTGATGCTGGAGCCGTTGCATACCTGCAACCTGACTTGCACCGGCTGCGGGCGCATCCGCGAATACGAGTCCACTATCACGCAAAAGCTCTCGCTGCAGCAATGCCTGGATGCGGTGCATGAATGCGGCGCTCCCATTATTTCTATCTGCGGTGGCGAGCCGATGCTGTATCCCGAGCTCGGGCCATTGACCGCGAAGCTGGTGGAAGAAAACAAGACTATTTATCTGTGTACCAATGGGATGTTCATCCAGAAGCGCCTGAAAGAGTTCCAACCTGCCGACAAGTTCTTCTTCAACGTCCACCTGGACGGCATGGAAAAGAACCACGACATCGCCGTCGAGCGCGAAGGCGTTTTCCGCGAAGCCATCCAGGGGATCAAGGCCGCCAAGCAGGCCGGCTTCCGGGTTTGCACCAACACTACCGTCTATAAAGAGACGGACATGAATGAGATCGAAGAGATGTTCGAGTATCTGGCCGAGTTCAAGGTGGATGGCCATACCATTTCGCCGGCGTATGGCTACTCGTCGGTGAACGATCGCGAGATTTTCATGACGCGCGATGATATCCACGAGAAGTTCAAGACCATCGACAAACTGGCCGCGCGGTTCCCGTTATTCAGCACACCCACGTATCTCGAATTCCTGCAAGGCAAGCGCGATTATCCCTGCACGGCTTGGGGCAATCCGACATATAACGTGAAGGGCTGGAAAGGTCCGTGCTACCTGATCACGGATGGTCATTATCAAACCTTCGAAGAGTTGATGAACAAAACCCAGTGGGAAAACTACGGAGCGGGTAATGATCCCAGGTGCGACCATTGCATGGTGCATTGCGGATTCGAGCCATCGGCGGCGCTCGGGATCAATTCGAAACTCGGCGATACGTTCAAGCTGATGACTTGGGCGTTTCGATAGAACTTGAATTAAGTGAAGCCAACTCTGGTTACCGGGGCGACCGGTTTCATCGGGTGGCATGTAGCCAGAAAGTTGCTCACGCGCGGGCACACCGTGCGGGCTTTGGTTCGGCCCACGAGTAAGGTCCGCGAATTAGACTTGGAAGCCGTTAGTGGTGATTTGCGCGACTCCGATTCATTGGAGCGCGCCGTAAAGGGGTGCGGGCTGGTGTTTCACGTCGCAGCCGATTACCGGCTGTGGGCCAAGGATCCCTCCGAGCTGTACCGCTCGAACGTAGAGGGTACGCGGAATCTGTTGACCGCCGCGCGCGCAGCCGGAGTGGACCGCGTCGTATATACCAGCACCGTGGGCTGCATCGGCATCCGCAAGGATCAGCCGGGCAGCGAAGACGTGGAGGTGCGTCTCGAACAAATGACCGGGGCCTACAAGCGGTCCAAATTTCAGGCTGAGCAAGTGGCGATCGAGTTCGCCGAGACGGGATTTCCGGTGGTCATCGTGAATCCTACCGCACCCATGGGCGATCACGACTTCAAGCCCACGCCTACCGGCAAAATTGTGGTGGACTATCTGAAGGGCGCCATGCCAGCCTTCGTAGACACCGGCTTGAACCTGGTCGACGTAGAAGATACAGCCGAGGGCCATCTCCAAGCCGCGGAGCGCGGCAAACCAGGAGAGCGCTACATACTCGGCTGCGAAAACCTCACCCTCGAACAAATTCTGGAACGCTTGGCTCGCATCAGCGACGGCAAGGTCCCGCGCTGGCGCATACCTTATCCCGTGGCCTACGCGGCCGGGCTCGCAAGCACCGGCTGGGCCAATCTAACCGGCCAGGACCCGCGCGCGCCTCTGGATGCGGTAAAGATGGCCAAAGTGAAAATGTTCGTTTCGTCCGAGAAGGCGAAGCGTGAATTGGGATTCAACCCCGGCCTGGTGGACGGCGCACTCAAACGCGCCGTCGACTGGTTCCGGGCAAATGGTTACGTTTAAATTGTTAGCTTTCGTGGCGGCCGAGGCTCGTGAATTCTCGGGCCTTCTGCGCCATGCCGAACGGGTAATCAAGCTGAACTGGCCCGTAGATTTCGCCAGGAAAATCTGGCTGAACGGAAGAGTAGCGTTGCTGATAGCGAACGGCCCAGGCCCAGCGTTGGCGGGCGAAGCAGTAGAGATTGCGAAAGGACGCGAGAAGTTGACCGGTTTAGTAAGCACAGGCTTTTGCGGCGCGCTGGATCCAGCGCTAAGGCTGTCCGACATCTTCGTCGCAACTGAGGTCGGCGTGGGGCAGGCGCTTCCGCCTGCCCACACCAACCCCCACCAAACGGGCACCCTCCTCTCCATCGATCGCGTCGCCGTCACCTCCGCCGAAAAATCCCAACTCCACCAAACCGGTGCCGCTGCCGTCGAAATGGAGGCCGCGGGCGTTGCTGCCAAAGCCAAGGAATATAACCTGCCCTTCTACTGCATCCGCGTGGTCACCGACACTGCCGGCGAAAGCTTCCCTCTGGATTTCAACCAGATGCGCGATGCCAACGGCCGCTTCAGCCGATCCAAAATCCTAGCCGCCGCTTTCCGCAAACCGACAGTTTTTCCGAAGCTTCTAAAATTCGACAAAACATCTAAAGACGCCTCCCAGGCGCTAGGGGACTTCATTGCCGACACTCGATTCTGAACCCGTCGCCGCCCCCGCTACCATGCAGGCAGCCGTCTACACCGGCGATAGCAAAATCTCCGTCGAAGCCATCCCTACCCCCGCCATTGGTCCCGGCGAACTGCTGGTCCGTGTGGAAAGCTGCGGCATCTGCCACACCGATCTCAAGAAAATTGAGCATAACCTGCTCGCCCCGCCGCGGATTTTCGGGCATGAAACCGCGGGCGTGGTCGCATCCGTAGGCTCGGGCGCCCGCAACTTCAAAATCGGCGACCGCGTCATCGTCTTCCACCACATCCCGTGCATGGAATGCTTCTACTGCCGGCACAAACTCTATGCGCAGTGCCCGATCTACAAAAAAGTCGGCGTGACTGCCGGATTTGAGCCGGCCGGCGGCGGATTCTCTCAGTACGTTCGCATCATGGATTGGATCGTCCGCCGTGGCGTCGAAAAAATCCCCGACGGCGTCTCCTTCGACCGCGCAAGTTTCGTCGAGCCTCTGAATACCTGCCTCAAAGGCGTAGTCCAGCTCGATCCGAAGCCCGAAGATGTTGTGGTAGTACTGGGCCAAGGTCCCATCGGCCTGCTTTTCACCATGCTGGTGAAGCGCTACGGATCCAGGCTGCTGGCAACCGACACCATGCCCTTCCGCCGTGAGCTCTCCGTCCGCCTGGGAGCAGCCGCCGCCTTCGACCCCCGCGAGCCAGCCTTGCTGGAACGTATTATGGAGATGACGGGTGGCCGCGGCGCCGACAGCGTCATCATCGCGGCTTCCGCTCCCGGTATCGTGGAGCAGGCCGTGCGTTATTCCCGTCCCGGGAGCCGTATTCTTTTGTTCGCTCAAACGTCGCATCATGAACGCATTGAAGTTTCAGGAGCCGATGTTTGCGTGGGCGAGCGCGTCATTTTTGGATCGTATAGCGCCTCGGTGGACCTCCAGCAGGAATCCGCCGATCTTGTATTTAGCGGCCGGTTGCCGGTTGAAGATCTCATCTCGCACCGCTTTGCTTTGAATGAGATACGGGCAGGAATCGACCTCGCGTTGCATCCGGAGCCTAAATCGTTGAAAATTATAGTTCAGCCTCAGAGGTGGTCTTAGTGAACACACAGATGATTGCCGCCGTCCTCTACGGCAAGGAAAACTTGCAGATTGAGGAGGTATCAGTACCGAAGATTGAGCGGGGCGATGTCTTGGTCAGGGTGCAGGCTGCCCTCACGTGCGGGACCGACGTGAAGGTTTTTCGCCGCGGCTACCATGCCCGCATGATCGTCCCTCCGGCGCTGTTCGGACATGAGCTGGCGGGCGATATCGTCGCCATGGGACCGGATGTCACGGGTTTCCGAATTGGTCAGAGAGTGGTTGCGGCTAATTCGGCGCCCTGTCTCCAGTGCTTCTATTGCAAGCGCGGTAATGAGAATCTTTGCGACGATCTGCTGTTCAACAACGGGGCCTACGCCGAATACATTCGCATCCCCGCCCGCATCGTTGAACGCAACATGTACGAGATTCCCAGCCACGTCAGCTATCAGGACGCCGCGTTGATCGAACCGCTGGCTTGCGTGCTGCGCGGTCTGGATGAAACCTCCATCGCCAAGGGCGACAACGTAGCCGTAATAGGACTCGGTCCAATCGGTCTGATGTTTGTCCGTCTGGCCAAAGCCTACGGCGCGAGAGTGATCGCCATCGGCCGCCGCAAAACGCAGCTCACCCGCGCAGCGCATATGGGCGCGGACGAACTACTGATCTCCGGCGAAACCGACGAAACCGTCAAGCAGGTTCGGGATTTGACCGAAGGCCGTGGCGCCGATATCGCCATTGAAGCCGTAGGCCATCCGGATGCCTGGCAGACCGCCATGCGGCTGCTTCGCCGAGGTGGAACCGTGAATTTCTTCGGCGGTTGCCCCAACGACAGCCACATCGCCATGGACACCTCCTTGCTGCACTATTCGGAAATTACCTGTAAGGCGAGTTTCCATCACACTCCCGCCCATATCCAAAAGGCGCTGGATTTTGTAAGCCGCCAGGTGATCACCGCGCGCGATTTTGTGAATCGGGAGGAGCCGCTCGCCAATCTGCTGGAAGTGATGCGCCATCTGATGAGCCACAACGGTCACATGAAGACCGCGATCATACCGTAGTGGCTCCGCTCGCGCCCAAGGAGTTCGTCTACTCGCCGGAGGCGCTGAATGACAATTACACCGTAGCCTCCGCGGAAGAGTACACGCGCTGGCTCGCCACGCATCACTACGAAAACTTCCACGTAGTCTCTTTCCTGCTGCCCAAACGCCTGCACCAGGACTTCTACAACGTCTATGCGTTCTGCCGCTGGGCCGACGACTTAGGCGATGAAATTGGCGACCCTGCCGAGAGCCTCCGTCTGCTGGCTTGGTGGCGCACCGAACTCGAAGCCATGTACCGAGGCCAGGTACACCATCCCGTATTTGTCGCCCTGGAAGTCACCGTCCGTAAATACAATTTGCCGATCCAGCTTTTCTCCGATCTAATCA
This sequence comes from Bryobacteraceae bacterium, assembly GCA_050011295.1. Taxonomy (GTDB): domain Bacteria; phylum Acidobacteriota; class Terriglobia; order Bryobacterales; family Bryobacteraceae; genus Palsa-89. Next base: position 9,052 of record JBEKJJ010000281.1, read on the forward strand.
GCGCCTTCGAGCAGGACCAACGCGTGACGCGCTACCAGAACTGGCATGAGCTGTTCGCCTATTGCCGCTGCTCCGCGAATCCCGTAGGCCGCCTGGTACTGCGTCTCTGCGGATATGACGACCCGGAGCGCGACCGTTTATCCGATGCCACCTGCACCGCCCTCCAGCTAGCCAACTTCTGGCAGGACGTCACCGTAGATTTCGAAAAAGACCGCGTCTATCTCCCGCTGGATCTATTCCGGAAGTACGGCTACACGGTGGAAGATCTAGCCGCACACCGCTTCAACCTAGCTTTCCAATCCGCAATGCGCGAGGCAGTAGAAAAAGCCCACGCGCTTTTTGAAGAAGGCCTGCCTCTTATCAAGATCGTAAACCGCCGCTTAGCGCTAGACCTGGAACTATTCAGCAGTGGTGGCATGCGCGTCCTGGAAAAGATCAAACAACAAAACTACAACGTCCTAGCGGCCAGGCCATCCGTTTCCAAAGTGGATCGCCTAAGCCTGGTAGCGCACGCACTCCTGCGTGCCGCGTTCACACTCGTGTGAACGCAGTGAATAATCTCCAGACGTCCTACCTATTCTGCCGCCGCATAGCCCGCACCCGCGCAAAAAATTTCTACTACTCTTTCCTGCTGCTCTCGCGCGAACAAAAGGACGCCATGTGCGCCATCTACGCCTTCATGCGTTATTGCGACGACATCAGCGAAGGCGAAGCCGCATCCAGCGAAGCAATAAACCAATGGCGCGCAGACCTGGACCGTGCCCTAACTGGCCAGTATCCCGAGAACCATCTCTGGCCCGCCTTCCACGACACAATAAAGCGCTACAACATCCCGCACAAATATTTCCACGAAATGATAGACGGCGTCACGGGCGATCTCCATCCACGCGAAATCCAAACCTTCGACGAGCTCTACCGCTATTGCTACCAAGTAGCCAGCGTAGTAGGCCTGACAATAATCCACATCTTCGGATTCGACAACCC
>JBEKJJ010000282.1:0-10417 GCA_050011295.1 Bryobacteraceae bacterium
AAACCGCCAGCACGAACAGAATGCCGATGTTGAGATCGGTGAGCTGCATCCAAGTGGTAACGTGCCCAATTGTGATCTGAGGGCCGAACGGAATTACGGCGATCGAAATCAGCGCCAGCACTACGGCGATGAACGGGGCTAATAAATAGAAAAACTTATTTACGTGCGAAGGCAGCACACCTTCTTTGGTGATGAGCTTCACCACATCCGCCAGCGGCTGCAGCAAACCGTGCGGGCCAACACGGTAGGGTCCGATGCGAAGCTGAATGTGCCCTATCACCTTACGCTCGATCCACTGCAAATACGCGAGCGTGGTGAGCAACACAAAGGCGATTATCGCCGCCTTGATGAGGCTGAGGATTAAGAAATTCTGTAAGAAATCCATTCGTGACTCTACGGCCGCTCGCCGGAGTACAACCCACCCGGCGCTTCAAGCACGGAGCTGAGCGTCTTGGAATAACGTCCCAATGAGCCAGAGGTAAAGAGAGTATCGCGCGACGACTGTATCAAGTCCGGACGCGAACCGGACGGCACGTGGCCGTTCACTGGCGTAGTACGTGGCCGTTCACTGGCGTAGTTTGCGCTGCTCCTCCCGATGCGACGATTGGCAAAGGAATATTATAACCATGCACGGTGGTGCGAATCTCGTTAAAAACTTTGTCGGGCGACCAGATGCCGATGTTGATCCCCATTTCCTTGGACACCAGCCCGATGATCTCGAGGTCCGGCTTCGTCCCCATCACTTGCAAACCGGCCTTCAGCCGCTGAACTTCCCCGCACACGTTGGTGACGGTCCCATTCTTTTCGTAAGCCGATGCCGCCGGGAACACAACGTCAGCGCGCTGCCCGGTCTCGGTGAGGAACATCTCGTTCGCTACTACGAAGGCTTTGTCAGAAGCGAGCGGGCTATGCTTCAACGGATTCGCCCCCACCACCCACAAGACATCGAGATCCGCCGATGCGAGAATTTCGTCGTATGCGAGCCCAGGCTCAACGACGGGGCGATATCCCGGAGCGAGCCTGGGCGAGAGCCCCATGTCGGATGCGCCGCGCGAATTCGAATAGTCCACCAGGCAGATGTATTTCACCGGGATGCCGAGCGAATCGCCAAAAGCAACCAGCTTGTGGACGGCTTCGCCTTTGATCGCATCTCCGAAGACGATAACCAGTTCCGGCTCTGCCTTCAGTTGATCGCGAAGCGATTCCACATCCGCCAGTTCCTGGCCAGGAACGGTCATAATGCTGTGGACCGCTTGCTTCTGCTCGCGCACCGGCCCCGGCGTAACGGTGTAGATGTGGGCATTGTGATGGCGGAAATTAGCGCGGATCTGGAACGCTAAGAAGGGATGCTGCTGCGAAAGATCGCTCCCGATCACAAGAATCGCCTTGCTCGTGTGAAGATCGTCCGTGGTGGCGAGGGCGGCGGTTTTCCCGCTAAGCGCGTCTAACAATGTCGCAACGTCGCCGGTGCGGTGATGATCGATGCTGTTCGTTCCTAAAGCCTCGCGAGCGAATTTCTGCAGGTAGTAATTTTCCTCGTTGGAGGTGTGGTTGGACCCGATCACCGCGAACTTGCCGTCACGCGCCTTCACTTCTTTGAACTTCTGCGCCACTACGGCTAACGCTTCGGTCCAGGATACCGGCTCCAACGCGCCGTTCTTGCGTAGCATTGGGGATTGCAGGCGCTCCGGGCTATGCACGAAATCGAAGGCGTAGCGTCCCTTGATGCAAAGAAATTCGCCGTTGATCCCCGAGTGATCGCGATTGTTGCCGCGGATGATCTCGTTGTTGCGGACGCCCAGCGTGGTCTTGCAGCCGTTGGAGCAATGCGTACAAATGGTTCCGACGTGGTGCATTTCCCAGGGCCGCGTTTTATAGCGATACATCCCGCTGGTCAGCGCGCCCACCGGGCAGATGTCGATGCACATGCCGCATTCGTCGCACTCCAGGTGATCGAAATGGTTGGGAGCGATCTCCGCATGAGCGCCGCGATTGATCACGCCCAGCGCGTTCACGCCCATCCCCTCATCGCAGACGCGCACGCAGCGATAACAAAGGATGCAGCGCGGGGCATCGAAAAAGACTACGGGCGACCATTGCTGTTCGTCCACATGCAGCTTTTGCTCCACGAAGCGGCTTTCGCCCGCGCCGTAGCGGAACGTCATGTCCTGCAGCTCGCATTCGCCGCCCTTGTCGCAAACCGGACAATCCAACGGATGATTGGTGAGCAGAAATTCGATGGTCCCCTTGCGTGCCTCGCGAACCGTCGGCGATTCGGTGCGCACCACCATGCCCTCAGCCACCGGCGTGGTACAGGCCACCTGCAGCTTGGGCGTCTTCTCAATTTCCACCAGGCACATGCGGCAAGCGGCTACCGATTCCAATCCTTCGTAATAGCAAAAGGACGGGATCTCGATGCCAACCTGCTTGGCGGCGTTAATGACTAGAGTCCCAGGCACTGTTTTGACGGCCTTGCCGTCGATGGTTAGATTAATGTCGCTCATCGTTGATTTTCTTCAAGCAAACACTGGTTCGGCTGCGTGCGCGTACGGACAGGGACGCCCATTCAAATGCGCCTCGAAATCCTCGGGGAACTTCTCGACAATGGATATAGTCGGCATGGCCGCCGCATCGCCCAGCGCGCAAAACGTCCGGCCCAGCATATTCTTCGAGAGCTCGCCGATCAACGGAATATCGCTCTTCTGTCCGCCGCCGTCATGGAACCGCTGCAGCATTTTCTTCAACCAGGCGGTGCCTTCGCGGCAAGGAATGCACCAGCCACAACTTTCGTGCGCGTAAAACTTCATGATGCGCAGTGCGAATCGAACCATGCAGGTGTCTTCATCCAGAACCACCGTGCCGCCCGAGCCGAGCATGCTCTTGACCTTGGCCAGCGTATCGAAGTCCATCGGGATATCGCACTCTTCCGCTTTGAGGAGCGGGCAGGACGAACCACCCGGAACCACTGCCTTCAGCTTCTTGCCATTGCGCATCCCGCCGCCAACTTCGTAAATCATCCGCAGAAGATTGAAGCCCACGGGCAATTCATATACGCCGGGCTTGTTGATATGTCCGGAGAGACAAATCATGCGCGTGCCGCCATTCTTCGGAGGTCCTAACGCAGCGAAAGCCGCGCCTCCGTCGCGAATGATGGCCGGCACGGCGGAAAGAGTTTCTACATTATTGATCAGCGTGGGAGACTGCCACGCGCCCACCACCGCGGGAAACGGCGGCTTCATGCGCGGGATGCCGCGCTTGCCTTCAATGGAATCGAGCAACGCAGTTTCCTCACCGCACTCGTAGGCGCCAGCGCCCGAATGCGTGTAGATGTCGAAGTCGAATCCGGTGCCCTGAATGTTCTTGCCCAGGTAGCCGCGCGAGTACGCCTCCGAGATGGCGCGATCCATGGCTTCGATCAAGTAGCGATACTCGCCGCGTATATAGATGTAGCCCTTTTGGGCGCCGATGGCGCGGCCGGCGATCAGAATGCCTTCCAACAACTGGTGCGGATCGTTCTCCATCAGCAGACGGTCCTTGCAGGTGCCGGGCTCGCTTTCGTCGGCATTAATAATGACGTATTTCGGCTTGGGCGAAGTGCGCGGCACAAAACTCCACTTAAGGCCGGCTGGAAACCCAGCGCCCCCGCGCCCGCGCAAGGCCGATGCTTTCACTTCCTCGATAATCTGCTCTGGCGTCATTTCCATGGCCTTGAAAAAGGCCTTGAAGCCGTCGGTAGCAAGATAGGTATCGAGCGACGCCGAATTCGCGAGGCCAAAACGCTTGGTGACGATCTTTACTTCAAGTGGATGAGGTTCGTTATAGAGCATTGTTTCCTGGGATCAATGCGATCCGGGGCCGCGATAGGTCTCAAGATTGAGTACACGCTCTTCAAGTGCGGCTAAGCGCTGAGCCGTGGTCGAATCGGACACCTCAAGCAGGTGCATCCGCGCCGACTGGCCTTTGCCGTATCCGTGGAATGACGTCAGGAGCCGCGTTTCGACGTCACGAATCAGTTCCGTCAGGCGGTCACCGAGAACCTCGAGCTTAGCGTCAAGCTTCGCGTCCAGTCTCGCTTCCATCTCAGCTAAATCCTTATTGAGGATGGCCCCCATCTCAGCCAAATCTTTCTTAGTCGCTAGCTCACCGTTATCCATAACTATTGCTTCCTTCTCAAATCCTCAATCAGCTTATTGAACTTCTCCGGCGTTACATTGTGATGAAAGTCGTAATTCAACTGGATCGCCGGCGCCCAACTGCACGCACCCATACACTCCACCTCTTCGAGCGAAAACTGTCCGTCGGGTGTGGTTTCCTTGTTTCCAATGCCCAACGTCTTGGAGGCGTGTTCGTACAGCTCTTCACCGCCCGTGAGCAGGCAACTGATATTGGTGCAAACCTGAACGTGGACCTTGCCCTGCGGCTTGGTGTGCAGCATGGAATAGTAGCCCACCACTTCGTCCACCTGCAGCGGAGTCACCTTGCAGCGACGGGCCACTTCTTCGATCAACTCGTGCGAAATATGGCCGACTTCATCCTGCGCATAGAGCAGCATGGGGACCACCGCGGAGCGCGTACGGCCCGGAGGATAGCTTTCCAGCATTTTGGCAAATCTAGCTTCAAGATCGGGCGAGAAAATCATCAGCGATCCACGTCCCCCAGTACAAAATCCATGCTTCCGAGCGCCGCGATGGAATCGGCCAGAAGACGGCCTTCGAGCAGCGCCGGCAGCGCCTGCAAATTTCCGAAGCTGGGGGTGCGCATGAAGACCCGGTACGGTTTCGACGTTCCATCGCTCACCACGTAATATCCGATCTCGCCGCGCGGCGATTCCACTGCCTGATAAACCTCGCCGGCCGGCACGCGGAAGCCTTCCGTGACGATCTTGAAATGATAAATCAGCGCTTCCATCTGGGTTTTCATCTTTTCGCGCTCGGGTAGCACAATCTTCGGTGCATCCGCCTGCCAGGCGCCCTCGGGCATGCCTTCCAGCGCTTGCGTGATGATGCGCGCACTCTGCCGCATCTCGCCTAAGCGCACCCGGTACCGCGCGAACACATCGTTCTCGGTGCGCGTGCAGATTTCGAAATCGAATTTATCGTAGCTCGAGTATGGCTCGGCTTTCCGGATATCCCATTTCACACCCGCGGCACGAATCATCGGCCCGGTAACACCCAGATCGAGCAGATTTTCGAGCGGCGCGATGCCCACTCCCTGGGTTCGGCGAGTCCAGATAGGGTTGGTATCCAGCAGTTCCTCGTATTCGTCTACCTTGCTCGGAAACGCCCGGATGAATTTTCCCACCACGTGCTGCCAGCCGCGCGGCGGCTCCAAGGCCAGCCCTCCAATGCGGATGTAGCTGGTCATCATGCGCTGGCCTGAGAACATTTCGAGAATCCGGAGAATGTCCTCGCGCTCGCGGAAGCAATAGAAAAAGACGCTCATCGCGCCGATATCCAACGCATGCGTGCCCAGCCAGACCAGATGGCTGTTCAAGCGCGAGAACTCGGCCATCATAACGCGCATCCATTGCGCCCGGGGTGGGATTTCGATATCGCCTATCAGTTTCTCAACCGCCAGCGCGTACACCAGGTTGTTCGAGAGGTTCGCCAGATAGTCTACGCGGTCCGTCAGCGTAACCACTTGCTGCCAGGTCTTGACCTCGCATTCCTTTTCGATCCCGGTGTGCAGGAAGCCGATATCCGGAATGGCAGTAACGATGGTTTCTCCGTCCAGCTCCAAAACCACGCGCAGCACACCATGGGTGGAAGGGTGCTGCGGACCCATGTTCAGGGTCATCCGCCGGCTGGACGTTTCTGGTGGGGCAACCACCGTCTGTTCCGCGTCAGCCGCTGAAATCGTTCCTGTGTGTAATGTGCTTTCGAGCATGCTGGGTCCTATTCGTCCTGATAGCTGTACTTGTAGCCGTGCACGGGGAAATCTTTTCGCAGCGGGTGGCCTTCCCAATCGCTCGGCATCAAAATGCGTCGCAGATCGGGGTGCCCTCGAAACGTGACGCCAAACATGTCAAATACTTCGCGCTCATACCAATTGGCGGACCGCCATACGCCGGTAACGGAATCTATCTCGCACTCCGATTCGGCAACCCAGCACTTCAAGCGGAATCGCTTGTTCCGATCGAGAGAATGCAACAGGTACACCACCTCGAAGCGCGGATCTGCCGGATGCCAATCCACCGCCGTGATACCGCTCAGGCGCAGAAAAGCCTGTTCGTCCTTCAGAAAACGGCACACTTCAACAATTCGCGCAGGCAGTATGAATAATGTTTGCTCGCCGCGCTCCGCGTGTCCGCCCGTGATAGCGTCCGGAAAGCGCGCTTCGAGCGCCGCGGCTACCGAATCTTCTTTCAGTTGATCTGGGAGCATGTTGATGAGTTCACGATTTAGGGTCTCGCCGGCTGGTCAGGACGGGGACCTCACTCGACCAGTCTAGCGCGCCCTTCTTCCAGACGTAAAAAAAGCCGCACACGATCAAGACGACGAACAAAAACATCTCGACGAACGCGAACATCTTCAACTCGCGGTAGACCACCGCCCAGGGATAAAGAAACACAGCCTCTATGTCAAACAGGATGAAAACAATGGCCACCAGGTAGAACTTCACGCTGAAACGCTCGCGTGCGCTGCCGGTAGGCGCAATCCCGCATTCATAGGGGGAATCCTTCACCCTGTCTTTCACCCGCTTGCCAAGCACGAAGGAAAGCGTGATCAGTGCGCCGGCCACCAGCACAGCCAGGATGGTCTGGACTAGTACGGGGAAATACGTTTCGGGATAAGTTGTGGGCATGAGATCAAAATTGTGAAACCGTAAGCTCTACAATTTGACTATAATGAGATCCGGCCTTCGGAGGCAAGTTTCTTGCTTTCCGAACTCCCGGTTCCCCCAGAGATTGCATGCAGGACGCTAGAACAAAAGAGATACAAATTGTTGTAAACGGACAAGTTCGCCGCGTCCGGGAGGGTCAGACTCTGGCCGAACTCCTGACGTCGCTCGAAATCGCCGGCGACCGAGTGGCCGTGGAACTGGACCGGAAGATCGTTCGCCGCTCGGAATGGGACACCACCACCGTGGGCCCCGGGGCGGCTTTAGAGATAGTACAATTCGTCGGAGGCGGGTAACGCCGAAGACCAAGCAATTTTTCCTATTGAATGCTGGGAGTAGGTCGGGTAGAATTTTAGAGGCCGTCCACATCCAAAACGTTAGCGGGGGATCATGTTCAAAACAAAGAAAAGTCGTTCTGAGAGCGAAGACGGTGCTCGCACCTACACCAGCAGTGATGTTTCCGACATCGCGCAAGTGAGCCTCCGGCAGTTGCAATGGTGGGACGAACGCAAGGTTGTTTCTCCGCAGCATGAAGGCCACAAGCGCGTTTATCAGTCGGCCGAGGTAATCGAAATTACAGTCATCGCTGAACTGCGCCGCAAAGGTTTCTCGCTCCAGAAGATTCGGCGGGTACTAAGGTTCCTGCAGCGTGAGATGGGTAAACGTCTGAGCGAAGTTCTGGAATCGGAGTCCGATCTTCACTTGGTGACGGATGGTAAGTCCATTTATCTGGAAGACCAGCAGGAACGGATCATCGATATCCTGAAGAACGCCAAGCAGCCGATGTTTCTGGTTTGCGTGAGCGACCAGGTACGCCGTTTAAACGACTCTCCCCGCAAGCCGGTGAAGGCTGAGGCCGCAGCGGCTGGATCCCGCCGTTCAGTTCGCGGCGCGTAAGAGATTGTAACGGACGTCCTCCACCGCCCGTATTTAATTCCGCTTGCATGTGAACGAATGCCAATCCTCGACCTCCTGATTGGCAAGCCACTGGCCGCCTCCGATGAAAGGGCCGAACGCATCGGACCAGTTGCCGGTATCGGCGTCTTCGGTCTGGATGCGCTGAGCTCAGCCGCTTACGGTCCGGAAGCGGCTCTCACGCTATTGATCCCACTCGGCGTCGCGGGGATTCACTACACAGTTCCAATCAGCGCTGCGATCATACTCCTTCTCACTATCGTTTATTTTTCCTACCGGCAGACCATCGGCGCGTATCCGGGCGGCGGCGGATCGTACACTGTGGCGCGCGAGAACCTCGGGCCTAGCGCGGGATTGCTGGCCGGCGTCGCGCTCATGATTGATTACATCCTGGTGGTCGCGGTCGGAATCTCGGCCGGCGTGGGAGCGTTGGTATCGGCGGTGCCCTCCCTCCAACCCCACACGTTGGCGATCTGTTTAGCGATTCTGATTATCATCACCATCATCAATCTCCGCGGGGTGCGGGAAGCAGGCCTCATCATCATGCTCCCGACTTATCTTTTCGTCGGCTGCCTGGCGGTCGCGATCCTCATTGGTCTCGCGAAGACGTTCGCGGAAGGTGGACATCCTACCCCAGTGATCGCTCCTCCCCAGATGGGCGCGGCTACGGAAGCCATAGGCGCGTGGATCTTGTTGAAGGCTTTCGCGAGCGGTTGCACCGCCATGACCGGCGTGGAGGCAGTAAGCAACGGAGTGAAAGCGTTTCGTGAACCGGCGGATCAGAACGCGCGGCGAACTCTGACAACTGTTATCGCGCTGCTGATCGTCCTGCTGGCAGGCATTGCGTGGCTGGTGAATATCTATCACATAGGCGCCACCGATCCCGGTGCGCCCGGATATCAGAGCATCATCTCCATGTTGGTGGCCGCGGTTCTGGGCAAGGGAATCTTTTACTACATAACCATTGCCTCCGTCCTCTTGGTTCTGGCGCTATCCGCAAACACTGCGTTTGCGGATTTCCCGCGACTGTGCCGCGTGATCGCGCTCGATCGATATCTGCCCTTGGCGTTCTCGCTCCGCGGAAGGCGCCTGGTTTACTCGGAAGGAATCTATGTTCTCGCGGCGCTCTCTGCCATACTCCTGATTATTTTCGGCGGCGTCACGGACCGCTTGATTCCACTGTTCGCCGTGGGGGCGTTCCTGGCGTTTACTCTGTCGCAGGCCGGGATGGTTTTTCATTGGCGACGATTGGGCGGGACCGGCGCGGCACACAGCATGGTCATCAACGGATTGGGAGCCATCGTTACTGCGATCACGGTGCTCATTGTGTTGGTGGCGAAGTTCGCCGAGGGAGCATGGATTACGGTGTTGCTAATTCCCGGACTACTTTTCGGGATGGTCATGGTCCGCCGTCACTATGACCGCGTAGTAACCGCGACCGCCAGTCCGACACCCTTGGAGCTTAAGGATTTTCGGCCGGCGCTGGTGGTGGTACCGATTCAACGTTGGAGCATTGTCGCGAAGAAGGCCGTCAGGTTTGCTTTAACTATGTCGCCGGAGATCATTGGCTTGCAGGTTGAAGCTGAACAAACCTACGACCTAAGGCCTGACTGGGAGCGCTATGTGGAGCAACCCGTCATGGAGATCGGTCTACCGACTCCAAAGCTGGTGGTGCTTGATTCTCCCTACCGCTTTGTCCTGGTGCCAATCGTGGACTATGTTCTCGAACTACAGAAGAAAGACCCCACGCGGCAGATCGCCGTCGTGATCCCTGAACTGGTTGAGCGCCACTGGTATTACTACTTTCTCCATAACCAGCGGGCAGCCGCTCTCAAGGCACTGTTGTATGTGCGGGGTAACCAACAAATCGCAGTTGTAAATGTACCGTGGTACTTGGACTTCTGAGCGATTAAGACGACGAATCGCGCTGCCGGGTCTTCGCCACTCCACTGAGGATCCCGAATCCGACCAGCACCACGACTCCAGTCCCAATCCACCGTGGCGGAACGTGCAGTAAGTAAGCTCCATAGGCCAATCCAACAACCATCAGGATGAAGCCTGCAACGTAAATTCCGAACGACATGTGTATCCTCCTCCGAGTCCTTCTTTAAACCCGCGATGTATGCTTTAGCAATCGCGCTTCCAGAGTTGCAACATCATCGGGATAAGTGATTTACCAGCAGCCAGACCGGCGCGGATTTACGCGGCAGGAAAAAAACTCATGTAAGATGCCCCACAGGCGGGACTAACTTGCCCGGATTGCGCATCTTAGCCTCAGGTGTGGTATATTGTTAGGAGCTTTTGAGACACTTGAGCGTCCATTTGAACCAGCTAGAGGAGCACCCCGTAGACCCCTCGTTTCCCGCCTCCTTACTGCAACAATCCAGACGTCAGGACTTTAATCGCTAGAAAGAGACCAGAGAAGAGAGAAAGTAACATGAAAGAAACAGGTACAGTGAAGTGGTTTAACGCCGGAAAAGGTTTTGGATTCATCCAGCGAGAGAATGGTGAGGACGTGTTCGTCCATTTTTCAGCCATCGAAGCAAGCGGTTATCGCACGCTGGACGAGGGCGCTCGTGTAACATTTGTCGTCAAGCGAGGTCCCAAGGGCCTGCAAGCAGAACAAGTCAGCTTAGCGTAAAGCTCTGGGGTGGCGTTTTTA
>JBEKJJ010000283.1:0-9892 GCA_050011295.1 Bryobacteraceae bacterium
TGAATTACGCAAGCACGCTCACGGTTGAGCCATTTGAGAAATTCCTGTTGGAACTAACCAGCATCCCAAAACGGCGGAACGAGCGGCCGGCGGAGCTTTCTGAGGACAGGCGGAAACTCCTGGCACTGCGTTTGAGACGCCGGGCGTGGTTTCCCACGCTGGACGCAAAGTCGCGCGCCCGTCTACGTCTTTTCTGTTTCCCACATGCCGGCGGTGGAGCTGTGGCTTATCGAAGGTGGGTCGACGCACTTCCGGGTACGGAAGTTGTTCCGGTAGTCCTGCCAGGACGCGAGACACGGTTGGCGGAGGCGCCCTTCGAGGACCTGCGCGAGTTGATCGATGCTCTTACCCCCGTGATCCGGCCCTTTGCAGAGTCCCTGTACGCGTTCTTCGGCCACAGCATGGGGGCCGGAATCGCATTCGAACTGGCGCGATCATTGCGACGCATGGGCCTTCCACTTCCGAAGGTCCTGATCGTATCGAGCGCGCGCGCGCCGCAGGATAGAACCGAGGAGTCTCGTAAAAAGGAACCGTCCGATGCGGAACTTATCGAGGAACTGGCCGGCCTGGGAACCCTGACACGCGAAGCTCTGGATCTGGCTTTCCCCATTTTACGCGCCGACTCGCGACTGTACCGCAACTATGTCTACCAGCCGGAGGCGCCGCTCGAGATTCCAATTGCGGCATATGGCGGAGCTTCCGATACCAGCATTGCTCCCGATCAACTCGATCGATGGCGCGAGCAGACTACGGTTTCGTTCATCCGGCGCGAATTTGAGGGCGGGCATTTTTATCTCCAATCCGATCCGCATGCCGTGCTCGAATGTTTGCAACGTGATCTCGATGTCGTGCCGCTATAGAGGATGTGTAACCGAGCCGCGCCCGGAAGGAAGCGCCGCGAGACAGCACGGTGGCGATATAGTGGAAGCGCTCCCTCGCGGTCACGGCTCAGAATGAACTTTCGATTATTGGTTCGACTGCACCTTTTCGTGATTCTCGCTGGCTTGACGTATGGCGAGTCCATCGAGGCTCGGCTTCCGAACGGTCGCTTGATTACTCCGCAGGGCGCCTGGCATACCGTGGCGCCCTTTCCTTTTGCTCTGGCTGTCCGGCCAGACGGACAGCAGATCGTGCTTCCATGCATCGGCTGGCCTTTCTCGCTCAGCATCATCGACCATCCGGATTCGCCGGACGCTCGCGTCACAAATATTCCGTCCGGCACCAAGAACGATGCTGACGTACAGGTACACGCGGGCGTCGCTTATTCCTCCGACGGCCGCTTGCTCTACGATGCTACCGGAGATTCAGGCGCAGTGGATATATGGTCCACGGACAACTGGCAGCGGGTGGGCAGAATCTCGCTCAACGGTCCGCTGGCCGGCGTGAATTATACCGAAAGCTTCGCGGCCAATCTAACGCTCTCGCCCGACGGGCGGTACCTCTATGTGATCGATCAAGGCAACTGGCGCGTGGTGGTGATTGACACTTCCGCTCGCGAACGCGTGGCGATGATTTCTACTGGCGCAAATCCGTTGGCAATGACGCTATCGGCCGATGGAAAGCGGCTCTACTTCACTAACTCGGGATTGTTCGAATACAAGCTCATCGAAGGCGCGCGCAAGGACGACACGCTCAGCACGGGACTGCATTTTCCGCCGTTCGCTTATCCATCGAAAAATGCGCGCCGCGGAGTTCGCGTGGAAGGACACAAGGTCCCGGGGCTCGGGAGCGAAAACGACGTTCGAGGAAGTTCGATCTGGACCTGCGATATCAGCAATCCGCTGAAGCCTGTGATCACTGCGAAACTGCGCCTGGGCAGCACTATTAGCTCCGCGGCACAAGGTGTTGTCGGCGGCGCGTCGCCATCAGGTGTGATTGCCGACGCGCGGCACGTGTGCGTCACGCTGGCGCATGAAGACAGTGTCGCGGTGGTCAGTCCTGACGGCAGCAAGGTGGAGCGGGAGATTGCTCTGACACCATTTCCCGGTGCCGGATTCGCGGACAGCAAGGGACGGCCGTTGCGCGGGGTGATGCCGTTGGGTCTGGCGCAGGATGCGGCGCTCCTTTATGTGACCGAAGCGGGCATCAATGCCGTGGCTGCCATCGATAAAGAGTCCGGGCGCGTGCTGGGACATATCGGAACTGGCTGGTATCCAGCCGCGGTCGCCGTTTCGCCGGATCAGACGAAACTCTACGTCGTGAATAACAAGGGCAAGGGAGCCGGGCCCAACGGCGGAAAATCATTCCGGACGGGCGGCGCGGGCCCGTACATCGGCGAACTCGAATTTGGCAGCCTTTCCGTGATGTCGCTGCCTTTCGATGAAACTGCTACGGTGGCAGTGCTGCGCAACAATCAAGCGGCGCTGAGCCCGGATGCAAAGCTGCCTCCTGTGAAACACGTCTTCTTCATCATTCGCGAAAATCGCAGCTACGACGAAGTGTTCGGGGATTTGGCGGATGCGGATGGCGATCCAACACTGGCGCGTTTCGGCCTGCACGGCTGGACGGAAGAAGCGCCGAAGCTGAACGACGTTCGCGTCACTCCAAGCGCGCATGCGCTGGCTCACCGATTCGCCACGAGCGACCGGTTTTTTGTGGACAGCGACGTTTCCGTTGACGGGCACCGCTGGGCGTTCGGAATCGCTCCTACGCCGTGGCTGGACATGGCCTGGACTTCGGGATACGGCGGGCGGCGCGACAGCAGTCCATTCAGTTCCGCTCCGGGCCGGCGCGCGCTGGGAGGAGGCTCCGACAGCCCGATGCCGGAGGATGAACCCGAATATGGATCGCTATGGGAGCACGTTGCGGGAGCGGGGTTGAGCATCCGCAATTACGGCGAAGGGATTGAAGTGGAGGGCGCCGATGAACGCGATGGCGCCGAACCGGAGGGTCAGCGGCTGCTGCTGAATGCTCCGGTGCCGAAGCCGATATTTGAATCGAGCGATCGCGGCTACCCGACGTTTAACTTAGGCATCCCCGATCAGTTCCGCTACCAGGAATTCGCGAAGGATATGGATCGCCGCTTGAAAAAAGGAAAGACAGCGGCGTTGACGGTGATCCGGCTTCCGAACGATCACACTTCGGACGTGCGGCCGCAAGACGGATATCCATATAAAGCCTCGTTTGTCGCCGACAACGATCTCGCGCTGGGTAACATTGTCGAGAAGATTTCGCACAGCTCCATCTGGAAGGACAGCGCGATATTCGTGATTGAAGACGACGCGCAGGACGGCGTAGATCATGTGGACGCACATCGCAGCCCGGTGCTGGTGATCAGTCCGTACGTGCGCCGCGGATTCATTTCGCACCGCCATTGCAGCATGGCGAGCGTGCAGAAGACCATTTACGAAATGCTGGGGATTGGGCCGCTAAATTTGGAAGACGCGCTGGCCGCGGACATGAGCGATATGTTTTCCGATACTGCCAACCTTGCTCCGTTCAACACAGAAACCTCCGACAAGCGCGTTTTCGATCCGGCGCTGGCACGCATCGCGAAACCGAAGACCAAGGCGGAGGCACGGAAGCTGCGGGAAGTGGACAATCCGCGCGAGATCCAGGAGGAGCTACGCAAGAAGGCGGAGCGAGAGAGCGAGAATAGATAACATATGGCATCGCTTCGCTCCACCCATTGGTTCGGTCTCCCGGACAAAGACGGATTCATTCACCGCTCCTGGATGAAGAACCAGGGCTTCCCTCCGCATCTTTTCGACGGACGTCCGGTGATCGGCATTTGCAACACGTTCTCGGAACTGGTTCCCTGCAACGCGCATTTCCGGCAAATCGCCGAGCGCGTAAAGCGCGGCGTGTATGAAGCCGGTGGTTTTCCGCTCGAATTCCCGGTGATGTCGCTGGGGGAAACCAATCTTCGTCCGACGGCGATGCTTTTCCGCAATCTGGTGAGCATGGACGTGGAGGAATCCATCCGCGGCAATCCGATTGACGGTGTAGTCCTGCTTTGCGGATGCGATAAAACTACGCCGTCGCTGGTGATGGGCGCAGCCAGCTGCGATCTGCCGACTCTCGTGGTCTCGGGCGGCCCCATGCTCAATGGGAATTTTCGCGGACAAGCGATCGGCTCGGGAACCGCCGTCTGGCAGATGAGTGAAGACGTCCGAGCGGGGAAAATGCAGCTCGCCGACTTCATGGAAGCCGAAACTTGCATGTCCCGATCCGCCGGACATTGCATGACCATGGGCACAGCATCCACGATGGCCAGCATGGTGGAAGCGCTTGGTATGGGGCTGCCGCAGAACGCGGCAATTCCAGCGGTGGATTCGCGCCGCTACGTGCTGGCGCACCAGGCCGGCCGGCGGATCGTTGAGATGGTGCACGAAGATCTCAAGATCTCGCGCATCCTCACCAGAGAGGCTTTTGAGAACGCAATTCGCGTGAATGCGGCGATCGGAGGATCCACGAACGCCGTGATCCATCTGCTGGCCATCGCAGGCCGCGTAGGTGTCAAGCTTCATCTGGACGATTTCGACCGGCTGGGTCATGAGCTGCCGCTGCTGGTGGACTTGATGCCTTCAGGACCATACCTGATGGAGGATTTCTACTACGCCGGCGGCATCCCCGCCGTGGTGCGCGAGCTGGGCGACTTGATCCACGACGTGCTCACGGTCAACGGCAAAACCATGCGCGCAAATACGGCCGATGCTCCGTGCTGGAACCGGAAAGTCATTCATGCGCTTGGCGAACCGATCAAGGAACACGCGGGTATCGCGGTGCTGCATGGCAATCTGGCTCCGAATGGCGCGGTGATAAAACCATGTGCCGCGACGGCGCGCTTGTTGAAGCATCGTGGGCGCGTGGTGGTGTTCGAAAGCATCGAAGATCTGAAAGCCCGGACCGATCTTCCGGATCTGGACATCGACGAAAATTCAGTGATGGTGCTGAAGGGCGCGGGACCCAGGGGTTACCCTGGTATGCCCGAAGTCGGCAACATGCCGCTGCCGCGCAAGCTGCTGGAGCGTGGGATTACCGATATCGTGAGGATCTCAGACGCTCGTATGAGCGGGACGGCCTATGGCACGGTGGTGCTGCATGTTTCTCCGGAATCCGCGATTGGTGGTCCGTTGGCGCTGGTGCGCGATGGCGATGAGATCGCGCTCGACGTGGAGGCGCGCCGGTTGGATCTTTGCGTTCCGGACGACGAACTGGCCGCGCGGCGCGCTCAATGGACGCCGCCTCCGCCGGTGGCTAATGGAGGTTATCAGCGGCTGTACGTCGATCACGTGATGCAATCGGATCAAGGAGCGGATTTAGATTTCCTGGTGGGCTGCCGAGGTGCGGGCGTGCCGCGAGAGAGCCACTAGGCGGCCGTCCATCCGCCATCGATGATCATCGCCGAGCCAGTCACAAATTCCGCCTCGCGCGAACAAAGATACAGCACGGCGTGCGCGATCTCATCGGGCCGGCCCAAACGTCCCACCAACTGGCGCTGATTCAGCTCCGCACGCACTTTTTCCTTTTCGTGCTTGTGATATTTTTCCAGATACGCTTCGACGAACGGCGTATCCACCGTACCCGGACACAGGCAATTGACGCGCACTTTCCCGGCGTAATCCACGGCCAGTTGACGCGACATCGCCACCACCGCACCTTTAGTTGCGCAATATGCGAAGCGCCGCTTGATGCCCACCAATCCGGCGACAGAACCGATATTCACAATCACGCCTTTTGCAGCAACCAGTTTTCCGATGGCAGCTTTCGTGACCAGGTACATGCCTTCCACGTTGACGCGAAACAACCGGGCAAAATCCTCCGTGGGAGTTTCTTCAATATTCCCCACCAGACCGATCCCGGCGTTGTTCACCAGGATGTCCATTTCGGCGGTCGACGCGAAAGCCGCATTCACCGAGGCCGCATCCGTAATGTCGCAATGCAATACGGAAGCGCCCGGGAGTTGGTCAGCGAGCGATTTGGCGCTTGGAGCGTCGATATCCAGGATAATCACCGATGCACCGGCCGCAGCCAAAACGCGGCAGGTTGCCTCACCGATTCCACTCGCGCCGCCGGTGACCACGGCGCGGCGTCCGTCCAAACGAAAAGGAGTATCCATTGGGTCTGGATTCTAGAGTAACCTGAGCGGGCGCCGGTTCACTCAACCGGCAGGTCCCGCTCAGCGCTTTCCCGGATGAATTGCGCATCTTCCGCCGCGAAGCCAAAAGCGTTGAACTTCATGGATAGAAAATCTTGCTCACTCCAACGCGCTCGCATCAGCCCGGCTGCGGCGTGCGCATCCACTCGTTCCAAAACATGTCCAATCTCGTGCGCCAGTACATGTCCAAAGATGATACCTGCAAAAAGGCGATGCTCTTCGAGAATAGGTTCCAGACGGTCATAGAATGCCGTGATGCGCACTCCTTCGCGTGCAAATGGTAAGGCATATGCTAACGTCCCTTTTCGGAAATGTCTGGGTGCATGTGCCGCCAGCCGGATGAGGATGGTGTTGCGCGCCGTATCCTGGCAGGACCAGCGGAGCTTCACCCCGATGCTTTCAAATATCTGAGAAGCCGCTCGTTCGCCCGACAGCAGAACGCCGCCCATCACAAAGGTCTCGCTCTCCACGCAGGCGGAAACTATAGGATCACCAGTGTGCGGCGCGGCCAAAAGCGCCGGCACAAGAGACAATACCAGCAATGCATATTTGATCTGAATCATGAACGATCTCCAGTTTTGAATTGGGGACCGCTGACGAGGGGCCCTATCTAGTCAGCACTCGGGAAGGAACTGCTAAGTTCTTAAGATTAGCGTGAGGACATGCGACACGCCACTCCCTGAGCGTAACAGAAGTAACTGTTCCCGCTTATCGAAATAGTTGATGGGTATCATTGCGCCGTTCTGCCTTCCCATTCGGGCCGGAAAGGAGTATCATAGTCCACTAATATGAAAACGATGCGTGCGTCCTTGCTGGTGCTGCCCGCGCTTTTGCTTGGATTGAGCTGGAGCAATGCCCAACCAGCCGCGGCGGATGCGGCCAAGTCCGCGCCCGAAGAGGGGATTCCGGTGACGGATCCGGTGGTGCTCGGAAAATGTGGCGGCTGTCATGTCAAGGACTCGCATGGAAATCTCTCGCGGATTTCCTGGGAGCGCGCAACGCCGGAACAATGGGAAGAAGCCGTGAAGCGGATGATCCGGCTGAATGGCGTGACGCTTACTCCGGCGGAAGCGAAAGCGATCATCAAATATCTCAGCACCTACCATGGATTGGCTCCGGAAGAAGCCAAGCCCGTGATGTACTTGGCGGAGAAGCGTATTCAGGATGAGACCATTATTCCCAACGACACTCTGCGCGGCGCCTGCGCGAATTGCCATCCGTTGGCCCGTCCGCTTTCCTGGCGGCGCTCGGCGGAGGATTGGAAACTGCTCACCAATTTGCACGTCGCTCTGTATCCGCAGGCCGACGAAGCTTTCCGGCTGGGCATCAACGCAGGTGGTTTCGGTGACCACGAAAAGCCGGGCGACATTTTGCCGGTGGATGAGGCATTGGCTTATTTGGGCAAAACCGCGCCGCTGCACACTCCGGAATGGGCAGCCTGGCGGGCCCGTATGCGCGCGCCCAAGTTGGCTGGCCGATGGCTGGTGAGCGCCAATATAAACGGGCACGGGAAGTATTACGGAGAACTGGAAGTTGAGCCCGGCGGCGCCGACGACGAGTTCACCACGCGCGTGAAGCTGGTCTCCGTGAAGGACGGATCCACGCTGGTCCGCTCCGGGCACAGCTTGGTCTATGCCGGTTATTCCTGGCGTGGACGATCGAAGGGAACCAGCCCGGCCGGCTCGGCGCCCGACGATCTATCGAGCGAAATGCGCGAAGTGATGTGGGTGTCGCCCGATCAATCGCAGGCCGAAGGCCGCTGGTTCTGGGGCCAGTATCAGGAATTTGGTTTCGACGTCAAGCTGCAACGCGCTTCTTCCGAGCCCGCGGTGCTGGGCGTGGATCGATCGGCGTTGAAAACTGGTTCCTCATCGGTTCGCGTGCGATTGATTGGGGACAATCTGCCAGCCCAGATTACAGCCGCCGATCTGGATTTAGGTTCGGGCGTCACTGTTCGCCGGATTGTTTCGCACACTCCGAGTGACGTGATAGTTGAAGTGGATGTCGCAGCCGACGCCGTGCCGGGCAAGCGCGATATTGCTATCCGCCGCACCGTCCTGCAGAGCGCCATCGCCGTTTATGATCGCGTCGACTACATCAAAGTGGTTCCCGAATCGGTTCTTGCCAGATTGGGAAGCCAAACTCATCCGAAGGGTTACCAGCAATTCGAAGCCATCGGGTACCAGCGTGGCGCGGACGGCAAACCGCACACGGCTGACGACGTGGAACTGGGCCCCGTCGACGTGAACTGGTCCGTGGAAGAGTTTTATTCCGTCTACGGAGACGACGATAAGGATTTCGTGGGCACGCTCAGCCCCACCGGCTTCTTCACTCCGGCCTCCGACGGGCCGAATCCCAAGCGCAAATTCTCGCGCAACAATTATGGCGACATCTGGGTGGTGGCCACTTCGAAGTCGGATAAGAGCGCGGATGGTAAGCCATTGGTGGGAAAATCGTACCTGGTGGTTACGGTTCCGCTATACATGAACTGGGACCAGCCGGAAGTTGGCGGCCAATGACAGCTACCACAGCAGAAGCGCCTGTTTATCGGCTAGGCGAGTTTCATTCGTTTGAAGCTGCCGGCCAACGTTTTCTCTATCTGGTTCCTGCAGGCGCGATTTTCCAGGTGGACGAAGCTGTGGGAGCGCTGATCGATTGTCTTTCCGGAGCTCGGCTCACTGGCGATCAACTGATCGATGGTCTGATCGCGCGCGGCTTAGAAGCGGATGACGCAAAAGAGCTGGTGGTGGAGATGGCGCACGCGAGCGTTATCGCCAGCGGAAAAAATGTTCCGGAGCCGGTCCAAAGCCCACCCGCCGATTTTCCGCTCCAAACGCTGGTGCTGAATCTTACCAACCAATGCAACTTGTCGTGCCAATACTGCTACGAGTTCGGCGCGGATAAAGTGGCCACGCCCGAGGGTAAGCCGAAATTCATGGACTTCGAAACCGCGAAGGCTTCCGTGGATTTTCTGCTGCAGCAATCGGCGGGCCGCAAATCGATTCACGTGACTTTCTTCGGCGGCGAGACGCTGATGAATTTTCCGCTGCTCAAGCAGGTCGTCACCTACGCGAATCGGCAAGCGGCCGACAATGGGCGTCATATCGATTTCAGTTTAACCACCAACGCCACGCTGCTGACGCCTGCGATCATTGAGTTTCTTTCGACAAATCGCATCGGCGTCACCGTCAGCATGGACGGGAATAAGGAAATGCACGACAAGCTGCGCGTCTTCGCCAATGGCCGCGGAAGTTACGACATCATCGCGCCCAAGGTGCGCGAGTTGATTCAAAACCACCGCACCAGGCCGATTGCCGCGCGCGTGACGTTGACGTCGGGGGTCACCGATGTAGTCAAGATTTTCCGGCACTTGAAGCAGGACCTGGGATTCCACGAAGTGGGTTTCGCCCCCGTAACTACATCGCCGAATCAGTTGTATGCCATTAACCAGCGCGGCATGGACGGCGTATTGGAACAGTTTCACGTTCTCGCGGATGAGTATCTAGAATTCGCGTTGCGCGGCGAAGCGCACGGATTCTCGAATGTCAGCGATACGCTGGCCGAACTCTGTCAGGGTGTGAACAAATCGCATCCCTGCGGCGCAGGCCTGGGCCTCCTAGGAGTCGGACCCTCCGGCGATATCGCGCCCTGTCATCGGTTCGTCGATTCCGACGTACACGCGCTCGGACACATTTCAACCGGCATCAATCGCGAGAAGCAGGCCGATTTTCTAAAGCGCGGCCACATCGATTCTAAATACGATTGCCACACCTGCTGGGCGCGCCCGCTTTG
>JBEKJJ010000284.1:0-9866 GCA_050011295.1 Bryobacteraceae bacterium
TTGGGATGCAGAAATCCGAGCACTTGAAACCAGGCGCTGTTCGCACCCGGAAAATAAACCGGAAGAGCCGAAGCGCTCGTCATACGAATCAGCCGCGCGACAATCGGGTTCCACTCGGGATCCGTGACTGCGCCCTCCTTCAGATTGAGGCGTGCCACTTCGCCGGCCGGGAATATTGCCAGCAATCCGCCGCCTTCGAGCCATGCGATGGATTCTTTTAAGCCTTTCCGATTGGAGCGCACCGCGCCTGGGCCTCCGAATGGATCCACGAAAATGCAGTGCTTTTCCGAGCCAGGGAGATTTCGTAACAGATGATTGGCCAAAATCTTCACGTCAGAACGAACCGAACAGAGCAAGGTAGCCAGGATGGCGCCTTCCATCAAGCCGAACGGATGATTGGCGACCGCGACCACGGGTCCCTGTTTAGGAACCAGCGCGAGATCGCCCGCGGAAATCAGTGGTTGAACATTGAGCGCCGTTAGAGTGCGCTCCAGCACGGGCCGGCCTCCGTCCGGCTGCCGCAGATTGTCAAAAAAGCTCTGGAAGCGATCCAGTACCAGTAGGCGTTCCAATGCGCCCTCGATGGGCGCCGGTAGTTTCGGGCCGAAAAGGGTGGAGAAGGCATCCTGCATGGCGGAACAAACCTCCGAATTTATGTTTCGATGCCATAACACCACTCGAATGTGAATCCCTAATTACCACGCTGTTACGTTTTGGCTGTCATCTGGGTGGCACAGGGTGGCACAGGGCCATGTCCTCGAGGTCAAACTAGCTGAAGCCGGGGGAGTTTCAGTATAATCAAGCTTTATGAAAACGATCCACGTAAGCATCCTCCTTTGTTTCAGCGCAATGTCATCGCTGGCGCAGGCGCCGCAGAGCGGCAAAGAACCCCCACGCGGTCCGGGCGCCAAACCGTCGCTCATGAACCCGGCAGCCCTCAAGGCCAAGGCACCGGACGACTTCAAAGCGCAGTTCACTACCACGAAAGGCGATTTCGTGGTGGAAGTTCACCGCGACTGGTCACCCAACGGCGCGGATCGATTTTACAATCTGGTGAAAAACGGCTTCTATGACGGCGTAGTGTTCTATCGGGTGGTCCCCAATTTCATGGTGCAATTCGGGATTTCAGGCAATCCGAAAATCGAGGGCGCATGGGCGCATGCCAACCTCAGAGACGATCCCGTGAAGCAAGGCAATAAGCGCGGCAGGATAAGCTACGCAATGGCCGGACCGAACACGCGGACCACGCAAGTATTCATCAACTTCAAAGACAACAGCAACCTGGACCCCATGGGGTTCGCTGCGTTTGGCGAGGTCACGGACGGTATGGACGTCGTCGACAAGCTCTATGGCGGCTATGGCGACATGCAGGAACAGGGCGGCCACGGTCCATCAGTGGGCAAGTTTGAGACCGAAGGCAACGCCTATCTCACCAAGAACTTCTCCCAATTGGACAGCATCAAAACGGCCAAGATCCTGCCCTAATCAATGGGCTGGCTTGTCCAGCCCTACATCGAAGAACAAAATATCCTGGCCGGTGGCCGCTACCTTGACTCCAGTCAGATAGAACTTTGCTCCCCGCCGATGATCGGTCTGGAAATAGAAGAAGCCGTTGGCCGACTCATGCGGCGGCAGCATTCTGGCCGCGAAGGCCCGTCCCTCAATCTCCCAGGCGCTCAACGGATTTTTGTGCTTGATCAATTTCGGGAGCGGGCTGCCGTTGCCCATGGAGGGCGTCTTCGCTGGACCACCCAAGGTCTGCACCTCCTCCGCCGGCGTGGCCTCCACGTGTTGATGATCGGCGCTGGTGTATTCCACCTGGAGATGGTCCAACTTCAGGGCTTGGTCCGTGTCATTCTGTATGATGACCAGAACGGGCAGAACGCCATATTTATTCGGGTCCAATTTCCCAAATGCCGTGTGAGCCAGTTCTTCAGTATCATAAACAGCCGCCGCCAGAGTCACTTTGTCGTTGGTCTGTTTATTCGGATAGGAGGCAGCTGGCCCGGGCGAAAAGGTGGTCTCGCTCTTCTTGTCCGCTAGCGCCACGGCCGCGGTCATGAATAGGATCAGGCAAATCGAAAGCGCTCTCATTTATTTCCTTTACTGGGCCTCGCGGGTAATTGCGTTCCCGCTGCTTGTATTCTATTTCGTTTATCGTTGCGCGCGCGACCGGCGCTACTTGCGGCATTTTCCGGAACGGCTGGGCGGCCAGCCCATATCGTCTCCTGCGACGGCGGCGGGAGGGATTTGGTTGCACGCGGTTTCGGTAGGCGAAGTCATCTCCAGCGCGGCCGTGCTCCGCGAATTGCGCGAGCGCTGCCCCAACCTCCCGTTGTACGTATCCATGACCACAATTGCCGGCCGCGAGATTGCCGAAGACAAATTACGTGGCCTGGCTGATCAAGTTTTTTACGCGCCCATCGACTATGCGTTTGCGGTCCGAAGGGTGCTGCGTAGAATCCGGCCCAGCGTAGTGGTGATTCTCGAAACAGAGATTTGGCCGGTGCTGTATCGCGAAGCCAAGCGCGCCGGCGCAAGCCTGTTGATTGTGAACGGCCGTATTTCCACCCGCGCCTTTCCAAGCTATCGCAGGTGGAGTTTCTTCTTTCGACAGGTGCTCGAATGGCCGGACGCGATTTTTGCGCAGAGCGAGCCGGATCGCGAGCGCTATGTTCAGATCGGCGCATCTCCAGAAAAAATAAGCGTGCTCGGAAATTTGAAGTACGACGCAGCGCCGCCCGTTGGCAATCCACCGCAGCCAATCCGCGAAGTAATAGAAAAATTGAGGCCGACGACGGTCTGGATCGCCGCCAGCACCATGCCTGGAATCGATAGCGCGGACGTCGATGAGGACCAGGCCGTGATCGACGCCTTCCAGCAACTCGCGCCCTCGCACGCGGGATTATTGTTGATCCTGGCGCCGCGGAAACCAGAACGGTTCGAAGTAGCCGCCGAGCTTCTGCGGGCTTCGGGAATTCAGTTTCACCTACGATCGAAGAAGACCGTCGATCCCGCGCTGGCGCTGCCGTGCGTGTTGCTGCTGGATTCAATCGGTGAGCTGGCCGGTTTGTTCCCATTGGCCGACGTAGTGTTCATGGGCGGATCGCTGGCACGCCGCGGCGGGCACAATCTGCTGGAACCTGCGGTCTGCGGACGCGCCATCGTTACGGGGCCGCATCTCGAGAACTTCGCGGCCATTGCCCAAGAATTTCGCGAACATTACGCCATGCTCGAGATCCCGGACGCGAGCGAGCTAGCCCCAGCGATTGAGAAACTGATCCAGGACTCCAGACTGCGCGAAGACCTTGGTGCCGGCGCCTCCGAACTAATAGCCAAACACCGGGGAGCAACCAAGAAAGCAGCGATCGAGATTCTGAAGTGGCAGGACGTGGCCGTTCCCTGCACAATCCCCGGCGCCTTGTCCAGGCCATTGCTCTGGTTGCTCGCCAAAATTTGGACCGCTGCCACGGAAGCGAAGCGGCTGAAGGATACCATCCAAGCGCGCCATCTGAACACCCCTGTAATCAGCATCGGCGGCGTCGGCATGGGCGGTTCCGGAAAAACTCCGATGGTAGAGTACCTGGCGGAGCGAACGCAGGCAGCCGGTCTTGAGCCCGCCATCCTGACGCGCGGCTACCGTCGCAAATCCATCGCGCGACGCGTGGTGGTCAAGGCCGGTGAAAGCGTTCCGGTGAGCTTGACGGGAGATGAGGGCCAGACTTTGCTTCGCTCCGGGTACGCGCATCTAGGGATCGGCGCGGACCGTTGGTCCACCGGCAGCCTACTAGAAAAGATGTACCATCCGGGCGTTTTTCTTTTGGACGATGGTTTCCAACATTGGCGCCTGGCGCGCGATCTGGACATCGTATTAATCGATTCATTGAATCCATTCGCGGGCGGGGCCGTCTTTCCGCTCGGCGGGCTGCGCGAGCCGTTGAGCGCTCTACGCCGCGCGGATGCTTTCGTGATCACACGTACAATTAAGCAGCGCGAATATCGCGGCTTACTCAACCGGCTACGCGCGCTCAACACTCGCGCGCCGATATTCCGGGCCGTAGTTGAACCGCTCTACTGGGTCAACGAGAGAACCGGCCAGCCCGGACATCCGCCCGAGGGTCCGTTAGCGGCCTTTTGCGGATTGGCAAATCCGGCCAGCTTTTGGGAAACTCTCAAGGCGCTCCGCATCCAACCGGTTTTCACGTGGGCGTTTGGGGATCATCACGGCTACCGTTGGAACGAGCTGCAGCGTCTAGCGGAGCAGGCGCGCGTGCACTCTTCGAGCGTTCTGTTGACCACGGAAAAAGACGCCGCGAACCTGCCCGAACGTGCCGGAGAAATTCTAATGGACGCCTCAGTGGAACTCTACTGGCTGAAGATCGGCGTACAAGTGGATGACGAGACCGGATTGATGGCGTTGATCAAATCAAAGCTAAACAATCGCCGCTAGCGCCAGAGAGCGTCTCAACCTACCGAACCGAATAACCGAATAACCGAAGAACGCGAGGAGGCAACGCCGACGAAGCTACAATCTAAGGTAGTTTGTCCACTTTCCACGAGACCCAGCTCGTCAATACCATCGGCCACTCCGGCGGGGCCATCATCTTCGGCATTTTTCTATACTTGCTCCTCCGGGACCGCTCCGGTACGCGCTTGCGCGGAAGCTGGTTGTCGTTCGCGGCCGCCGGCCTTGCGTTTCTCTGGAACATCGGCGCCATCGCAGCTTTGATCGCCTCCACCCGAAATGCGGGATTGGCGGAAGTGATCGTGTTCTTCTGCTTCGCGGTATTGAGTCTGCTGCCCGCGGTGTTGCTGCATCTCTCGCTCGACGGCAGCTTCGCGCCGGTAATCGCATCCGGATATGCGCTCAGCACCATTGCCATCGGGATACATTTCGCGGAACTGCTGCATCCCGGACACGATTATCAGCGGCGCGCCCTGCTGCTGATCACCATTGGTTTCGCCATTCTAACGGGCATCTCCGTAGCCGCCGTGGCGCTGCAGGGGGATAGCGCTCGCCGCGCCAAGGCCTCCCGGATTTTCGGCGCGATGTGCGCGGCCTTGGTGGCCATGTCCTTCGTCCATCTCGGCTCCAACCAGCCGCTGCACGCATGGTCCAGCGAACTGGTGCTGCACCACGCCGGTATTCCGCTCGCCTTGTTCGTTCTGTTGCAGGACTACCGCTTCGTATTGCTGGACGCTTTCGTCCGCTTCCTGGCCAACGTGCTGTTGGCCGCTCTGCTGACATTCGCTGTGATCCGCATCACCTTTATCACGTTTCAGTGGGTCTCCATCGATCAGCGAGTTTCGGGCAATCCGCTCTATGCCGCGCTTTTGTTAGTTGGCGTTTGCTTGTTGCTCATCGCCTTCGCCCTCTTACGTAGTCAAGTCCAGCAATGGCTCACGCGCGTAGTGTTCCGGCGCCCGGATCTCAACAAAGCTCTGCACGAGATGCAATCCCGCTCGGTGCTTTTCACCGATGAGTCCAGTTTCCTGGATTGGGCGGCCGGCGAACTGGCGCTATTCATGCGTACCGGGCGCGTCGAAGTGATCCCGGAAGCCCGCTGCCGCGACATGCTGCGCGGACCCGATCTGCTGTTTCCCGTCCCAATCTCAGATTTACCCGCGCTGCGGCAATCGCACGATTTCGCGTGGGTGGAAGCCGTGGTGCCCTTGCGGCTCGCCCATGGCGACGTGCGTTATTTGCTGCTGGGCCGGCGGCACGGGGGACGCCGTTACCTCAGCGAGGATCTTCAATCGCTCAGCCGCCTAACCACCGTGATCCTGGAACAGGTGGAGCGTTTTCGCAATCTTGAAATGCAGCGGCTGGTCTCGCAAGCGGAATTGCGCGCCTTGCAATCGCAGATTAATCCGCATTTCTTGTTCAACGCACTGAATACGCTCTACGGCATCATTCCCCGCGACGCTTCCGGCGCCAGAAAAACAGTGCTGAACCTGGCTGAGATCTTTCGTTACTTCCTGCAATCGGAAAGGAGCTTCATTCCGCTCTCCGAGGAGTTGGAAATCGTGAAGGCTTATCTCGAAATCGAGCGTCTGCGCCTGGGCCCGCGCCTGGAAGTTCGCATTGATGTGGATGACGCCGCGCTGCCCGTGCTGATTCCGATTCTCTCGATTCAGCCGCTAGTCGAAAACGCCATTAAACATGGCCTTTCCTCGAAGTCCGGTCCCGGACTGCTGGGCCTGCGCGCCACGATTCTGGATGACGAGCTGCGCATCTTCGTCGAAGACAACGGCCTGGGCCTGGATGCCCCGCCTGCCGACAATTCGGGATCTGGCGTAGGATTAGCCAACGTGAAGCGCCGGCTGCAGCTTTGTTTCGGCCCGGATGCCGACATTTTGATCGACTCGAGTTGCGAAGGAACGAAAGTCCAGTTTGCGATCCCGTTGGCAAAGCCAGTCCATGCCTAGGCCTCACTTTGCCAACTCCCACCCGCGTGGCGCACGCACTCGTGCGTGCCGCGTTCACACTCGTGTGAACGCCAGGGATTTTTTCCGGCATCGCAGGCGTCGGCATGAGTGCCGACGCGGCACGCACGAGTGCGTGCGCCACATACCATGAAGACCCTTATAGTGGATGACGAACCCATCGCGCGCCGCGTCCTCCGCGAGGAACTCGAGCAGTTTCCCCAAGTAGAGATAGTTGGCGAAGCCGAAGACGGCCGCCATGCCTTGCAACAGATCGCCGCGCTGCAGCCCGACCTGGTGTTCCTCGATCTCCAGATGCCCCTCATGGGCGGCTTCGAAGTGGTCCGCAATCTGAAAGGCGGACGATTGCCTGTGATCGTGATCGTCACTGCGTTCGATAAGCACGCCATGGAAGCGTTCGAAGCCGGTGCCGTGGATTATCTTCTCAAGCCCGTAAACGAGGGCCGATTGCGAAAAGCCGTGGAACGTGCCTTGGCGCTTCACGGTAAGCCGTTGCAAGTGGCCGAGCACCTGGCGAACATCGCCTCCAGCGAACAACCCGGCCGCAAGATTGTGGGCCGCGCCGGCGAAGAGTATTTCCTTCTGGATGCCGACGAAGTACTGGCCTTCCAGGCCGAGGGCGAATTGGTCTGGATCATCACCGCCAAGCGGCGCTTGCTGGCTTCCCATTCCCTGCGCACGCTCGAAACTCATCTGGGCCAGGCTCCATTTCACCGTGTACATCGCAATGCGATTGTGAATGTCAATCATGTGCGAAAGATGAGTGCTCTCAGCAGCCAACGCTGGTTACTCACCCTAAGTAACCAGCAGCAACTCACGGTTAGTAAACGCCAGGCCGCAGGGGTCCGCAAGTTGCTTCACTGGTAACCCGCCTGCCGCCCATTTCAGTCCGCTCATTCCAAAAATCAGCCCGGTAGCAAGTTTTTGTTCGGGAAAAGCGGCCTTGGAGCGTCATGATCATAGTAATGAGGAAACTCGCGTCCGTTCTCTTTGTGCTCACTCTGCACGGATTTGGACAATCCATCAACAGCGGCACGGTGAGCGGCACAGTTTCCGACCCATCTAGCGCTGTGATAGCCGGTGCCGCGATTCGCCTTAGCAACGCCGTAACAGGATTTAACCAGTCCGCAACATCGGATTCGAACGGCGCTTACCGCGTCAACAACGTGCCGCTCAATAACTATCGGATAACGGTAACCGCGCCCGGTTTTACCCCAGTCACTCAGGACGTAGACGTACACAGCTCTCTGCCGACCACCGTTAATATCGCGCTCAAAGTGGCCACTGAGACCACCACGGTAGTCGTACAAGCGGAAGGCGCGCAAGTGGAGACGGATCCCTCCACGCACCAGGACGTGGATCGAAATTCATTCTTGAAACTTCCCAGTTTCGATCCGGGCGGCGCTTTGAGTCAAGCCATCACTTACAGCACGGGAGCTGTCGCCGCCGACGCGAACGGATTTTTCCATCCCGTGGGCGACCACGCCCAGGTGGGTTACATTGTGGACGGATTCCCCATCACGGACCAGCAAAGCAAAACATTTTCCACGCAGATTCCGCTCAATGCCCTGCAGAGTATGGAACTGATCACCGGCTCGCAGGATGCGCAATACGGCGATAAGACCAGCCTGGTTGTGAACACCACTACGCGGTCGGGCCTGGGCGCCACCAAGCCCTTTGGAAGCATCGAATCCGGTTGGGGCTCCTTCGGAACCTGGACCGAAAGCGCGTCGCTCGGCTTCGGCACGCCAACGTTTGGAAACTTCATCGCCGTGAACGCGGTTCGCTCCGGTCACTTCCTGGACACGCCCGAATTTCTTCCCATTCACGATATCGGGAACAACGGCAGCATCTTTGACCGGTTCGACTGGCAGCCGGGTCCTCAGGACGTTTTCCATTTGGATCTTTTCAGCGCGCGAAACTGGTTCCAAGTTCCCAACGATTACGATCAACTATCACAGGATCAAAAACAGCGGGTGCTGAGCTGGAGCATCGCGCCCGGTTACCAACACACTTTCAATGCCCACACGTTGCTGACAGTGAATCCCTATGTGCGGCGCGACCAGTTGGATTATTACGCCAGCCGTGATCCTTTCGACGACACTCCGGTCACCGCATCCCAGAATCGTTTCCTGACGAATTACGGCATCAAGGCCGACATCGCCTGGACGCACGGAATCCAGGAGATCAAAACCGGCTTCCAGATCCAGCAGACTCGCTTGGACGAGAAGTTTCAATTTGGCATCACCGATCCGGCCTACAATCCGGTTTGCCTAGCAGCGAACGGGAGCCCGCTGCTACTACCGGGCGTTACTAATCCCGATACCTGCTCCGGCATCAACCCAACGTACGTTGGAAATCCCAACCTACAGCCCGGCATCGTGCCTTACGATCTCACGCGCGGCGGCTCACTCTTCTACTTCCAGGGGAAGCACAACGTCAACGAATACGCCGTCTACATCACCGACACCATCAAGCTGGGGAAATTCACCATTACCGCCGGCCTGCGCGATGATCAGTACAACGGCTTGGCGTCGGCCAACAGCGTTCAACCAAGAATAGGCGTTTCCTACTTGATTTCACGCACCAACACTGTGTTGCGAGCGGCCTATTCGCGGAGTTTTGAAACACCCTACAACGAGAACCTCATCCTTTCTAGCGGCACCGGTGGCGGCGGCTTGGCCCAGAACGTTTTTGGATCCGTGTCCGAGCCACTCAAGCCCGGCACTCGGAACGAGTACAACACCGGGCTGCAGCAGGGCATCGGGAAGTGGCTCATCATCGATGCCGATTATTTCTGGAAGTACACTACTAACGCCTACGACTTCAGCGTGTTCTTCAACACGCCCATCACTTTTCCAATCGCCTGGCACAACTCCAAGCTCGACGGTGTCACGGGCCGGTTGAGCACTATCGACCTGCATGGATTTCAAGCCTACCTGACCCTGGGCCACACGCGCGCGCGCTTCTTTCCTCCAGAAGTCGGCGGCTTGATCCCACTGGGCGGCCTGCCCACCAGCGTCTTCCGTATCGATCACGATCAGGCGTATCAACAAACGGTAGTCACACGTTACCAGCGCCCGCACAATCGCGAGTGGATCGAATTCACCTGGCGTTACGACAGCGGCCTGGTTGTCAGCGGCGTACCGGATGTGGAAGCTGCAACCATGTTGACTGCCGCGGAACAGGTTGCCATCGGCTTCTCCTGCAATGGTATGATTGCGACGTATTCGACCCCCATCACCAGTTGCAGCGGCATCGGCAAATCCACACTGCTGACGCTTCCGCAGACCGGCACGGAGAATGATGATCACAATCCGGATCGCGTCAAGCCTCGCAATCTATACAACGCCGGCATCGGTACCGACAACCTGTTCCACAAAGAATCCGGCCCCCGTTGGACGCTGCGCTTCACGGTC
>JBEKJJ010000285.1:0-9844 GCA_050011295.1 Bryobacteraceae bacterium
TGCGCGAATGGTATGCGACGCATCTTGGACTCGCTGACAAAGGCCAAGGCGCGATGCTTCCGTGGCGCGAGCACGACGACCCGCAAAAGGAACACGTTACAGTTTGGACTGTTTTTCGCTCCACCACCGACTATATCCCAGCCACGCAACCGTTCATGGTCAACTACATCGTGGACGATCTGGATGCTTTGCTCGACCGCTTAAAAGAAGAGGGAGTAAAGATTGACGCCAAACGAATGAATGAATCCTACGGTCGCTTTGCCTGGATCTATGACCTGGATGGGAATAAGATTGAGCTCTGGCAGCCGCAGTCCGCAAAGCCCTGAGGGCCTTCCACTGCACTTACTCAATCGGTTTTCTGTAGCTACGGCCGGTAGTCGTAGAATAGCCGGAAATGCTTTGCGCCTGAAGGTCAGAGCTTTCTTTGCGGGTCTCCCGGCAAGGTGCAGAACTTACGGGTTGTGTTCGTCGGTTTTCGTTCGCCCCAGTCTTGGACGAACGGCCCCTGCCAAAAACGTTTCTCTTACCGATTGCAAAAGGCCTTCAATCGCGGCCAACCGCTCTGTCATCGTCCGCCGGTCTTGCAGCTGCCCTTGGACCTGCCGACTGATCGGGTCTAGGCCTGTGATTCACGTGTCGCGCCCTCCGCAGCTCCGAAAGGCGTACTAGGCCCATCATTTCTTCTTTTTCTTACGGTGGCGTGTCGTCGGCACAGTGGTGTTCGGAGGAGTCTCCGCCGCGACATGTTGAACCTTTAGAGTGTATTCGGCGCACTTCTCCCAACTCTGGGCCGCCTCGCGGAGGCTCAACGTCAGCAGGTAATCCCCGGCCACTCCGACCGGGAACCCAGTAATATCGCTTCAAATGCGGTGATTCACAATCGCCGGCACGCCCTTGAAGGCTGCAATCATATCGAGAGCGATCTCGCCACCGGGAGTTAACAGTTGAAGTCGCTGTTCAAACACCTTTCCAACATCGTTAGTACCCATACCCCATAAAGCCAAAACACTCCAACGCAGCGGAAGCGCGGCACCTTCCGGAACGACATTCTCTTCGCCCAATGTTGGGACGTTGAAGCCGCCCAGGATGCCGATGATCGATACAGTGTTATCCGTTTTGTCGATAATGACTTTTTCGCCCGGCGCGAAAATTAGCAGTTTCGGCATGGGAACTCAGGCCGCCCTACCCTGCACCCCAATGCGCGAAATCATTGCCGATTGGATGCTCTGGCTGATCTGTGCCTTCATGTTGAAATCGAAGCCAGCGTTCAGAAGTTGGGTTACAGCATTCCACCCAACAGGTTGCCTATCAACAGGACTCCACCATCGAGCTCCCGTCGCCACCCAAGCTTTTCGAATATCATCGTACGTCCCGCCAGAGTCGTGATATCCGAACTCTGTTCCGCAGCACGGGCATATCCTGTGGCGCGTCGGGGGATCCTCCAACCAGTAACCGCAGACAGGGCACAGGTAATTCATTTAGCGCATTCCCTTCGAAAGTAGGTCAAATTGTCCTTTTCGCCGTGGCAATTCACCTAGGTTCCCAGTGCGGCACACTCGCGCAAGGCCGAGGTTTGAAATAAGTGAGCACTATCTTTGTAACTGTCATGACGCCATAAGCTTGCGTTGTAGGATCGAACCTAATGAGCTCACCCGACGATTTGCGCTTGCACTCCTGCACCTGTGTTCGCCTCGCGCCCTCGAGAAAAGCAATCGCCTCCGCTTCATATTCTACGGTTGTTTTCAGACCGAACTCATTCCCGTGCAATGCGAAGTGCCGTTCCAGGTCACGTATGCTCCTAAAACCTTTGCTCATTCTATCGCAAGCGCAGACCTCAGGAGTTAAGCCGCCTCGCATCACGCTCCACCCAGCCGAGTCCCTGTTCTGCGATTCCAAACGATTGTATCAGAGCCAGAAAAAAGCGGGGCGGCCGGATGTCTCCAAACTGCCCCGCGGTGCCGGGCGGCGGAGATTAGTCTCGCCCAAGTCCGGCGGGTGCATTCCCCGGCTACGTCCCGCCGCCGTCGTTACCGGGAATCAGAGCACGAAACGGCAGCCACCTCAGCGAACACAACGCCCGTCCCGTCCAGGCACCAATCGTTGCGACTTAACATCAGACCGACCAGCCCGATACCCAAAACTGGAGCTATCTCCAGCACACCAATTGTGTCAGTCACGTATGTTATTGCCGAACATCTCGCCGCCCTATCAACAACCTCCCCACCCCACCCCCATCCCACGCCCCACCCCCGTGCTATCCACCTACCAGGAACCCAATATGTCATCTCCAGCAACCGTCCAAATCAATCGCGCCGAAATCAATCGCGCCAACAGCCAACACTCCACCGGACCCCGCACCGAATCCGGCAAACAGCGTTCGTCCCAAAACGCGCTTCGCCACGGCTTGACGGCCCGCACCGCCGTTCTTCCCTCAGAGGACCCGGCCGCATACCAGCGCCTCTGCCGCCAATTCATCGACGAATACAAACCCGCCACCGCAACCGAAACCCAATTGGTCCAGCAGCTCGCCGACACATCCTGGCGCATAA
The DNA here is from genome assembly GCA_050011295.1 of Bryobacteraceae bacterium. Lineage (GTDB taxonomy): Bacteria > Acidobacteriota > Terriglobia > Bryobacterales > Bryobacteraceae > Palsa-89. The sequence continues at coordinate 2,550 of JBEKJJ010000285.1, forward strand.
ATCGCATCCCGCTCCTGGAAGCCGACGTCCTTGCGCGCGCCCAGTCCCCAGCCCCCAGCCCCGAGCCCCCCGCCTTCGACATCGTCGACGCCCATCGCCTTTTGGCAAATCTCACTCTGAACAGCACCCGTCTCGCGCGCCAATTCCAGAAGACGCTCGATCAACTCCGCAACATCCAGTACGAGCGCCTCCGCGACGAGCACAGCGAACTCAAAGACGCCGCCGCCATCCTCGAACTCCATAAATACGAAGGAATTCCGTGGGAGCCCTCCGACCATGGCTTCGTTTTTACAAAAGACCAAGTCGAGCGTTGCTCCCAACGCATGATGCGTCAAAACCAGGCCCGCCACGTAGCCTTCGCACGCTTCCAAATGCCCTATCGGCCAATACCTTACGGGGAGAAGCCAGAGCAGGATTAAGCCATGACGCATCTTTGTCAGCGGCCAACTAGCGGACACCCATTCCCAATAGCGAACAGGCGCCCCCTACAATTGCCTGATTCTGCTGCCATCGGTGGTGGCAGCCGGGCTGCATCAAGAAAGCGATAATGCGCACCATTCTTCAGGATGTTCGATACGGCTTCCGCATGCTGGCCAAGAGCCCGGCCTTCACCGCCGCGGCGCTGCTCACCCTCATGCTCGGAATCGGCGCAACGGCCGCTATCTTCAGCGTGGTGGATGCCGTGCTCCTGCGCGCGCTCCCCTTCCGCGACCCGGCTCAACTGGTCGCGGTCTTCGAAGACGACAGCCGCGTGGGATTTCCTCGCGACACGCCGGCGCCTGGCAACTACAAGGATTGGTCGGAACAGACCCAGGTCTTTCAGGGCGTCGCGGCCACTGCCGGGCGGGTCTACAACCTGAGCGGCAAAGGCGAGGAGCCCGAAAAACTGGAAGGCGAGAAAGCCACTCACAACCTGTTGTCAGTTCTTGGGCTCACGCCGGAGCTCGGGCGGCCATTCACGGCCGATGAGGACCGTCCAGGTTTCGAGCATGTAGCGCTCATCTCCCACGAACTGTGGACGCGGCGCTTCGCGGCCGACCGCAAACTCGTTGGACGCGAAATCCTTCTGAACAACGAAAAATATACGGTGATCGGAGTGCTCCCACCCGGCTTTCACTTCGAGTCCAAGAACGGCGACATCCTGACCCCCATGGCTTTTACGCCCGAGGAGCTCGCCAGCCGCGGAAGTCATTATTTGACTGTGCTCGCGCGTTTACAGCCCGGCGTAACCGTCGAAAAAGCCAACGCCGCGCTACAGGTATTACTGAAGACACGCGCGCAGCAGTATCCGGAGCATATGCGCGACCTCCAAGGCTTCGTCGCCGAACCCTTGCAATTGAGCTACACCTACGAGGTGCGCAGCGGGCTGATCGTATTAATGGCCGCAGTCGGATTCATTCTGCTGATCGCCTGCGCCAACATCGCGAACCTGCTGCTCTCGCGCGCCGCCGGCCGGCAGCGTGAACTCGCGGTGCGCACAGCTCTGGGTGCCAATCGTGGTCGCCTGGTTCGCCAGTTGCTAACCGAAAGCGCACTGATGGCTATAGGAGGCGGCGCGCTCGGCATTCTCCTGGCCGACTGGTGTTTTCTATTTCTGAAGAATCTAATCCCGGAAGATCTCTCGCGCACCGTCGCCCTCACTTTGGATTTCCGGGTATTAGCTTTCGCGCTGGCCATTTCGTTAGCGTCGAGCGTCCTGTTCGGTCTTGCACCCGCGCTTCAAATCTCGGGAATTGATCTCAACGAAGTTCTGAAACAGGGTGGCCGTGGAAACACGGGACCGCGCCGCAGCATCTTTCGCAGCATTTTAGTAATCGGTGAGGTGGCTCTCTCCCTGGTGCTTCTTGTTGGCTCGGGATTGATGATCGAAAGCTTCTCGAACATGCGCGGCCTCAATCCAGGATTTCGCGCAGACCACGTTTTGACCATCCGCATGGAGGTCCCCGATACCAAGTACGGCAATTTCGCGAAGCGCACGCAATTTTTTCAAAATGTTCTTGAACGCGTGCGTGCCATCCCCGGCGTTAAAGTTGCCGGATTCACCAGCGCCTTGCCCTTGACCTGGAAAGGCGGGACCACCATGTTTACGCCGGAACATATCGTGCTTCCGCGGGGCCTCGTGACCGATGCCAACAATCGTGTGGTCTCGCCCGGCTATTTCGAAGCCATGCGAATCCCACTCCGCCGGGGCCGCCTCTTTGACGAACACGATGGCCCGCAAGCTCCGCCGGTCGCGCTGATTAACGAAACCATGGCCAAGAAATTCTGGCCGAATGTAGATGCGCTGGGCAGACGTTTTCAGCACAATGAGAGCGGCCCATGGATTCAGATCGTCGGAATTGTCGCGGACGTCCATCAAATGGGTCTGAACGAACCACCCCGCCAGGAGATGTACTTCCCGTACTGGCAGGCCGAAAAAAACTGGATGGTCCCGCGCGATTTGGCGATTCGCACCGATGGCGATCCCATGGCGTTAGTTGCGTCTGTGAAGCAAACCATCGCGTCCATCGATCACGATCAGCCGATTTCCGACATCAAAACCATGGACCAGTGGCTGGATGAAGAAGTGGCCAGCCGTCAAGTCCAGACGACATTGTTGGGAGGCTTCGCCGCACTGGCATTAATCCTGGCCTGCATCGGCATCTACGGAGTCCTGGCGTACGTCGTAACGCAACGAACTTCCGAGATCGGACTCCGCGTAGCATTGGGCGCCGACGCCCGCAGCGTTTTCCTAGCAGTAGCCCGCCAGGGCATGAGCCTGGCCGGAATTGGAATCGTCTTGGGTATCGCTGCATCACTGGCCTTGTCGAGCCTTCTACAAAGCCTGTTGTTCGATGTGAAACCCACCGACCCACTAACGTATTTGTCGGCGTCGGCGATTTTCGCGCTAGTAGCTCTGCTAGCCTGCTACATCCCAGCCCGCCGCGCAGCAAAGGTGGACCCGCTAGTGGCCCTCCGCTACGAATAGGAATTAATTCACCAACCGACTATATTTCTTCAGCACCTGCCGCAACCCATCATGCGGCAGCGCAGTGACCTTATGCCCCTTCACTCCAGTCATATCCTCGGCCGCCACCATCGCATTCACGATAGCTTCTTCAGTAGCCTGCACGGTAGCCTCGAAAATCGGATTCAATGTATCATTCGCCAACATAGAAACCGTAGCAACCGGACCGTTGGGTTTCGCGACATTCGCATTCGCCGTCGAAAAAGCGATAAAAATATCGCCCGACCCGTTTCCAGAAATTGCACCCATACGACCCAACCCAAGCGTCGCTCGCCGGGCCAACCGCTTCAACTGCGTGGGAAGCAGCGGAGCATCCGTGGCCACAACAATAATGATGGACCCCGTATCCTCGCGCGGCGCGACTACCGACGCCGTGGCTGGGCCGGCCAATTCCTGACCCACCGGCGCGCCGGCGATTCGCAACTGCCGCTTCGCTCCGCAATTGCACTGCACCAGCGCCGCCACTCGATAAGAGCCGGCTACGCGAGACGATGTTCCGATGCCGCCCTTGAATCCGAAACAAACCATGCCGGTACCGCCGCCGACGTTGCCCTCTGCCACGCGTCCGGACGCCGCCGAATCCATGGCGCGAAACACATGCTCGGGCTTCACGTGAAATCCGTTGATGTCATTCAAAAATCCGTCCCACGTTTCCGCAACAACCGGAAGAGACCAGAAATCATCGCCGGCGCCGTTGGCCGGCCCGCGCTTGTGCTCCACCTGCCAGGCGATGGACGCATCGCGCACCACGCCCACGCTGTGAGTATTCGTGATGAAGACGGCGCCTGCCAGCAACCCGGATTCCTCGAGCCACGTCGTCCCGGTCATCTCGCCGTTTCCGTTCTGCGCGAACCAGCCGCCGAATGTGGGATCGTCCGACTGCTTCCCCCGTGGCCAGATCACAGTAACGCCCGTGCGGACGGAATCGCCTTCAATCAAAGTGGTGTGTCCAACTTCAACGCCGGCGACATCGGTAATGGCGTTCCAGGTTCCCGGCGTGCCGTCGAACGGCACACCCAGATCGCGCGCCCGCTTCGGCTGTGCCGCCAGCGGAACAGCGAGCAACAGCATAGCAACCAAGGATCTCATTTCCGCAAATCCCGCCCGGTCATTTCCTTCGGCTGTTTCTCGCCCAGGAATGCCAAAACCGTCGGCGAAATATCCTGCAGCGCTCCGCCTGCCCGCAACGGTGCGCGCGTTTCATCCACCAGAATGAACGGCACCGGATTCGTAGTGTGGTACGTGTGCGGCCCTTTGGTGATGGGATCGATGAGAGTTTCGGCATTGCCATGATCGGCCGTGATCATCCACGATCCGCCGGAGCGTTTCAGCGCCGCGTAGATTTCGCCCAGCCCCGCATCCACGGCTTCCACGGCCTGGACGGTCGGCGCCATCTTTCCGGAATGCCCCACCATGTCAGCATTCGCGTAGTTCATTACGATGACATCGAAGGCGCCTTGCTCGATGGCCTTCACCACCACCGCGGTGATACCAGGCGCGCTCATTTCCGGTTTCAGATCATAAGTGGCGACCTTCGGCGACGGCACCAATTCCCGGCTCTCGCCCGGATACGGCTTCTCATTTCCACCATTGAAAAAATACGTCACGTGCGCGTACTTCTCGGTCTCGGCCACGCGCAGGTTTTTCCAATTCAACCGGGCCATCACGTCAGCCAGAATGTTGTCGGGATGCTCACGCGGCAGCACGAACGGCACCGTGAAGCTTTTGTCGTACTGGGTCATGGTGGTGTAATGCAAGTTTTTCGGCCCGTGCGCAAACTGCGTCAGGCTGGGGTCCGTTTTCATGAGCGCCATGGTCATCTCGCGGCCGCGATCCGCGCGGTAGTTGAAAAAGATGCAGGCATCGTCATCGCGGATCAATCCAACGGGACCTCCGCCATTATCCACGATGGTCACCGGCTCGATGAATTCGTCCGTGACTCCGCGCTCATAAGAGCGCTTCACCGCAGCCACCGGATCGGTGGACTTCTCGCCGCTGCCGAATACCAGCGCGCCGTACGCACGCTCCACTCGGTCCCAGCGCTTGTCGCGATCCATCGCATAGTAGCGTCCGGAAACCGACGCGATTTTCCCGACGCCGATCTGCCGCGCTTCCTTCTGGATCTCTTCCACAAATCCCGCGCCGCTCTCGGGCGGTGTGTCGCGTCCATCCATAAAGCAATGCACGAAAACTTGCTCGACGCCCTCCAGCTTCGCCATTTTGAGCAACGCATAAAGATGCGTGAGCAGCGAATGAACGCCGCCATCACTGCACAGTCCCAGCAGATGCAGGCGATGTGTGCGCGCATGCCGCATGGCGTCCAACAATATCGGATTCTTGAAGAACTCGCCAGAAGAAATCATCAGGTCGATGCGCGTGACATCCATATAGATGACGCGCCCCGCGCCGATGTTCAAATGGCCAACCTCGCTGTTGCCCATCTGTCCCTCCGGCAACCCGACGTAGGGGCCGGAGGTATGGACTAGTGTGTTCGGATAATCGCGCAGCAGCGAATCGTAAGTGGGTTTGCGGGCGGCGGCGATGGCGTTGCCTTCCGTGGCGGGCGAGTAGCCCCAACCATCCAGGATGGTCAACAACAACGGTTTCTTTTTGCCTTGCATTATTGATGGAAGGCCTTCCTCGCGGCGAACTTCGCGGAATCGCCCAGCTCCTCTTCGATGCGCAGAAGCTGGTTGTATTTCGCGATGCGGTCCGTGCGGCTGGCCGAACCGGTTTTGATCTGCCCGCCGCGCGTGGCCACCACGAAATCGGCGATGAACGGATCTTCGGTCTCGCCCGAGCGGTGCGAAACCACGCAGGTATAGTTCGAGTTCGTGGCCATTTCCATGGCTTCCAGCGTCTCCGACACCGTGCCGATCTGGTTCAACTTAATCAGAATCGAATTGGCGATTCCTTTTTCGATGCCTTTCGCAAAGATCTCAGTGTTCGTTACGTATATGTCATCGCCCACCAGTTGGATCTTCTTGCCGAGCACGTCAGTCAGGAGTTTCCAACCATCCCAATCGTTTTCCGCCATGCCGTCTTCGAGCGAAACGATGGGATACTGCTCCACCCACTTCGCCCAGAACTTCACCATCTGTTCGGAGGTCCGCTCGCTCTTGTCGGATTTCTTGAAGACGTACTTTTTCTTCTCGCTGTCATAGAACTCACTGGCTGCGGGATCGATCGAAATACCAATCTGCGCGCCCGGCTTGTAACCGGCCTTGGTGATGGCTTCCAGAACCGATTCCACCGCTTCTTCGTTAGACTTCAAGCTCGGCGCAAAGCCGCCCTCATCGCCGACGGAAGTGGAGTAGCCCCGCTTCTTCAGCACACCCTTCAAGGTGTGAAAGACTTCGACGCCCATGCGCAGCGCTTCGGCGAACGAAGTAGCTCCGTAAGGGACGATCATGAATTCCTGCGGATCGACGGAGTTGTCGGCGTGCACCCCGCCATTGAGAATATTCATCTGTGGAACCGGCAGCAGATTCGCAGCGACACCACCCAAATAGCGATAGAGCGGCGTGATCTGCGATTGCGCCGCGGCGCGCGCCGAGGCCATGGAGACAGCCAGGATCGCATTCGCGCCCAGCTTCGCTTTGTTAGGCGTTCCGTCCAGCTCAATCATCTTGTGATCGATCGCGGATTGCTGTTCGGCTTCCATGCCGACGACGGCCGGCGCGATTTTCTTGTTGATATTCTGAACGGCCTTGCGCGTCCCTTTTCCCAAGTACCGCTTGGGATCGTTGTCGCGCAGCTCAACCGCCTCATGCTCGCCCGTGGATGCGCCCGAGGGCACGGCGGCCCGTCCAACAGTGCCATCGGCGAGGTGCACGTCGGCCTCAACCGTGGGATTTCCGCGCGAATCCAGAATTTCGCGGCCAATAACTTTTGTGATTTCCATATGTTCTTATTGCAGCACACTAAGACGTGGCGCACGCACTCCTGCGTGCCGCGTTCACACTCGTGTGAACGCCAGGTGTTCGCAAGAGTGCGTGCGCTACGCGATGGTAAGCGCGGCTTTGCCGAGAATCTTTCGATTCGCCAGATCGCGCAGTGCGGACGGGGCTTGATCCAGCGCATAGCAGCGAGGCTTCGGGGGTTGGACCAGCCCAGCCAGAGCTCGCTGCGCTTCAGCCATGTATTCCGGATGTGCCGCGGCGTAGGTTCCCCACAGCGCGCCCACGATCGCAATATCCTTGATCAGGATTCGATTCGCCGCGATGGTCGGGATCCTCCCGCTCGCGAAACCAATCACCAGCAATCTTCCACCCGGTGCAATGCATTT
>JBEKJJ010000286.1:0-9816 GCA_050011295.1 Bryobacteraceae bacterium
TGTGGCTTTTTTGGGTGGCGCCGATCGTGGGCGCGGCGATCGCCGGCTTCGTCTACTTGGTCTTCGCCACGGAGCCGGAACCGTCGGTGCGGGAGAAAATGGCGGCCTCGGCGTGACGCGATTGCAAGATCTCGCGGCGGTCCCCTTGCTGACGCGCGGGGCTACATTTGGCGGTGTAACGGCGGCGGTTTAGTGAACGCCGATGCTTCTTCTACAGCACTTGGAAGCATTCATCCGCCGGGATTGTTTGTGAAATGTCGCCTAGCTCTTTGAACTGGGCGATCAGTGTTTCCCAACGTTCGCGGGACATGGTTCCCAGGCCGTTGCGACGCGTGGCGTCCGTCTCGATGAATGGGCTTTGCACCTCGGCCACTTCGGCGAACGTGTCCAGATCCATGGTTGGATTTAACTGGTGCATTTGCTGATTGACCGGCTTGGGATCGGCCAGGTAGGATTGCCAGCCTTCCCGCACCGCGGCGGCCATGGCCTTGGCGCGATCCGGATTCTTGCGTAAGGATTCGCCGCTGACCGCCAAAACTGTTGTATACGGGTCGTAGCCGATTTCCGAGACAGCGAACACTTTGACCGAGGCTCCCTTGCGGCGCGCAGCGATGGGCTCTGATGTGAGGTAACATTGCTGCGCGAATTTCTCATCGTGCAGGAAAGAAGTGATGTCTCCGCCGGGCGAGGGCACGATCTTCACGTGGCTGAATCCGAACTTGCGTTTCAGCAGGCGCGCAAAGGGCAGGCCACTTTCGAGCGCGAGCGTGCCGTCCATCAGTACGTCGCCGATGCTGGTGAGATTTCGCGACGCATGCGCCATGATTCCGGTCGGACTATCTTGAAAAACCGCGAACAGCGCCACGACATCGTTGCCGTGGCTTCTGGCGAGGATGATTTCATCGGCGGAAACAATGCCGAAATCAACCGAGCCGGCGCCGATCATTTGTACCGTCGGGGTCCCGCTGCCGCCGGGGAGAATATCCACGGCCAGGCCGTGCTTGGAAAAGGTCGCTGCGTAGAAGCCGCCGAATTCGGGTTCGGGTTTCCAGTTGAGCGCTAGCTTCAGAGTGGTGGACTTGCTGCATGCGGCGAGGAGCGCGAGTGCGGGTGCCGTTTTCAAGAAGGCTCGGCGCTGCACGCGGTGCAAAAGCATTCTCCGATTGTCGCGCGTTATTGTTCGGATGCGTGCCAGCGGCGCAGGGTCAGGTGGCTTAATAGATTGATTAAGCCGAAAAGGGCCAGGCCCAGCACGCTGGCCAGCAGGACCGCGGCGAATACTTTATCGATGCGCTGTTGGGTGCGGGCGGTCTCGACGACAGAACCGAGTCCGCCGCCGGCGATGAATTCGCCGACGATGGCGCCGATCACCGCGAGGCCGGCCGATACACGGAGTCCGGTAAAAACTTGTGGCAGTGCCGCGGGAAGGCGCAACTTGAAGAGCGTGACCAGCGGCGATGCGCCGTAGAGCTTGAATAAATCGCGCAGGGGTGGGTCGGTGGACAGAATGCCGCTCAGAGTGTTAGCGATCACGGGAAACACGGATGCCACAAAGGCCGAGGCGATTACGGTCTGGATGCCGAATCCGAACCAGATCACCAGCAGTGGCGCAACCGCGATGAGGGGCACGGTCTGGAAGAAAATCGCGTAGGGATAAAACGCTCTTTGGACGCCACGCGAGGAGGACAACAACACTGCGATCGCGATGCCGGTGAGCGCGCTCATCACAAAGCCAGCGAGGGAGCCAACGGAGGTAGCGAACAGAGCTTGCAGCAACTCCGCGTGACTGTCGATCATGGCGCGGAGAACCGCGGAAGGCGCCGGAACGAGGTAAGCGCGCACGAAGCCAGCGCGCACCAGGAACTCGGCGATCAAAGTTAGAAGCACGAAAGGGATGAGAGGGGCGAGCAAGGTCTTCTTCACCCTTCGATGGCTCCGAGCAGGAGCCGCATCTCTTGCCCTAGTCTGGGATCGCCGCGCAGTTCGATGTCGCGAACGGGGGGCAGTTCCAGTCTGCGGTCCAGCTTTATCGCTCCGCCGTGTCTTGCGAGCACTACGGCGCGGTTGGCCAAAAAGGCGGCTTCGGATACTGAGTGCGTCACGAAGATCACTGTCATACCGCGGCGCTGCCATAGTTCACGAAGCTGGACGTCCAGATGGAAGCGTGTGATTTCATCCAGCGCGGCGAAGGGTTCATCCAGAAGCAGCAGGCGCGGCTCCGTCACCAGCGCACGCGCCAGCGATACGCGCATCCGCATTCCGCCGGATAACTCAGCCGGATAGCGATCCAGAGCGTCGAGCAGGCCCACTTGATCAAGGACGGCGCGAGCCTTTTCGTTACGCTGGGGTTTCGCCACACCCATCAATTCCAGCGGCAATGCGGCGTTGGCCAACACGTTGCGCCAGGGCAACAGGTGCGCGTCCTGGAATACGAAGGCGGTCTCGAAGCGCTCCCCGTTGGGCTCGATGCGGATCTGGCCGGAGTCGGGTTCCGAGAGGCGCGCGATCATGCGTAACAATGTGGATTTGCCGCAGCCGGAGGGTCCCAGCACGGCGAGGAATTCGCCCGCGTCTACGCCCAAGTCCATACCGGCGATTACGACGCGATTGTTATCAAACACGCGCCGCACGCCTTGCAGTTGGACTTCGACGCCCGCGCTGCTCGAGCTTGTCACTCTTCTAGCATGCCCGACTTCGCAGCTTGCCGAGTTGGACTTTTCAGTCTTGGTTGATATATTCCTCAGGCACGTCGTCCTCGGGAACTTGTTTCGTGGTTACTTCTGCAACGTCGGGTTCCGGCGCGTCTTCGACGCCGCTGACGGCCGCGGCTTCATACGACTGGCCTTCGTCGGCGAGTTCGCGAACGCTTTCTGAATCGACGTCCTCAATGTTTGACAATCCTTGGTCGTCGCCTGATTGCCCCGCGGCGTCTGAATCATTCGATTTTGTTTTCACGGTGTAGCACTCCCTGGTCATAAGTATTCGCAATCAGCTTGCCAACCTGGCCCACACTTCAAGTTTACCTTCGCGACTGCACTTCAATCTCAACCCTGGCGTCTTTGGCGAGCGGCAGGTCGAGCACTTGCCCACCTTGCAAATAAGGCGCGATGACAGCCGGATCTCCGTAAGCAAGACCGCGCCCATTGTCGATAGCCACCAACGTGTAGCGGCCTGGCAGCGCCCAACTGAGTGTGAAAGTTCCATCGCTGTCGCTTTGGTCGCGAGGTATGTAGTTGCCGTGGCTGGGATCGTGGGGAAACAAAAGCACCATTGCGCCCGCGATGGGCGTGGTTCCATTGACCACTCGGCCGTTGACCTGGGTTACTCCTTTAACCGCGGTGATGGTCAGTTGGATCTCCGCGCCTTTCGCTACAAGCAGTTCACCGTTGCGATAGACGCCGCCTTTCACCTTGACCGACTGCATGTAGAGGTCGGAAGCATTCGCCAGTAAAAGAGCATAACGCCCCGGCGGAATGTCGGAGATGTCGAATGTTCCGTCGTGGGTGAGCAAGCTCGTTACTTGATTCCCGTTGCTGAGGTTCGCCAACCAGATGCCCATGGAGGGCGGCATATCGCCATCCAGGATCACCTTGCCTTTGACAGACGTTCGGACAGCCTCATCCAGATGCACGGTTGAATCGGCGGTGAGCGAAACAAGCTGCGATCCGAGCGTGGAAGATTGATTCTGTCCAATCAGAGAGGATGAAACGACATAGGTGCCGGGAGCAACTCCGGAATCCGGACCCGAAGCTACGCTGATCAAAGTCCCCCCGGGCCCAGTGTGAAATAGTTGCAGAATCGGTTGTTGGCCTTCCTGCTTCTGAAACCCATCCGCCGCGATATGCACCGCGGGGACGGCGCGCAATGTGAAGTGAACTTCTGCGTTGGCGCCTTCCTCCAGCTTCAATGGCGTAGCAGCTTCTGGAGTAGATCCGCCGTCGTAGTAGACAAGCGGGTAAGCCAAATCCAGCTCCGAGCGGGACTCTGAGCGCGGAACGGGTTGATCCGGATGCATTCTGTGCATCGGCTGGAAATTTTGGGCGTACCAAGGATGGCCGGTAGCCGCAACATAGTAGGTGCCCGGAGTCAGGTGCGTGAAATGGAAATCTCCATCCACGCCGGTGCTGGCCTCGGTGCTTAATTGCGTTTGAACCAGTCCTCTTAGGAGAGATCGCACGAAGAGATAAACAGCCGCCCCCGCCACTGGGTCGCCCTCTTCGTCGAGAACGGAGCCGGTGATCCTGGCTGGTGCATCGAGCGGAAACACAATGTGTTCTGAGTCCAGATCGGGGCCCACCGCGATGGCAGTAGAGAATTCATCCGTTTGTAGGAAGAGTTGAGAACCTCCGTGATCGTTCACTTGCAGCGTGTATTTGGCGGGCGGCAAGCCAGCGAAGGAAAATTCGCCTTTATCTCCGGTGAGGCAGGAGATCTGACGGTCCGCGTGGTCGACTGTGGCAATGATGACTCGCGCTCGCTTCGCAGGACGATTGTCAGGGCCGCGCACCACGCGTCCGGCGATCTTGAAGCTGGCAGCGGGCTGGCACATCACCCAGCCTGAGCAGGCAGCCAGAACCGAAAGCGCACGCAAGATGGACAAATTAATTTCCCTTCGGTTCGATCAGTTCCAGCGTAATTTCGGCTTTCTGGCCTGGTTCTAGATTGACGGTTTGGCTGGGATACCCGCGCAGTGCTTCCGGATTCGCGTACTCCAAGCCATCGACGCTCGAAAATGCATAGACCTGATATGAGCCGGGTGAAAGGGTCAGCGACATTGATCCATTGGCGGGTTGAGCTGGCGTCGGCGCCTGGAGCGGCATAGTCTCCGGCTCAGCGGCGAGAGAACTCCCAACAATCAGCACGAGACCGATGCGAGGCTGTTCTCCGGGTTGAAGTTTTACGTTGAGCGTTGCGCAATCGCCGCGCAGGTTGATGGTAAGCGTCTGGGGATCCACAATGGAACCCACAATTAGGTAATCGCGAGTGAGGTCGACATTCCCGTACCGAGCCGATTCAAGGCACTCGCTCCCAAAAGACTGCGCATTCAGCTTGTACTTGCCGGCCGCGACGTTGCTGAACGTGGCGAGCGGCGGTGAACCCTGCACCTGTAGACCGTAAGTGGAATAACGGGACGGTTCAACGGAGTTAAGCGAGGCATTGAGAGCGGTATCGGCACCCTCGGTCTCAAGCTGCCCTTTGTTAACGGCGTGATTCACTTTAACTGGAATGGACGCGAGGGGATGCATAGTGAACTGCAGATCGGTAACGTCCGCGTCGTCCACCATAATTTCGTTGCGCCCCTCGTACGAATTTGCCCGGCCATCATTCGCCGAAAAAACCAGCGTCCAGGTGCCGGATGGAACGGCTTGCGCCACGAACTGGGACTTGCTCTGATCAAAACTCATTGCTCCGAACATCACGCCTTGGCCGCTCGCATTTTCCAATGAAAACCCCACATTCGGAGGGTTTGGCAGGCCGCCCACAGCGGCTACGACACGGAAACCGCGTTCGGAATGGAGGTGGAAATCGGCGTGATATTCCTCGGCCGCTGCTAGTTCAATTTGCTGGGCGGAGGCAAGATCGCGGCTATCAGGATAATAAGCGGGGACACTGACCTCGGGCGGCGCATTCCAACTTGACGCTGGCAGTAAATGCCCGTTTGCGAAAACCTTGTAGCGGCCCGGAATCAGGCCCTCGATGCGATAAGAGCCGTCGTCATCCGTCGTTGTGCCGCTTTGAGTTGCCAACAGCTTACGCCCCTGGACGATCTGTTCCCTCAAGACCTGAACCGAAATGTTCTCAGCGGCCTCGCCGTCCGCGTCGGTGACGCGGCCGACAATTCTCGCCGCCGGAGACAACGCGATCCGAAAATCGTTTTTGCCCGAACCTACCATTACGAAGGGATTGGCTTGTCGCTGGGAGACTCCAGGGATTGATCTGGCATCGAAGAAGCCCGGTTTCTGGACGGAAATCAGAAGTTGGCCTTCGGGAATATTGTCGAATCGAAAACGTCCATCGGGCCCGGTCAGAACGGCCGCGGGCAAAATCCCCGACGCTTGCACCAAGGCGTGGCGGATGGGCACACCCGAAACAGCATTGGTGACAGTTCCGGTGACGGTCCGGACCGGAGCCTGGTTTTGAACGTCGGGAACGAGACCAGCTTGCTGCCCGTAACAGAAAGGCACAAGCTGCAATGCGACCAGCAAGAGCCGGCAGCGCATGGCGCTGCCCCACACAGAACTGAGGCGACCCAATGTGCCGTGCATTTGCTAAAGAATTAGAGCCTTAACGTTGGGAGTTGGTTCCCGAAATCTGACGGATGTTTCGTCTGAGGAAAATTCGCTCTAATCGGGCAGATAAACCAAATATAGATGGTTGTCGATCAGCTCCCCGGTTGCCGGGTTCACCAGAAAGTTCGAAACGATGGCTCCGGTAGCGCCCGCGAAGAAGCCTGAGCCTCCTGTGATTTTCCACATCACGGTGCCCTGTTGCATGGGGCTGGAGGGATCGGGTTGGCCGAGCAGATATCCAGGACCGACGCTTGAGAAGGTGAGCTTGTCATCCTTCTCGCCAAAGGTGACGGTTCCCCACTCGAAGAAGAGAGTACCATCCTGATTCAGAGTGAATGAATTGTCCAATCGCGCGGTGAGGCCAGCGAGTGGGGTCAGGCTGGCTGTAACTGCGCTCGGCCCGATAACCGTCGACTGGGTTCCGCTAGATGCAACGGCCGGCGGATCGTCAACGGCGCCCGGCGTTTTCGCGGGTCGGCGAAATTGCAGATAAAAGGTGAGGCTGTTCATCGCGTAGTACGCATTTTATCGAAAAGGGGCGTAGTGGGTGAGGGCGGGGTGCCCGAGGCGTAGGCATCGTGAATCAGATTTTTGGCGATGTCAATCTCCTCAGGGGAAATCGTATGAGAGCGGTTCGGATAGCGCCTAGATGTTACAGCCGCACCCATCCCGGCCAAAATTTTGGCAGACTGCTCCACCCGTTGCCAGGGAACGTGCGGGTCAGGATCACCGGAACCAAAAAAGGCGGGCGTCCCGGCCAGATCGCCCGTATGCGTTAGATCAGCTCCCGGCGGGCCGATGAGGCCTCCGGTGAACGCAATCAATCCGGCATATCGCTCGGGATGTCTGGCTACGAACTCGGTGGCAAGGCAGGCGCCTTGAGAGAAGCCTGCTATGACAATGCGGTCCGGGGATATGCCTGCGTCGCTTGCCATGCGCAACGTCGCTTCCACTTTGCGAAGCGCGGATGTGAGCCATGGCTCATTTTGGGCGATCGGCGCGAGAAACGAGTTGGGGTACCAACTGTTGCCGGTTGCCTGAGGGGCGAGGTACGCAAGCTCGGGAAGATAAAGCTCGCGGGCGAGCGACAGTATATCGCCGGCCGAGCCGCCGCGTCCGTGCAGAAGGATGACCGCTCCGGCGGCTTCGCTCAGAGGCTTTCCGGAATGTTGAACGGGAGCGTCCTTGTGAGGATCGTTGTTCATACCGTGGCGCCCGCCTCAGTTTGGAGCTCGATCGGCGGAAGGCTTTTGTGCAGCGTGATTGGAATTAGTCTTTTTTCGATAAAGCTGCGCTTTGGTTCCAGCCATTGAGGGATGCGAAGCTCCTCACCCAGGGATTCAATGGGCTCGTCAAACGTGAATCCGGGCGGGTCGGTAGCGAGTTCGAAGAGCACGCCGCCCGGCTCGCGGAAGTAAATGGAGTGAAAATATGTGCGATCCAGAACGGGCGTGACGTCCAGATGCTTCGCGATTTCCTGGCGCCACTCACGCTGCGAGGCGTCGTCCGAGGCGCGAAAGGCAATGTGATGCACGGAGCCGGCTCCGAAACGTCCGAACTTGGTATTGGAATCGATGAGTAAATCGATGTGGTTTCCGAGCGCATGGCCAGGGGCGGAGAAGCGCAGGCGATTGCCTTCCTCGGCGATCTTCTGAAATCCCATGACGTTGAGGATGGCCGCGGTTTGGGCGGCGTTCTGTTCCAGCAGCGTTACGCCAAAAAAACCGCGAATGGCATGCTCGGGAGGAACCGAGGCGAAACGCGGAGCATTGGCGGCGCCGGCATCGGCGTGGGCCACGATTTCAATCCGCATGCCGTCGGGGTCCGGAAAAGTGAGCACTTGTTCGTCGAATCGTTTTCCAGTCCGCTCGACCAAGAGACCTTGGTCTCGAAGCCTCTGATGCCAGTATTCGAGCGACGCGGCTGGGACGCTGAAGGCAGTCCAGGCGACCTCGCCCGAACCGGCATGTCCAGGAGCGGCGTCCGGCCACGGGAAAAAGGTGAGGATAGTTCCAGGCGAGCCGGCGTCATCTCCGAAGTAGAAGTGATAGGTCCCCGGATCGTCAAAATTGACCGTGCGCTTGACGAAACGCAGGCCCAGAACTTCAGTGTAAAAGTCCAGGTTTCTTTGAGGATCGGAAGCGATTGCAGTTACGTGGTGGAGACCGGCGATGGGGCTGGGCATATGGTCCTTTCAGTTAGATTCCGTTCGTTCCGAAACGATTCAGACTGTCCAAACGTGTTCACTGGCGGGCGCAGTGACAGACTGCGGACATAATTTGCGGGGCAGTGGAGGATGCGATTGGCAGCGGACTTCTTTGCTTTCTACTGAAGGGGCAACCACGAACACCCGTTGACTAAACCAACAAGAAAAGAACAACACGTCCCATCATCTGGATTAACCAATAGCCCGGCAAGATATCCGGCTCGACATTACGGACTTCCCGCTGATGTTGATGCCGCATCTACCGATTCGGACATGGCCTCTAATTGACACCCGTGTCAATCTATGGTCGAAGATCGCCCGCATGCAGCAAGACCCATGTTGAAACGAGGCCGTTAATGCTCCTTTCGAGGCGGTGGCCGCTCGATTGCCTGTCAGAGAGTCCAGTGAAGGAGAATTCATGAACTTGCAACGTACGATATTTACGCCTGTTGGCATCGCGTTTGCGCTCGCAGCGGGATTATTCGCGCAGCAGGTGAAGACCGACTACGATCGCAGCGCCGATTTTAGCCAGTACAAAACCTACTCCTGGGAAAAGGTTGAAACACAAGATCAATTGTGGGTCAATCGCATCAAAGATGCGGTGAACGCAGCCTTGACAGCGAAGGGCTGGACGCAGGTAGAATCCGGCGGCAATGTCGCAATCATAGCGATGGAAACCACTCAGAATCGACAGACGCTCAACACGTTCTACGACGGCTTTGGGGGCGGCTGGCGCTGGCGTGGATTTGGTGGCTTCGGAGAATCAACTACAACAACCGACAATTACCGGGTGGGCACGTTGGTTGTCGATCTGTTCGACGCCAATACCAAAACACTGATCTGGCGGGGATCGTCGAGCGACACGCTTTCAGACAAGTCAGAGAAGAACATCAAGAATCTGGACAAAGGCGTGCAGAAGATGTTCGATCATTTTCCTCCGGGCACGAAGAAATAGCCGAGCGCGCGCCACTTTGTGCGTCGCTGGCCAATAGTCTTGTATGTGGATCGTCCGTTTAGCACTCCGCCGTCCGTACACCTTCATGGTGATGGCCATCCTCATCGCCATCCTGGGCGGGCTTTCGATGGTCACGACGCCGACCGACATTTTCCCGTACATCAATATTCCGATGGTGGGCGTGATCTGGACCTACAGCGGCATGAGTCCCGACGACATGGCGCGGCGTGTCCTCTTCGTTTCCGAGCGCGCGATGACAACCACCGTGAACGACATCGAGCGAATTGAGGCCACTGCGTACAACGGAGTCGGGCTGATACGCGTCTACATGCAACCTGGAACGAACGTAGACCTGGCTGTGGCAC
>JBEKJJ010000287.1:0-9701 GCA_050011295.1 Bryobacteraceae bacterium
GGCCGCGAGTTAGCCAACCGGCCAGTAGTAGTGGACGTCCCGCGCGGCCAGGGCCACGCGCTGCTGTTCGCCAACAACCCCATCTGGCGCAACGCGACGCAAGGCAGTTACTTCTTACTTTTCAACGCTATCCTCAACTTTGATCACCTAGCCGTGGGGCAGGATGCCATCCTGCGGCGGGTTGCCAACCCGCCCTCCCAGGCAGAACAATAAACGCCAGAGCCCCAAAATGCGTCAAACTGGATTAGTGAAGCTATTTCTGTCCCTGGCCTTAGCCACGATCACCGCCCAGGCGGGCGAGTACGTCGTGCTATCCAATGGTTTCCGCATCCACGCCGACAGCCATGTCGTGGATGGCGAGATAATGCGCCTTCAAATCAGCCAGGGCGCCATCGAAATCCCCGCAAATTCAGTAGCCAGCATCGAAGCCGAGGATTACACGCCTCCTCCCCCAGCCGCACCCGTTGCCGCTCCTGAGCCGAAGCGCGAACTGACACCGCAAGAAATGATCACCCGCGCCGCCATTAACAACGGATTGCCACCAGCCATCGTCCGCAGCGTGGCCAAAGCGGAATCCGGCTACCGCGTGGACGCAGTCTCCCCGAAAGGCGCCATCGGATTGATGCAGCTCATGCCCGCGACGGCCGCTGCCTTGAACGCCGATCCACATGACCCCGCGCAGAATGTGGAAGCGGGTGCCCGGTACTTACGTGATCTATTGCTGAAGTACGAAAACGATCCCCACCAGGTATCTAAAGCCCTAGCAGCCTACAATGCCGGCCCCGGCGCAGTAGACAAATACAAGGGCGTGCCCCCTTACCGCGAGACCATCCAATACGTGAACCGCGTTTTAAAGGACTACGAAGTGGGGCAGCGCCATGCGCTGCCATGCCCAACTAGTCGTACCGCAGCGACACTGTCGGATCCACAGCCATCGCCCGCCGCGCCGGAATGTAACTCGCCAGCAGCGCAACCGCAGCCAGAAACGCCGCAGCCCCCGCAAAAATAGCGGGATCAGTAGCGCTCACTCCAAACAGCAGGCTCCTCATTACTCGCGTCAGCGCTAACGCGCCGGCCAATCCAACAGCCACGCCCGACACCGCCAAAACGGTCCCCTGTCCCACCACCAATCGCAACACGTCACTCCGTTCCGCGCCCAGTGCGATGCGAATGCCGATCTCCCTGGTCCGCTGCGTGACGCTGTAAGAAATCACTCCGTAAATCCCGATCGCCGCCAACCCCATCGCGACCGCTGCGAAGATCCCGAGCAACACCAGCGTGAATCGGGACGAAGATTGCGATTCCCCGACCACTTGTTCCATGGTCCGGATTTTATACATCGGTTGATCTTTATCCACGGCCCACACCTGTTTCTCCACCGCGCGGATCATCTTCGCCGGATCTCCCTCCGCCCGCACCACCAGGCTCATCTTCATTTCAGGGATCTGCAGATAACTTGTATACATCGCAGGCGCCGTCTGCTGATTCAACGCCGAGCCCTTCACATCGGCCACAATTCCCACGATCTCCGGATTGTAGCGCGGGCCCAATCGCAACCGTTGCCCGATCGGATTCCCTCCATCCGGAAAATAACGTCGGGCCAGAGTCTCATTGATGATCACCACCATGGGACGGTCAGCTTTGTCCTGATCCGTGAAGACCCGGCCTTTGCGCACTGGAATCCCCATCGCGCGGAAGTAGTCGGGACTGGCGTCGCGATAATCGGCCAAATATCCTTGACCAGACGGCAGTGGAGCACGGCCCACGATAGTAAAGTCCGTGCGCGGTTCGTCGCTGGTATCGAGCGGAAGCTGATTCGTGACTCCGGCCGACCGCACCATCGGGAGCGATCGCACATTCTCCAGCACGCGCCGGAAAAACTCCGCCTGCTCCGGCCGCGTGCGGTATTTCGAATCCGTCGGCAACTCCATCTCCATCGCCAGCACGTGATCGGCGGCGAATCCCGGATTCACTTGTTGAATGCGCCAGAAGCTTTTCATCACGAGGCCTGCCCCGATCAAGAGCACCAGCGCCAGCGCCACTTCCGAAACCGCAAAAGCATTGCGCAGCCTGCTTCCACCCGCCGACGACCCGCGGCTGCCTTCCTTCAGCGCCTCATTTACCCTAGCCTTGGACGCAGCGAATGCCGGCGCGAGCCCAAAGATCAGACCGGTGACAAGCGAGATCGCGATGGTGAATATCAGCGCCCACGCATCCGCATGGATCGCCGGACGCACGACAACTCCAGCACCTCCGGATAGCGGCATGCTCTGCGGCACAACCTTGTCCAGCAAATCCACGCCCCACAGCGCCAGCAGCAATCCCAATACGCCACCCAGCGCTCCCAGCACCGCGCTTTCGGTGAGGAACTGGCGACCCAGGCGCCAACGTCCCGCGCCCAGCGCCAAGCGAATGGCCGTCTCTCGTGTCCGCCCCGCCGCTCGCGCTAGCATCAGGTTCGCCAGATTCGCGCATGCAATCAGCAACACCAACGCAACCGCGGCCAGCAACAGCAGCAACCCGCTTCGCACATTCTCCGAGACAACATCCGACAACAGCACCAACGTCGTGGCCCAATCCTTGAGCCCAACGGTTTGTTCGCCGATGCGATGCTCGATCGCGTTCAGTTCCGCGTTGGCCTGCTTTACCGATACTCCCGGCTTCAGATGGCCGATCACGCCGAAATTGTGGTCGTAACGATTCCGCGCGGCTAAATCAGCATCATCCCAGGGAGCCAATAACTCGCCCGGATCCGGAAACCAAAAGCTGGGCGGCAGAACTCCGATCACGGAATAGGGAAGATCGTCCAACAGCAGCCGCTTCCCGAGCACCTTCGGGTCTTTTCCGTAATACCGCTCCCACGTGCCATAGCTGATGATCACGACGCGCTGGTGCCAGCCTTCGGAGGGCGAGAAATTCCTCCCCAGAATCGGAGTGAAACCCAGCACCGGCAAAAAACTCCGCGTAACACGCAGCGCCGGGATCTGCTGGGGCTCACCGAACCCGGTAACCGTGCCCGTTCCTTGTTCCAGCAGCGCCATGTCTTCGAAGGATTTGCTCTGGTCACGGAAGTCCAGATAATTTGGACCCGACGGTCCCTGCCGATTGAACCCCTGCGACGGATCGGTCTCCCAGAAGATCGCGAGGCGGCTGCTATCCCGAAATGGCAGAGGCCGCAGCAGCACCGAATTCACCAGGCTGAAGATGGCCGTGTTGGCGCCGATCCCCAGCGCCAGCGCCAAAATCGCGACCGTCGTAAACCCCGGGCTCTTCCACAGCAGCCGCACAGCGAACCGCAGATCGTTCAGCATCGAGGGTCACTCTCGCACGGCAAGGGCCACTCCATAAACCGTGGCGCAGACACTCATGTCTGCAGCGCCGAGACTCATCTCGGCGTTCATTAGTGCCGCCAGCATGTCCGCTTCTGGGATTGACTGTAGCGTCTTGCTCGCTGTAGCATAATCATATCTGCCTATGACCGCCCGCTAAAGACTCTGGGAAGCAGTTTTTCTCAGAGCCTCTCTTCAAATCCGAAGTAGTCCGAAAAACCAAAAGGATCCCTCATGTCCAGAGAAGAGAGAAAGCTGCGTAAACATTTGGAAGCCCATGCCCGGCGCGAATTGCGCAAGGCCTTATCCAAGGCGCGGGTAAAAGATTGGAAACCACCGCGCGAGCGTGTGAATATCAACGACGACGAAGACGGCTATCTTCCACCACCGAAAAGAAACCGAACCGCGACCGTAAGGGAGCCGGTTGTTGGGAAAATCGATGCCCCCGTCTCAACCGGATTCGTAGCCGAAACCGGCCCAGGTTTCTGCGACGTCCTCTGCGCAGGCGAACGCATCCGATGCCGCCACACAGGCGATGTGGCCGTGGGCGACCGAGTCCTGTTCCAGCCCGACCGCCGCAGAATCCAGGAGGTTCTACCCCGCCGCACCGTGCTCTCCCGCGCGGACCCGCACAATCCCCGTATCGAGCGAGTGATCGCCGCCAACGTGGATGTAGTCGTGAACGTGGTCTCGCTCAAGACCCCACCGCTTCGCCCCGGCCTGATCGATCGCTACCTGATCGCCATCGGAAAATCCGGCGCCGAACCGTTGCTATGCGTCAATAAAATCGATTTGTTGGAAAGCCCCGAAGAACTCGACGCAATGCGCCCCTACCAGGACATCGGAATCCCGGTGATCCTGTGTTCGGCGTCCACCGGCGCCGGCCTGGACGAGCTATCCCAAACCCTGGCGGGAAAGCTATGCGTCTTCGCCGGCCACAGCGGCGTAGGAAAGTCATCGCTGCTAAACGCGCTAGATCCACGCCTGCATATCACCACGGGACACGTCACCGAGAAGGGCCGCCACACCACGACCTCGTCAGCTCTATACCAGCTCCCGAACGGCGCCACAATAATCGACACCCCAGGCATCCGCGAATTCGGCCTATGGGACATCAGCCCAGACGATTTGCGCCGTTACTACCAGGAATTCCCCGCCTATCAATGCGCCTTCTCCAATTGCACCCACACCCACGAACCCGATTGCGCGGTCAAGCAAGCAGTAGCCCGCGGCGAAATCTCAAAAGCCCGCTACGAAAGCTACGTGCGAATCTTCGAGTCGGAAGAGTGGTGACAGCCTCGAAATCCAGCGCATGATGCCGTCAAAAGCCCAGACAGCTCGCGCGGAAATTCGTGCCCGTCACCATTTTTCCAGCGCGGATACTGCGGGCACGGATTCAACAGCAGCCGTCAGGTTCTCCTCTCCAAAGGTCGTTTCGACGCTGTCGGGCCAAGCCTGCTCAAAAGAAACGCCGTTGATTTCGGTCAGAAATTCGACCGTCGGATAAAAGTGGAGGGAGGCTTTATAGCGTTTTCCTGGAGAGGGTTCGTCAAAACGCGGCACCGTCGCGCGCCTAAGGGCCGAAGAGCGCCAGCGAGTTTCATCCAGTTCGCGTCGGAGACTTCCACGAGCAAGTCTAGATCCTTTGCGGGTCGGGCATGTCCATGGAACTGCACTGCTCGTCCACCGGTCACAAGGAAGCGGACGCCGCTAGCAACAAATGAGCGAACAACTTCGATCTCGATGGCATCAATCCACTCTCGTCGGGCCTGGTCCGTATCGATGTTGTCCATGTCCTATTCTTGACTAGCGGAGAGGCGAGAGCATTACCCCAAGACCGTCGCGGCGCCTCGGCTCGGTACAATAGAAGCCAAGGGACCTATGACTATAGACGCCATCAAAGACGCGATCACCGGGCTCCCACAAGACGCACAAGTGGCTCTAGCCGCGTGGCTCAACCTCCAGACCATGGACTCCTGGGACAAAGAGATGCAAGCTGACTTCACACCCGGTGGCCGGGGGCATCACGTCGTCGAAAAAGTAAGGGTCCAAGTCCACGCCGGATCGTTCCGGCCGATGTCGGAGGGAAGAACCCACGGCAATGAATGAGGCCTCTGGAATCGTACGCCTCCCGCAATTTCTGGGAACTCTATCGCAAACTTCCGAGCACCATCCAAGAAGCCGCTGACAAGCAGTTCGTTCTCTTTCAGCAAGACCCCTCCCACCCGTCGCTTCACCTTAAACCCGTTGGGGATTTCTGGAGTGCAAGAATCACGGATGCTCATCGACAGACCAGCAACCAGAAACCAGCAACCAGAAACCAGCCACAGAGTTCCACGCTATACTAGTTACAGAAGGTCTCCAGGCCCATTCATTATGACCAGCCGTATCAAATTGTTCGTCGCCTCCACCTCCACCTGTCTCGTCTTCGTGCTCCTTTTTGGAGCCATGCGCGGCAAGAGCGCCGCGCCCGAGGACACCTACCGTCATCTGGCCGTTTACACCGAAGTGCTCTCGCGCATCAAGAGCGACTACGTGGAAGAACCCGACATGAAAAGCGTCACCCTGGGCGCTGTCAACGGATTGCTGGAATCCATCGACCCCTACGCCAGCTACCTCAATGCCGATCAATATAAGCAATGGATGAAGAGTAAGGATCAGCATAAAGCCGGCGTCGGCCTGGTGCTCTCGAAGAAATTTGGATACGTCGGCGTAGTGGATGCAATCCCCGGTTCACCGGCCGCCAAAGCTGGCCTCACTACCACGGATGTTCTCGAAACCATCAACGGTGTCGCCACGCGCGACATGCCGCTGGCTTTCGCCGAAATCCTGTTGGATGGCGATCCTGGCACCACCGTCGAAGTAGGCGTGCTCCGCTTCCGCAAGCCGGAGCCCCAAAAGATCACTCTCACCCGCGCGGCCATTGAATATCCGGCGGTCACCGATAAGATGATGCCCGATCAGGTCGGCCTCATCTCCGTGCCTAGCTTGGAAGGCCACAACCTGAAAGACGTCGCCGCCAAAGTTCAAGAACTCGAGAAGCAGGGCGCCAAGAAGCTGGTGCTCGACCTGCGCCATTGCGCCACCGGTGGCCCCGAAGATGGAACCAAGCTCGCGAACATGTTTTTGGATAAAGGGCTGATCACCTACATCGAAGGCCAGAAGGTACAGCGCCAGGATATCAACGCGCAGCCTGCCGCTGACATCACGCATCTTCCGCTGGTTGTAATGGTCAATCGTGGCACGGCCGACGGAGCCGAAGTAGCCGCCGCGGCGCTGCTGGACGACAAGCGCGCGGAAGTAGTCGGCGAGCGAACCTACGGCGATGCCGCCGTGCGCAAAGCCGTCAGCATGGACGATGGTTCCGCCGTGATTCTCTCGGTTGCCAAATATTATTCGCCCAGCGGCAAAGCCATTCAGGATACCGGCGTCACTCCTTCGGTGCCGATGATTGAGACTGACTCCGTGACTGTGGATGATGACGGCAACCCCATTACCAACGAGCCCGAGCAGAAACCCAACGACGATGTCGTCCTGAAGAAGGCCATCGAAGTGGTTACCAAGGGCAAGAGCGATATCGCTTCCATACCGCCTGCGGACCGTGGCAAGAACGCCAATGAGACCGCGATGCCGCCTGAGAGTCCAAAACCGGAGCAGCGTTAGGACGCCTCCATGCCGCGCTACGAGTACAAGTGTGAAGGCTGCGGCGAAGTGTTCGAGCTGCAACAAAAGTTCGCCGACGAGCCACTCACCGTCCACGAAAAGTGCGGCGGCCGCGTGGAGCGCATAATATCCGCACCCGCGCTGATGTTTAAAGGCTCCGGCTTTTACGTAAACGATTACGCCAAAGGCGGAGGCAACGGCGGCTCCAAGAAAAGCGAAGGCGATTCAAAACCCGATTCCAAGCCGGCCACCGACACAGCGGCAAAATCCGACACCAAATCAACCGAATCAAAGCCCGCCCCAGCCTCAACCGACAAATCAAAATCCGACTAGTCGAACTGCTTATCCGTGTTTATCCGTGTGCATCCGTGGCCAAGAAAGCCTGCGCTGCAAGCGGTACCATGAGTCATGACTACCAGACGGCATTTCCTCGCCGCAACCGCCGCCGCGCCCCTGTTGACCAAGGTGTCGGCGCAAATAAAACCTCGCTCTCCTAACGACACTATCCAGATTGCTATCATCGGCGCCGGCGGCATGGGCTCCGAAGACGTGAGATCCTCCATCGCCGCCGGTTCGAAACTCGTCGCTGCTAGCGACATCTATCAAGGCCGGCTCACCCGCATGCGCGAAGTCCACGGTCAGGATATCTTCATCACCCGCGACTACCGCGAAGTCCTGGCGCGGCCCGATATTGACGCAGTCATCGTCGGTACGCCCGATCATTGGCACCAGAAAATCGCCATCGACGCCATGAACGCCGGCAAGGACGTGTATTGCGAGAAGCCCATGGTGCAGCACGTCGACGACGGCAAACCGCTCATTGAAGCCGAACAAAAAACCGGCCGCATCATTCAAATCGGCAGCCAGCGCGTCAGCTCCATCGTTTATAAAAAAGCCCAGGAGCTGATGCAGTCGGGCGCCATCGGCAAGCCCAACATGGTGGAAGCCTGGTGGGATCGCAACGACGCCATCGGTGCCTGGCAGTATTCCATTCCGCCCGACGCCACACCCGAAAATATCGATTGGGACCGCTTCCTCGGCCGGGCTCCCAAAGTTCCCTTCGAGCCCCAGCGATTGTTCCGCTGGCGCTGTTATCGCGACTACGGCACCGGAGTCGCCGGCGACCTCTTCGTTCACCTCTTTTCCGGAATGCACTTCGTCATGGGCGCCATCGGACCCACGCGCGTCTACGCAACAGGTGGTTTGCGATTCTGGAAAGATGGCCGCGATGTTCCCGACGTCCTGCTAGGAATGTACGATTACCCGGAGACGGCCAACCACCCCGCGTTCAACCTGGCCCTACGCGTGAATTTCGTGGACGGAGGAGCCGAGAGCTCCGGATTCCGCTTCATCGGCACCGAAGGCATCCTGACCATCGGCGACGGCGTCACAGTTTCCAAAACGCCGCGCGAAACCGAACCCGGATACACTATCGATACATTCGCGAAAGCAACGCAGGATCAGTTCCTCAAGAAATACTTGGAGCAATACCCACGCGCCACGCCCACCGCCGATGCCATCCGCCCGCAAGTCGAAGACAAGTTTCATGCTCCGCGCGGCTACAGCGACCATCTGGATCATCACAAAAATTTCCTGGCCTCCGTCCGCAGCCGCAAGCCAGTAGTAGAAAACAGCACCTTCGGATTCCGCGCCGCCGGCCCAGCCCTGCTCTCAAACATCAGCTACTTCGAAAAACGCATCTGCGAATGGGACCCCGAAACCATGACGCTGAAAAGCTAACGCACAACGAACCAGAAACCAGAAACAAGAAACCAGAAACGGTCTTATGGATACCATCCAAATCGCATTAATAGGCGCCGGCGGCATGGGCATGGGCGACACCCGCTACGCCGTATCTTTACCGGGCGTAAAATTAGTCGCCGTCTGCGACGTTTACGACGGCCGCCTGACGCGCGCAAAAGAGCTCTGGGGAAACGATCTCTTCACCACGCGCGACTATCGCGAAGTGCTGGCTCGCAAGGATGTCGACGCCGTGATCGTCGCAACGCCGGATCACTGGCACCAGCGCATCACAGTGGATGCGTTAAACGCAGGCAAGCATGTCTATTGCGAGAAACCCATGGTCCATTCCATCGGCGAAGGCGCAGCTATGATCGAAGCGCAGCAGCGCACCGGCCTCACCTTGCAGATCGGAAGCCAGTATGTCAGCTCCTTGATGTATCAAAAAGCGAAAGAGCTTCTCGCGGCAGGCGCCATCGGCGAGCTGAATATGGTGGAAGCCTGGCTGGACCGCAATTCCGCCATCGGCGCCTGGCAATATTCCATCCCACCAGATGCTTCGCCCGCAACCATCGATTGGGACCAGTTCCTCGGCAGCGCGCCCAAGCGGCCCTTCGAACCCATCCGCATGTTCCGTTGGCGCAATTATCGCGACTATGGAACGGGCGTTGCGGGCGATCTGTTCGTGCATTTGCTAACCGGCCTCCACTTCGCCACAGGTTCGAAAGGTCCCACCCGCGTGTACGCAACCGGCGGCTTGCGCTTCTGGAACGACGGGCGCGATGTGCCGGACGTGATGCTGGCGCTGCTGGATTATCCCGGCTTCACCGTCCAGTTGAAAGTAAATTTCGAAAGCGGAACTCCCGAGGAATCCTTCGGCGTCAAATTTATCGGCAGCGAAGGCACCATGACGACAGGTTTCGACGAACTCAAGCTCTCGCGCACGCCGCGTGCATCGGAGCCCGGCTA
>JBEKJJ010000288.1:0-13681 GCA_050011295.1 Bryobacteraceae bacterium
CTGCACGTTCGTGGCGAATGTTGGGAGACGCTGGGCGAGATCAGCAACGAACGGGAGATCCGGCGAGCGCTGCTGGATGTGTTGGCGGATGCGGGGACGTCGGTTGAAGAAAAAGGCGGCGCGGCGGTCGCGCTGGCGCAGCAGACGGACAACGGCGCGGTTTTTCAAGCCATCGAAGATTTGTATGCGGATCCGCGCGGGCGCGCAAAAGCGCTAAAAGCCATGGGGCGATCGTTCGACAAGCGTTTTGCGGCGTATCCGCCGCAGCACTTGGACGATCCCGATCGTGAGGTCAAACGGCAGGCCATCTGGGCTGTGGGCTATCTCAATTTGCAGGCGGAGGCTCCGCGGCTGGAAGCTTTTTTCGACGACGATGAATTTCGCGGCGATGCATTATTCGCCTATGCGCTTTCGGTGCCTGGGGAAACTTCGCCGGGACGGATCCGGTCGCTGCTGAATAAGGTGGAGGAAGCGGTTGGAGGATTCAAGCCGGACGAGGAAGAATTGGCCGAGGTCGCGCTGGATCAGCGATTGATCCTGCACGGGAAGAAGCCGGTGTTCTCGGCGGAGTCGGAAGAAGTGGACGACGATGAGCCGGCGGCGCCTGCGAAAGTTGGGCGCAACGATCCTTGCCCTTGTGGGAGCGGGAAGAAGTATAAGAAATGTTGTGGAGCGTGAAGGCGAAGCCGGGCGTCGGCATGAGTGCCGACGCGGCACGCAGGAGTGCGTGCGCCACGGGTTACGCGGCGGTGGCGGCGCGCTTTACGATATCTTCGGCTAGGCGCCAATCGTCGTCCGCTGTACCTTCGGGACGTCCGGCGCTTTCCCACAGCAGTTCCGCGATGCTTTTCACGCGTTCGGTGACCGCTTGTGGGGGATCTGCAGCCGGGAAACCAGCGCTCCGCGAGGGCGGAAGCATTTGCTTTGCCAGCGCGTCGCGGTAATCATCGTAGACAACACGGGCTTTTTCCACGTCCACCAACGCTGCTTCAATGGCAGCGCGGTTCGGGTGCGGATCTGTGGTTAGTATCTGAAGGTGACGCACACGTTCGGAAAACTGATGAAACGCTCTCTGATACGCGCGCCAAGCCTCCACTCGGGTTATGGATTGGACGTGTGCTCGGATCATGTCTATATAGACGAACCAAACCGCCAAAAGGTTCGAAAATGTTCGCGCTACCGGGGCTCTTCTATCTTTAAGAATTGGTTAACAGAAATGTCCTTCAATTGCTGTTTTGCGCCGCTGGGCCATTCTATTTGGAGCTGGGTAACCTTAGCATCATGGCCTACGCCAAAGGTCAGGGCCAGGTCGCTTTGCGAGCAATAGCTGGAGCCGCTGCGCACCACATTCCACTGTTTGCCGGACGCGCTTTCGATGCGCACCACTGCGCCGATTGCGCTGCGATTGGATTTGGTTCCGATCAAACGTACATTCAGCCAATTGTTTTTGTTGCCGCCGTCGTTGCGGAACAGGTACGCGGGGCCGTTGTTGGTGCTGATGATGACATCAAGATCGCCGTCGTGGTCGTAGTCGGCGTAGGCAGCTCCGCGAGCGACGATGGGACGATTGAAATCCACGCCCATGGACGCGGTCACGTTTTCGAAATGCCTTTGCCCGAGGTTGCGGAATAGCAGCGGCGGTTGCGCGTAACGCACCTTGGGTTGGACGCGATTGATCTCTTCGTCGATGTGGCCGTTGGCGGCGAAGATATCCGAGTAGCCGTCGAGATCGTAATCGAAGAAGAAGACGCCGAACGCGAGAGAGAGCAGGCTGGCTCGGCCGACACTGGAACTGGGCGCTTCGTCCACGAACAATCCGGTGCCCTCGTTGTGATAGAGACCCAGCATCTGGTTGGAGAAATTGCCTACCAGGAGGTGCGGACGGCCGGAGCGATCGTAATCGGCGGAGTCGGCGCCCATGGCACCGCGCGCGACACCATCTTCACCGAACGCGACGCCTGCTACCATGCCCTCTTCGGTGAAGGTGCCGTTGCGATTGTTGCGGTAGAGTTTGTTGGGCTGCGTATCGTTCGAGACAAAAATGTCCGGCCAGCCGTCGCCGTTGTAATCGAGGATGGTCACGCCGAGCGATTTGCTGGAGGGATCGCCCAGGCCGGCCTTGTCGGTGACATCTTCGAACTTGCCGCCGCCGAGATTGTGAAACAGGCGTGACTTGGTGCCCTTGTAGGATTCGGGCGTGCAGTAGGATCGAACCGAGCCCTGGGCGCAGTGCAGATCGCCCTTTTCGGTCCACTGGACGTAGTTGGCGACGAAGAGATCCACTTTGCCGTCGCGATCGTAGTCGAACCAGGCGGCGCTGGTCCCGAAATTCGCGTTGTGGATGCCGGAGGCGGCGGTGACGTCGCGGAATTTTCCGTGGCCTTCGTTGTGGAATAAATGGTCGCCGTCGATGGCGGTGATGTAGACGTCCTCGCGGCCGTCGTTATCGTAGTCGGCGATGGCGACGCCCATACCGTATATTTCGATATCCAGGCCGCTTCCGGCGGTGATGTCGGTGAAAGTGCCGTCGTGATTGTTGTGATAGAGCGCCGGGAGGGACTTGCGGCCGTGCGGGGTCCAGTCTTTGGAGTTGATGAGCAGAATATCGGGCCAGCCGTCGCCGTCGGCATCGAAGAAGGCTACGCCCGAGCCCATGGTTTCGGGCAAATATTTCTGGCCGGCTTTTCCGGCGTTGTGGTGGAATTTGATTCCGGCGGCGGCGGTTACGTCGGTGAAGTGGACTGAGGGGGTTGGTTGGGTGGCGGCTAGTAGAACAACGGCGATGGCTAGGGAGATTGTGATGCAGAGGGATTTCATTGGGCACCGCCCGCGGTTGTCGCTCCCTTCCGGTCGCGGCTCGGTTGGGTGCGGGTGGGTGGTGCTGACAATGACACGCTTTCGTGGTCGTGGATTTGTTGACGCTCGTTGTTGTCTTCCGGGCTCTGCAGGCGGCGCGTGGCGGTGATGGATTGGGCGGATTCTTCGGCCTTGAAGCGCAGGAACAACTTCTGCTCGCGATCGGCTTGCTGCTGGTCGCCCAGGCCGCGGTAGCAGAGCATCATTGTGTAGTGCATTTGCAGGTCCTCGGGATCGACGTCGCAGACTTGTTCCAGAACTTTGACCGCTTCGGCGTATTGGCGCTTCAAAAACAGGATGCGGGCGATTTGATTCAGCACCACGCGGTCGCGCGGGTACATCTGAGAGGCTGTCCGGAGCGAGGTGAGGGCGGAATCGTAATCGCCGTCGGCTTTTTCGGCTAGGGCTTTGAAGTACCAGGTGCGGCCGAGTTTGGAATTCAGCGCGAGCGATTTTTGGATGAACGGTTTCGCGGCGTCTGTTTCGCCTTCCTGAATCAGGGCGCGCGCGATGTTCAGCCAACCGTCGGGATATCCGGGTTCCGCCTCGGTGACTTTGTGGAATGCGTATTCGGCTCCTTTCAGATCGCCTTGGAGCAGCAGGCCAATGCCCCAGTCGTTCCAGCGCTCGCGGTCTTGTTTGTAGACGATTGGTTTCCAAACTGTTGGAGCCGGGCCGAGCTGGAGCTTTGTTTCCGCTTGCGCCAACGTCACGATGGGAAGATTGGGAATCTCGCCTTTGATTTCGCTCGACACGTTGGCTGGAATGTTGCTCGCGGTGAAGAGATATTTGAGGCTGTTGTGATCGGGACCGAGGAGCGATGGATCCTGACCGGGGGCGGGTTGGCCGGCGAATGCGAATTGCGTGTAGTAGTGGGAGAACTTGCGGTAGTTCAGCTTCGCTTGGAGTGTGATGGGTCCTTTGGCGTCTTTGGGGATGCGCACGAGGTAGTGGGCCACGTCGGCTGCGCCGGGCGGAATCAGGTGCACATAGAGGACGCTGCGGGCCTGCCAGGCATTGCGCTTGTTGATTTGGTTGCCGGCGGCATCGAGCTGATACGCCTTGTAGAAATGGGCGCCGGGTTCAACTTGACCATGGCCGTTGTCCTCCACCTGGCCGCTCCAGAAAATTACGCGGCCGCTCGCGTCCGAGCCCTGTAGTTCGAGCCAAACATCGAAGGCGTCCACGGTGCCGGCCGGAAAGAAGTGGCCGATCTTCCGGGTGCGCACCACGACGTCCACCCGGATCGTTGACCCTGGGAAGAATCCGCCGGCTTTATCGAGAGGGGCCATTAATTGGCCAACTTCGCGAATCACGACATCGTGTTGTTGATCGGCCTCCTCACCCACGGCGAATCCGGACATGGTTTGCGGCGATTCGCCGGAGCGCCGAACCATGGCGGTCTCACCTTTATGGGAATCCACGGGCGAGGCTGAGAAGATGTCGACGGTGATGAAGCCCGACTTGAGGAAATCTTCCTCGGCCTTGAGTTGATCGGCGTCCTTATTTACATAAGCGATCGCGGTGTTGGCGGCGGGGAAGCGGTGAGAGTGGATCTGGCCGTCGTGATTGCCAGGGTCGTGCGAGGCCACCAGCGGCATGTGGCAATCCACGCAGGTGGAAGTTTTCGGAGGGTAATAGAACGATCGCGCACCTTGCCCAGACACGCCGCTGGCTTGCCAATTGTCGTAGTCGTTGAACCCGCGGAACCAGCGATAGTTGTTGACCGGAACATCCAGATGGACTTTGTGGCAGGCCGCGCAGTATTCGGGGGCGTCCTGGCGCATGAAAGGTTTCATGAAGGTGCGGCGATGCGGTTCCGGATTGAGATAAGTCAGAAAGTGGTCGAGCGCGTGGATGACGGGATTCTTGCTGGTTGCGAGCTCGTGCAGTGGAGGATATTCGATGGTGAATCCGCCGTTGCCCATGGAGCTATCGACGTGAACAATGGCGTGGCAGGATGTGCAAGCGAGTCCGGCATGCGCTTCCGCGGTGTCGATTTGTTCGCTGATGGGCCGATCGAAGCGACCGTTGAAGAACACGGCGTGATCGTGACAACCAGCGCACCACTTGCTGGGCTTGGTGCCGACGGTCGACTGCATGTATTCGATGGCTTTCCGATAGAACTGATTGTTAAAAGAAGCGAAATGATGTACCGAGCTTTTCCATTGATCGTAAATATCTTTGTGGCATTCGCCGCAGGCCGCGGAATCCATGAAAAAATTCGAGGGAATGATGCCGCCGACATTTGTCTTCGCTGAGGAAGGGAAGAAGGGCGACTGGGGTCCACCGCCTTCGCCATTCATGGAAAGGGGCGCGGTGTGCGGATTGTGAATACGATCGTTCGGATTGGGCGAGAGTTTTCGATACACGTAGGTGGAGAGCGGAAACAGAACCAGGACGGCGAGCGCGAGTTGGAAGGCGGGGCGAAAGCGCTGTTGTTTCCACGCGTAGGGGATAAGCGCGATGACGCCCAGCAGAGCAGTGATGATGTGGACCCAGAGGATCCAGCGATGCTCGCGGACGTTGCCGGCGACGACCAGGTAGATGGCAGCTAGGAATGCGATCAGGAAGAAGGCGAGAGCGGTAGAGATGCGGTGCCGGAGATCGGAGTTTCGGGCGATCAGGAAGATTGCGGCGATAGACAGAGCTAGGCCAAGTACCAGGTGCAGCAGCACGTTGCCCATGTAAAATACTGTGGCCGAGGCGAATGCCGCGATATAGGCAGTGTTCAGGAGAAGAACAAGGAACGCGATGGCGATCCATTGGGACAGCTTAGATTGCATTGACCCTTTTGAATAGCTTAGCGCTTTGAGGGCGATTGGTCGCTAGTATGTTTCTATTAGTGGCTGGTACCATTTCACGTATGAGAAACGCCTGCGCTATAACGATGTTGGTCGCGGTTGTGGCTAGCGCTCAATCGATTACTATCAAGACCTCTACGATTCTCGACGGCAAGGGTGGAATCCTGCGGAACAAGATGATCGTCGTGGAAGGTGGGCGCATTGTGAGGGTTCGGGATGCGCGAGGGGCTGCGACTTATGATTTGACTGGGATGACTGTGATGCCCGGGTGGATCGATACGCATGTGCATCTGGGGTGGCACTTTAATAAGGAAGGGCGTCTGGAGCAGGGCAAGGAAGCGCCGGAGCAGGCTGCGCTTTATGCTGAGGGCAACGCTTACGCCACGCTGATGGGTGGGTTCACTACGGTGCAGAGCGTGGGGTCGGCTATTGACGGCGATTTGCGGGATCTGATTAACGCCGGGGTGATTCCTGGGCCGCGTATTCTTACGTCGCTGCGCGCCGTGACGGAGAATACGGGGGATCCGGAGAAGATTCGCGCGTATGTCCGGAAGATGAAGGAGGATGGGGCGGACGTGATCAAATTGTTTGCTACTGCTTCAATTCGGGATGGCGGCAAACAGACTATGACGGATGAGCAGGTGCTGGCTACTTGCAGTGAGGCGAAGGCGTTGGGGCTGCGATCGGTGGTGCATGCGCATGCGCCGGGTGGTGCGCGGGCTGCGGTGATGGCTGGGTGCACTTCGGTTGAGCATGGGGCGCTGTTGGATGACGCTACTTTGCAGCTTATTGCCGAGCACGGGACTTATTTCGATCCGAATTTTCTGGTGCTGCACAATTACCTGGATAATAAACCGAAGTTTCTGGGGATCGGCAATTATACCGAGGAGGGTTTTGCATACATGGAAAAGGCGGTTCCGATGATGGCCGATGTTATGCGGCGGGCCATGGCTCATCACGTGAAGATCGTGCTGGGGACCGATGCCGTGGCGGGCGCACACGGGCGGAATGCCGAGGAATTTATTTATCGCGTCAAGGATGGTGGGCAGCCGGCCATGGATGCGATTATTAGCGGGACGTCGCTCGCGGCGGAGGCGCTCCGGCTACAGGACAAGGTAGGAACGATTGCGGAGGGGATGGAGGCGGATATTGTCGCGGTGGCGGGGAATCCGTTGGAGGATATTACGGTGGTGCGGAAGGTGGGGTTCGTTATGAAGGGCGGCCGGGTTTACAAGAATTAGGGGCTGGGGGCTTGGGGCTGGGGACTGGGTGCGGCTTCCCATAGTGATACAAGATTGTCGCCCCAGATGCGACGCCATGTTTGGTAGCGCTTGCGAGTTTCTGCGTCTGGGCCGGTTTGGTTGAATAGCCAGATGGATTTGCCCTTTGGCGCGGCGTCGGGTAGTACCCAGCTCACGTAGCTGAAATCATATTGGACGGATGCGATGTTGGGAGCATCCGAAAATTCGCGGGCGCAGACGAACGGCTGCGGGGCGCCAGAATGCTGGAGTTCGCGCAGCTCGCGATCCAAGTTGCGTTGGCTGGCTTCGAGGTCGAGCGCCATGCGCGGGGTTCCACGGTAGACGAGATAATTCACGCGCCAGAATCGTGAGAATTGCAATTGACCGTAGGGGAAATAGGAAATCGCGAGTGAGATTAGGATGCCCGCGATGGCGGCCGGCAGGCGAGGCTTCGAAATGGCCGCGCAAAGCAGCAGCAGAGGCGGGAAGAGTTGCATGCATTGGCCAACCCTGCCGCTATGGATGCCAAGAATCATGATCAGGCTGGGGGCTATCCAGAGAATGTAAAGGAACCAGCCGGGTGGGACCTTCCATCGTTCGCGGAAGAACAGTCCACAAGCTATGAAGGCGCCGATCAAGTTGAGGCTGTAGTCGATCAGGTTCTCGCCGATCATGCCAACATGCCGGCGTAGCGCGCCGCCGAGGAATATCGAGGTGGTGCCGGACACTCTGAGGAAGTACGCGTTCACTAAGTGCGAAAAAGCACGGAGACCTCCGACGCTTTCCGCCAGCGGGATGTACCAGGCGAGGAAGGCAATGAGTCCTAGAAGAGCGCCGAGAGCGACCGCGCGCCAGGCATACCGCAAATGAAGGAGCAGGGCTACAGCGACCAAAGGAACTAGCAAACCTACGCCGCTCTGGCGGAAGCCGGCCAATATTCCGAGGCCCAGTAGACAAGCGACGATTCTCCACTGGCTTCGGCGGGGATCGAGGAACGCGAGGTAACCCGCGACCGCCGATGATGCCACGTCCACGATGCTGGTGGCGGCTATGGAACTGTTCAGAGCGATAGCGGGCGAGTAGGCCAGCAGCAGGGTGCACAACGCGGCAGCGTGGTTATCGGCGAGGACTTGGCGGGCTAAGAAGTAGAAGACGGTTAGTGCCAGCATCACCATGAGGACGGCGAGAAGAATCTGCGCGCGCATCGCTCGACCTAACAGGGGCTCGATGGCACGGGCACTGAAAACCCACAGTGGAAATCCTGGCGGATGGGGTTGATTCTTGAGGACGTTGAATTCGGCCATTCCGCGAGCATAGAGTGAGGAATCCCAGTTGAAGGAAAAGCGGGTTGCAAGATGCGGGACGCGGAGCGCTAGCCATAACAGCGCCAGTGCGATGAGGATGTACGTTTGTCTGGAGCGGGTCAAGAATGCGTTATTTTCCGGCATTCTGTGCCACGGCCGGGCGGCATTCGGTGAGCTGGTAGAAATGGGTGAGCGGTGGGCGCATGCCTGCGATTTTCATGGCCTCTTGTTGCCACAGCGCATAGGGCTCGAGCAAAGTGTCGCGTTCGATGCGGCCGGCGCAAGCCTCGATTTGTAGCTCAGTGGTGGAATGCCCCGGAGAAATATCCCGGGTGTTGCGGACCATCCAAATGGTTGCGGCGGAGGGTATCTGGCGGCGGGCGTCCGACAAATTTTTCTGTTCGAGGACGATGTTGGGAGTACGGCCGGAAAGGGACGCGGAGAGAACCTGGGAATCGGTGTTGTAGGCATCCATGAGAATGAGATCTCCAGGTTGAGCATCGCGATTGAGCTGGCCGGCGATTTCGCGTAGGGGCGCCGCATAGCCGAGATTCAAGAGATTCTCGCGGCGGAAGTACATCACGATGGACGAGGCGTACGAAATGAAAATGAGCGACGCTACGCCCCAGCGCAGCGGTATTCGATCAAGGTGCGAAATCCCGAGCGCCACTGAGAGGCTCAGGAACGGCAGAAGCCAGAGAAGGCGGGCCGGAATGAAGGGATAGCTGGCCCAACGCGAGACGCCGATGTAGCCAACCACGGCGGCGATCGCGAGCAGGGCGGGGAAGTGGCGGGAGAATTCCGGGGTTCGCGCGCCGGCCACAGCCAGCAGCAGGATGACGGGCACCAGGACGAGCGAAAAAGCCAGAAACGATTCGCCGATGGTCAGCGATACAAGGCCAAATCCAATTTTGACAATTTGTTCGATCGCGGCGTTACCGGTTATGTTGTACGTGGCGGCATAATCTGAAGCGACTCCCCAGCGCCCGAGGGCGTGGATCATGGTGGTTGCCCAGGGGGCATAGCCGATGGCGACGGCGCAGACGAACGCGGCTATACGGACCATTCCTATGCTGCGCCAGCCAATCAGAATGAAACCTGCAAGCACGGCGAGCCCGGGGACGTAGTGGGTGTAAAGGAGGAGCAGTACCGCGAGTAGAGCGGCCGATGCGCGCAGTAGCGAGAGAGGATTTGGGATCCAGCGCTGGAGCATGGCCAGAGCCAGCAATGCCAATGCGGCCTGCATGGAGTAGGATCGCGCCATGCGGCCGTAAAGAAGCAGGCAGGGCGAGAATGCAAACAGCGCGAGCGCGAGGTACCGGTCGATGGGTTTCATGGAGCGCGTCCAGAAAAGGTCCAGCAGAAGTGTAGGCCCGCAGGGCGGCTACGCTGGTGAAGGGCAGCGGCAACTTGGCCCACTGATGCAAGAGCACGAAGTAAAGCGGCGGATGAATGTCCCGCTGAACAATGGGGATGATTTCGCGAACCGGATGTGGAACGGTCATCACGGTGAAGAGTTCGTCGGTCCAAATGGGAAGCAGATCGAGAGCGGGGAAGAGGAGGCAGGCTTCGAGACAGAGCACGAGCGCGAGTGGAAGCCAACGATGCACTTCCCGAGTGTAGCCAAGTTCTAATGGGCAGGGCTGCGGGATGCGGCCCGGGTGCGCTCTTCAACAAGGGGTGTCAATCGGCCCAAATGCTCACGGTTTACCGGACAGCGGCGGTATCCAACCGCCGCGCAGGCTGGCAGCCTGCCCCACTTGCTAGCGCCCGTGCCGGTTTAATTGTTCGCAGTCGTCACAGAGCCGATAGTTGGCGGTTCCTTTACGCCGCTCATCCACGTCTATATCGCGGCCTGCGGGACATTGGCTGTTGTTGTGATAGATGCGCCGGGGGATGGGTTTGTCGGCCTCTTGGATAGAGTAGAAGCTGGGTACGTTCGGCATGGGATGCCCCCGGTGTTAGACTCACAGAAACCGAACTCATTTCAAATATTGGCTGATTGAGTTAGCGGAACGCCAGCCATTGCAGAACATGAAGAGCTTGCGATTCAAACTCGGCTAATATCCGGAGGTCCACAAGCAGGGCCAGCAGCAGAGCGGTTCGTGGGCGGTCACCGGCCATGGGTAACACGAACAGCGGCGCGAAAGCCCGGCTGTAGCTGTAAGCGTCGGACCAGAAGATCTTGCTGGTGATGGCGGCGAACATGAGGACATACAAAACCAGGGCCGTCCTTTGTGCCAGGGGACGCACATGCCGCGATCTCACCACAACAAGAACGACCACGGCTACTGTGCCCGCCAACGCAAGTTCGTCCAGGCCTTGGGCAACCGTGCGAAGGAGCGGCGAGAACCGGGCGTAGGATTGGGGTTCCAGCGCTTGCCTCAGAATGCCCAGTTCCAGCCGCGGGATCATGAAGTGAGGCGCCAACGCCAGGTGACCGGCGCCTG
This sequence comes from Bryobacteraceae bacterium, assembly GCA_050011295.1. GTDB lineage: Bacteria > Acidobacteriota > Terriglobia > Bryobacterales > Bryobacteraceae > Palsa-89. The sequence goes on from JBEKJJ010000288.1 coordinate 10,656, forward strand.
AGGCGGCCAAAACCGCATGAACGTAGCCATACCAACAGAAGGCAGGCAGCGCGGTGGTGGCCCAGAGAGTGGCCTTGCGCCAATCCCGCCGATACATACTTGCGAGAACGCAGGCGGCCGGCAACAGAAGACCGGTTTCGCGCACCAGAGCAGACGCCACCAGAATCAACCAGAGTGCGGATGCGCGGCCGGTAGTGAGATGCCAGGCAAATCCGGCAGCCAACGCGGCAATCGCAACGTCTACCGTCATTGAGTCCACTGCGATCAGAACGGCGGGCACGGCTAAGAAACACAGGCCCCATGCGGGATGACGCCCCGCGGAGATCTGGAGGCGCACCATCCAGTAGGTGCCGGCGAAAATGAACGCGAGAATCACGAAGACATAAGCGCCATCGATGAGTCCTTGGCGTCCGGCAACCAGTAACCACGCCAGCGCGGGAACCAGGATACGACGCGAGCGCATAAGCGGATCGTCCAAAAAAGCTACGGTGCCATCGCGCAGAAGCGGATTGTGCGCCATGATGCGATAGTATTGGCCGTCGTAGCCGGTGGGGTTGGAGTTGCGAAAAACTCCCTGGGCAGAGGCGGGGGGCAGCTTGGTCCGGTAACCGATGCGGAAGAGGCCGGTCCAGTTGCCCTGGTAGTTCACGTGGACGGTTAATGCCTGCCAGGAGAGTACCGCGAGAACGGCCAGCGCGGCGAAGGTGAGAGCGCGGGTGATTTCTTTGCGTGGCGCTGGGCCGAGTTTTTCCATCGTGGCCGTGTTTAGAGGATAGAATAAAACCCGCGGGGCATGGCCCCGCGCCACTGGAATATGAGACTGATTGACCTTTCCCGGCCGCTTGAAAATACGGTGCCCGCGGATCCACCTGGCTTGGCTCCGCGCATCGAGTACTCCGATCACAAGCAGTCGCTTGGTGGAATGCTTGGGATGTTTCCAGGGCTCGAAGCGAATGAACTGCCGGGCGGTGAGGCGTGGGCGGTGGAACTTCTGACCGTTACTACGCATAACGGAACGCATGTGGACGCGCCCTGGCATTTTGCTTCCACCATGAATGGAGGCGAGCGCGCTTGGACCATCGACGAGGTTCCGCTGGATTGGTTCTATCGTCCGGGAGTCAAGCTGGACTTTCGCGATTTTGAGGATGGACATGTGGTGACGGCGGCGGAACTGGCTGGGCGAGTGGGAGCAACGGGGCACGAGTTACAACCGCTCGATATCGTGCTGATGAATACGCGCGCGGGGGCGGCGTATGGCACTGCGGCTTACGTGGATTCCGGTTGCGGATTCGGGCGCGAGGCTACACTATGGTTGCTGGAGCGCGGCGTGCGGGTGATGGGAACGGACGGGTGGAGCTGGGATGCTCCGTTTTCTTTTACGCGCCGGCGATTTCTGGAATCGCGCGATCCGTCCATCATTTGGGAAGGCCATAAGGCGAGCCTCGAGATTGGGTATTGCCATATTGAAAAGCTGGCGAATCTGGAGCAGTTACCGGCGACCGGTTTTTTGGTCTCATGTTTTCCGTTCAAGATCCGGAGCGCGTCCGCGGGCTTCACGCGAGCCGTGGCTATCTTGTGACTTCCCGCGCGCGGGTTGGTGACCCGCGCTGTTTGCGCCGATTCGCAATCGGCGCGCAGGTTACCAACCTGCCCTACAACTATGTCTGACATCACTACGGAGCGAGCTGGAGACCACGTGTTGCTGATCGGCTTGAATCGCGCCGCGAAGCGTAATGCGTTCGACCCGCCGATGTTCCATGACCTGGCGCGCGCTTACGGTGAGTACGAAGCGAATCCGGACCTTTGGTGTGCGGTGGTGTTCGCTCACGGACCGCATTTCACGGGCGGGATCGATTTGGCGCAGTTCGCACCGCTGTTTGAGCGCGGCGATCCGTTTGTGATGGACGCCGGCCAGATTGATCCGTTCGGTTTGCGCAGCCATCTGTCGAAACCACTGGTGATGGCTGTGCACGGCATTACGTTCACCATTGGCATTGAGATGTTGCTGGCCGCGGATATCCGGATTGCGGCGAGCGATGCGCGCTTCGCGCAACTGGAGATTGCGCGCGGGCTTTATCCGCTGGGCGGCGCGACGTTCCGGCTGGTACGCGAAGCCGGATGGGGAAACGCGATGCGCTATTTGCTTACGGCGGATGAGTTCGGCGCCGCGGAAGCGCTTCGCATTGGGCTGGTACAAGAAGTAACCGAGCCGGGACAGCAATTGGAGAGAGCCGTAGCGATCGCGGAAAGGATCGCGGCGCAGGCTCCGCTGGCTGTTCAGGCGACACTGCGTTCGGCGCGGCTGAGTGTCATGGAAGGTGAAGCGGCAGCGGCGGAGCGAATCCGCGATGACGTGCCCGCGGTCTTTGCGAGCAGCGATTTCCGAGAAGGCGTGGCTAGTTTTCGGGAGCGCAGGGCAGCACGTTTTTCCGGCAAGTGACGCAAGGGAACATTCAACGATGGAAACTTTCGGGAGGACCTAGGTAGCTCGGTTTGACGCCGCCAAAATCGACTACCAGTTTTTCGAGCACGATGCCTGGGTCGACCATTCGGAATTTTAGGGTGTGAACGCCGGGGGCTGTGAGTAGGTGCTTGGAGCGCACTTTGCGAACGCTGTCTTTCACGGAAGTCTGCCAGTCAGCTTGCGAATTTTGTGCGAGGGCGTCGATCACTTGCGGCGGCTCGGCATCGAAGGAGATCGCGTAGCGTAGTCCGCGCCCGGGTTGGAAGTTGAGCGTGGGGGATAGAATGGCTTCCACTTCCAGTGGTCCAGAATCGAAGAGATACATCTGATACTCGAGGACCGGCGAGTTGGCGGGTGGTAGCGCGCTGCTTGCGGTGACGGGAAAGATCGACATTGCGGATAGCGTACGGCCGTAGTCGGGGATCTGCTGCCAGCTCAACGGCCGCGCGTCGATTTTCCGGGTGTAATGTTCTGCTTCGATGGATACGTATCCTGACGTTTCGACGAAGCCTTTCGCGGACGCGCGCGACGGCTGGGTCGGATTGAAGATGTCCACTTCCAC
>JBEKJJ010000289.1:0-9554 GCA_050011295.1 Bryobacteraceae bacterium
CCCTGCTGAGCTTTGTAAAGGACCAACTCCCAGCCGTTTCATCTTGGCGACTAACGTCGTCCGCTTCATGCCCAGTCGGCTGGCTGCACCATTCGGACCACCCACCACCCCGCCCGTTTCGTGGAGAGTCTGGAGGATGTGCGAACGCGACGCCTCGTCGAATGTGACAGGCGCAGATACCTCGGACGTGCGCGGGAGTTCCGGCAGCGAGCCATTCAAGACTGCACCGTCCGCAAGAATTACCGATCGCTCGATGAAATTTTGCAATTCCCGGATGTTGCCTGGCCAGGAATAACGCTCCAGACCCATCATGAATTCTTCTGCAATAGATGTAAACGGCTTCCCCATGCGATCGGCGTAAACCTTTACGAAGTGGTGGACCAACGAGGGGATATCTTCGCGGCGCTCACGCAGCGGCGGTAATTCAATGGGGAACACGCTGAGCCGATAGAAGAGGTCGGCGCGAAATTCACGTTCGTCGACCATCTCCGCGAGATTCCGATGTGAAGCGCAGATCACACGCACATCAGTGTGAATGGTCGCAGCGCTACCTAAACGCTCGAACTGCTTTTCCTGTATCACCCGTAGAATCTTGGGCTGCAGTTCCAGCGGAAGGTCGCCGATTTCGTCCAAGAATAAGGTACCGCGATTGGCCCGCTCAAACCGTCCGATGCTGCGCGTGACCGCACCGGTGTAGGCGCCGCGCTCGTGACCGAACAGCTCGCTTTCCAACAAACCTGCGGGAATGGCGGCGCAATTCACCTTCACAAACGGACCATTCGCTCGCTCGCTGCCTTTGTGAATGGCTTCAGCAATCAGCTCCTTGCCGGTTCCTGTTTCCCCTTGGATCAGCACGGTGGCGTCGGTAGGAGCGACCATGCGCACCAGACGAAGCACTCCCTGAAGCGCGGCGCTGTTGCCGATTATCCTAGGTAGGCCGTGGTCACGGCGTTCGCTGTGGTGTAACGCCTGGTTCGCCGACTTCGTGTCCTCGATCTCGAACCATTTCGGGCTGGAACCTAATAAATTTGCAGTGGCCATAGTTACCTCCTTGTCGAACCGATCTGAACTCCTGTTTAAACCCCCCGAGCGTCTTTCAAAGCGGCTTCGATCGTTCTCAGCAGCTCCGCACCGTCAAAGGGCTTGTATAGAAACCTAGTTGCACCCTCGTCCAGGGCTCGCTGTCTGGCTTCATCGTCCTGGTGGGCAGAAATAAAGATGACCGCCAACTCCGGGCGCTCCATTCTTATGCGGCGCTGTAACTCAACGCCGTCCATTCCTGGCATCCGTACGTCTGTGACTAGACAAGCCGCTCCCGCAAGGGCACCCGACTCGAGGAACTCCTCCGCGGACGAATATGTGGCAGCGGCATATCCGGCCGACTCCACCAGGCTTTTCAAGGATTCTCGTAGCCGAAAGTCGTCGTCCACTCCCACCACCAGGTGTTTCCCAACGCCGGTCATCACCGATGTATCTCCATCTACGCCTTGATGATACGGCAGAAGTACGAGGCTGGCTATTATATGTTTATTTAGATCGGCCAGGAGTGCGCGCAATTCCGAGCTTGTCGGACATCCTCACCAATTCTGCGAGCGACCCTGCGCCCATTTTGTGCATGACCTGGCCCCGATGAACCCCGATCGTGATCTCGCTGGTCCCAAGGTCGGCGGCGGTCTGCTTGTTGGCGAAGCCAGCGGCCACAAAGGGAAGCACCTCGCGTTCCCGAGGCGTAAGAAGAGAGTAACGCTTCTGCAACTCCGCCAGCTCGGATCTCTTCCTCCGCGCTTCTCGATCCAGGACAATCGCGGCGTCAATCGCACCTAGCAACTCCTGCTCGCTGAATGGTTTGGGCAAAAACTCGATCGCTCCGGCCTTCATCGCGCGTACCGAAGAAGGAATATCGCCATGGCCCGTTATGAAAACAATCGGAGGGCCATCTCCGGCTGCCAGTTCCCGTTGGAGTTCCAGGCCACTCGTGCCCGGAAGTTCCAGGTCCAGGACCAGGCAAGCGGGGGCATCCGGTTTTTCGGATTCCAGGAATTCCGCAGCCGATCCAAATGCGAGAACTCTAAGTCCCACGGACGCTATCAGGCTGGACAGCGCTTCACGCACTCGATAGTCGTCATCCACCACGAAGACGATGGGGTTGTCCGAGTTCATTGCATCTCGCTTGATTTGAGTGGAATTGTGAAGCAGACCGTGGCCCCGGGCCCAACGCCAGGTGCAACCCAAAGCCGGCCGTGATGTCTCTCGATGATGGAGCGGCAAATAGCCAGGCCCATGCCCATTCCGTTTTGTTTCGTTGTAAAGAAGGCCTCGAAGGCTTTTTCCGGATTCTCGAATCCGGCTCCGTTATCCCGTACCTCAACGACAGCGGCATTGGGGCCATCCCATGCCGAACGGATAAAAATTGTCTTGGGGTGGTGCGCAACTTGATCCAGTGCCTCGATTCCATTGAGGACCAGGTTGAGAACTACCTGCTGCAACTGTACGCGATCAGCCACCACGGACGGAAGCTTCTTGTCCAACTCGGTTTCCACAGCGATGCCCCTTTTCCCGGCGTCGCCTCGCAGCAGGCGGAGCACCTCACCGATGACTTCATTCAGGTCAAGGACGTCCTTCTCACCGGGAGCTCGCCTGAAAAGCGCTCGAACCCGCCGCACAATTTCTCCGGCATCCTGGCCATCGCGAATGATTCTTTCGGCCGCCTCGCGAGCCTTGGCCAAGTTAGGTGGATTCGCTGAGAGCCAACGTAGGCAGGCATGACCATTGGCAGCAATCGCACTCAGCGGTTGGTTGACTTCATGTGCAAGCGAGGCAGTCAGTTCTCCCATGGTGTTCACCCGGTTTACGTGTGCGAGATCCGCCTGCGCTTGCCGCAACGCCTCTTCGGCGAGTCTAATCTTGCCTTCTGCCTCCTTTACCGCAGTGATGTCCATCAGCGCTCCAACAAACTCAAGTTCTCCCGATTCACCTCTTACACCGTGAGCTACAACATGGACATATTTGACGGAGCCATCCGGCATCAATAATCGATGTTCAAAATCAAAATCCTCCCCATCCTGGGATGCGCGCGCAACTACGTGTTTAAGGTCGAGCGCGTCTTCCGGGTGAGTCAGTCGGAAGGCGAGGTCCACGGATGGTTTTGTCGTTCGCTCGCATTGGAAGATTCGATACATCTCCGCTGACCAGAAGATCTCACCACTGGGAACTGTCCAGCTGAAGCTGCCGGTGTGGCTTAATCGTTGTGCTTCGGATAAATACGCCTGGCTCTGCCGCAACGCGTCTTCGGCCTGTTTTCGATCTTCGATATCGATACTGGTTCCATACCATTTAACGATTTTTCCTGATTCATCGCGCAGCGGTACGTTGCGGATCAGAAACCAGTGATACTCCCCATCAGCTTGCCGCAGCCGTGCTTCACTTTCCATTGGTTCGCCGGCCGCGAGGGCTCGCTGCAACTCGTCGACGTACCTCGGGAGGTCGTCGGGATGAACCGCGGACCTCCAATTCCACGCGTTCTCCTCGGATAAACCCGTAGATTCCAGCCAACGTCGATTGATGAAATCAACGGAGCCGTCAGGCGCGGTGCTCCAGACATAGGCCGGAATTGTGTCAATGACCAGCCGCAGCCGATCTTCGCTACTTTGTAAAACCGCGTAGAGATCCCGCAAGCGCCGGGCTGTGTCGTTGAACACCTGTCCCAGGTGAGCGAGTTCATCTTCCCCCTGGATCGTCACCTGGTGCTGAAACTCGCCTCGCGCCAATGCCTTGGAGCCTTCCACCAAGCGGGCAAGTGGTTGCGTGATGCTACGCGTAATGGCTAGGCCGAGGGTAGCCGCGATCAGCAACGCAAAGACGGCGGTGGTGGGCACGATCACAAACACCAAACGCTGAACGCGCCCCGTGTTCAGCACGGTTTCAGCCCGCTGTTCGGCGGCATCGTGGTCTACTTTTTCGACCAGCGCCGAGGTCATGGATTCGAGCGGCCGTACCTGGTTCGATAGGCGCAGTTGCACAGCCCGCCAGTCGCCGGTGGTGGCCAGTTTAATGATTGTCTCAAGCTGCGATGTCAGTGAGCTCTGAATAACGTGAATCGTAGGTAGGAAGTTCGGATCCCGCTGCAAATCTGAGGGTAGGAGACTGAAGGAGCTTACTGCGTGCTGTATGTCGTTTAGGACAACGGCACGAAGGTCCCCAGCTTCTTTTACCAGAAGGCCGGCGTCCTCGGTCTGCGCGATTGCTTCCAACCCAGCGTAGAACTCTAAGAGACTCGCATGAACACGTAATAAAGTGACCAGCTTCTGGTCGATCCCGTTCAGGCGCTCTGCCTGAGCGTGGACAACTTGGAATTGCCAAAGAACGATAGCATCAGCACCGAGCATCACCAGGATTATGAATACGAAGCACAGGATCAGACGGGAACCGATGTTGAGTCGAGCGGGATGAAGAGTTTTCTCTTCCACGCGTTTTACCAAACGGCCGAATTCCGTCGCAGTGTGACGCTGCATCGGTTGTTCCTTTCAAGCTATCGCTGATTTCCAGCTCACTCCGCGCCTCAGGGGCGTGCTGATCCCCCCGGAGGAGGCCCCTTCTTAAAGCCTGTGATACGAACCAACTCATTCTCCAGGGCTTTGGCCGATTCCGGCGCAGTTCTTTCGCCCGTCAGCACGGAGTGTACTGCTTGCATGTAAGCGTTGGACACTTCCTCGTACTTCTTGCCGGTAATGTTCGAAGGACGCGAAATAATGTCAGTGCGGAACGCCTGGCTCAACAGGGCAAAACGGGGATTCGGTTCAAGTACCTCAGGCAGTTCGTAGAGCTCCGGCCGAGTGGGCGCCAGCGAAACCAATCGAGACCGCTTCACCTGTACGTCTCTGCTGATCAAAAACCGGACCAGCTCTACGGCTTCGCGTGGGTGAGCCGAGAATCGGGAAACCGCCAAGCCGGTTCCTCCTAGCGTACCCACCCGGCCTGCCTTACCCCCGGGCAGCAGGCTCACATCAAACTTATTGCGTATGGGCGACCCTGCCGCCTGGCTGTCAACGTAGCCTAAGGTCCAATTCCGCATGAACGCTGCGTCGCCGGCCACCCAAACATTGAGCGTATCCCACTCCTTGTATCCAACTACACCGGGTGGCGAGATCGAACCAACCCAACGCGCCGCCCGTTGCCACGCCCGGATCGCGTCCGGGTTGTTCACGCTGATCGTTTTGTCCTTCTCGATAATCGGTCCGCCGCCTTCGGCGGCCTGCCATTCCAGCGCGTTGCAGCTCAACGCCTCGGTGGCCGCGCCTTGCCACACAAAACCCCAGAACTCTTTCTTAGCTTTGGCTCTTTCGCCCGCCTGAATCCGCGCTGCCATAGACTCCAGCTCATCCCAGGTCCTGGGTGGCTCCCGATATCCATACTCCCGCAGAAGGTCGGTGCGGTAATAAAGAACGCCGATATCGGCATCATACGGCACCGCCACCAGCTTGTTGTCCACGGTGTAGCTGGCGGTTATCGCCGGAAAGCCGCCGGAGATTTCACTCCCGAAATATGGCTTGAGATCTACAAAATTCTCGCTCAGAATGCCCGGCCAAATCACATCAATGGTGTACACGTCAGGACCCGAGACGCCCGGCCGGAGTAACTCTCGCCACAAGGCCATCTGTTCCCGAGTAGACTCCGGAGACGGAAGGAGTTTGACTTGGATTCCTGTTTGCCGTGTAAATTGCTGCAACTCCCGCTCGCGTTCTTGGTTGAACGCCGGCGTGGCCCACCCCTGATCCACAAAAGTTAACGTAACCGGTGGATGAACAGAAGTACAAGCTGCCAGCAACAGCGAGAGCACCACAATGCAAACGGCGACTTCTATACGAATTGCCAGCTCTCTATTCACGGGTGTGCTGCCCCCGCACGGGCGGTCCCTTCCTGAAGCCGGTTATGCGAACCAATTCGTTCTCCAGGGCTGCGGCCGCTTCCGGTGCTGGCTTCTCGCCAGTCAACACGGAGTGCACTGCCTGGGTGTAAGCCTCGCTGACGTCCGGATATTTTGTGCCGGTGACATTCGAAGGACGCGATACTATGCCGGCCCGGAATGCCTCACGCAACAGGGCAAAACCAGGATTTGGTCCAATTACATCAGGCACGTCGTAGAGTTCCTGAAGAGTGGGGGGCACAGAAAGCACGCGTGACCGCTTCGTCTGCACGTCTCCACGGCTGAGGTATCGGACCAGCTCTACCGCTTCACGGGGATGAGCCGATAATTTGGAAACTCCCAGGCCGGCTCCTCCCAACGTAGCCATGCGGCCTTCCTTACCAGCAGGCAGGACGGTTATATCGAACTTATTTCGGATCGGCGACCCAGCCGCCTGACCGTCGACGAAGGCGGTCGGCCAATTCCGCATGAATGCTGCCCCTGCAATCCAAACATTCAGTGCGTCCGCCTCTACATATCCGCTTACACCGGGGGGTGAGATGGAACCAACCCAGCGCGCCGCCCGTTGCCACGCCCGGATCGCGTCCGGGTTGTTCACGCTGATGGTCTTGTCCGCTTCGATGATCTGACCGCCGCCCTCGGAAGCCTGCCATTCCAGCGCGTTGCAGGTCAACGCTTCGGTAGCCCCTCCTTGCCACACAAAACCCCAAAACTCTTTCTTTCCTTTGGCTCGTTCGCCCGCCTGAATCCGAGCCGCCATCATCTCCAGCTCATCCCAGGTCCTGGGTGGTTCGGGATATCCATACTCTCGCAGAAGGTCGGTGCGATAAAACAGAAGCCCGATGTCAGCGCGATAAGCGATGGCCACCAGCTTGTTATCCACTGTGTAGCTGGCAGTTATAGCTGGAAACTGAAGGGGGATTTCGTTGCCGAAATATGGCCGGAGATCTAGGAAATATTCGTTCAGAATACGCGTCCAGATCACGTCTATGCCATATACGTCAGGCCCCGAAGCGCCTGTCCTGAGTAAGTCTTGCCACAATGCCAGTTTTTCCCGCGCGGACTCCGGAGACGGAAGCAGCTTGACTTGGATTCCGGTTTCCCGAGTGAATTGCTGCAACTCCTGCTGGCGAGCCTTGTTGAAAGTCTCAGTGGTCCACTCCTCCAGAAGAGTTAATGTGACCGGTTCATGAACAGGAGACCGAGTGCAACCTTCCAAAAGCAACGCAAGCAAGACCATGCAAACGGCGCCTACCATCCGGCCGTAATTCGCCCTATCCTCACGCGAGCACAGGTTCCGCTTCGAGATTGGCGGCCAGTCGCCGGGTGACATCCCACTATGCTAGCCAGAGAACAGCCTCGGGAGCAAACTACTGGCGCTCAGGATTGGCGCTGACGGGTTGCGCTGATCCCCCTGGGGGCGGTCACCATGCACCGCGGTTAGCGGGCAGGGATAGTGGGGTTCATGTGATGCTTACGCCTCTGGCACCGAATAGCCGATGATTTATTTGCGGAAACAGAGCCGACGGGCACGCTCTCTATCCGCACCGTCGGATTTCGCGGCAGGGCCCCACTCCGTTATGGTCAGCTCCGGTCTTGAGGCGAAGATCTATTCGAACTCCGTTCCTCAGGGCCGTCGCGATGAACCGAGGGCGAGAGTTTAGCTCTAAGGGCGGTCGTCGCTGGGCGCCGGATTAGCGAGTCAGAGGAATCCAGTCCAATACCAGCGGCTAATGAGGTGAATACCACGTAATTCCGGGAGGAATTATACGACTTCCGGAAAGCCCAGGCAGCATTAAGCCTTATTGCGGCGAACCACCAAAAGGTTGTTGTCCCAAGCGTTCACCGGGTTCGGCAAGATCAAAAATGCGAACTCATATTTTGGATACCGCTTCGAATACACGTTGGCCAGTTGATCGTACCAGCGGTCGATGCAATCTCGCGCAATATCTTCCACCACGTAGATACCTCCCGGGCGCAACTGCTCCAGTGATCCTTCCAAGAAGGAAACATTAGCGTCGAACGTATGCAGGCCGTCCTCGATGATAATATCCATACCGTCCTGCAAATCCGGCTGCGACCACATCGCCCGAATAGCCGCTGGATCGAGCTGATCGCAATAGAACGTCTTGATCCGATTCTCCTGAAACAAAATGCCACGGTCGATATCAGCACCAAACACCTGCGCAAGCGGGAAGAGGTCTCGCCATCCACGAAGGGACGCCCCGGGCCGGCCTTGGACCCCCATGTTGGACGCAACCTCCGTATTGTTTGTGCCTAGCCCGAGTTCAAAAACGCGTAGAGGCCGGTCGCGATACGGCTCGAAAAGGACAGAATACACAACCGTGTAATTGTGCCGTCCATAACCTTTGTCGGAGCCGTAGTTATACATGACACGACACATTTTGGTGGGAGCCACTGCATTCACCGCTTGAAGCCGGGTTACGAGATCTGATTCGCCGTCACTACCGAAACTGCGGACCTCTGGCGGGCGCTTGATAAACCAGGATGTCATAGCCAACCAGCGAAATCGGATAGAATCGAACGCGCTCTGGGGAAGTACACGTCTCAGCAAGGTGCTGAGAGCAGTCACCACGCTCCGCATGCTCATAGCCTAACTGATGCGCGCTCGGCATGCAATAGAACCGCTTAGCTAAGGCTCGAAGAACAAGCCCGAAAGCACCGCGTTGTTTCCCGCAGTCCTGGTGACTTGGAACTGCACGTGTCCGCTCACATTCCATACCATATACACGCCGCCGTTAAAGCTTGACGTCAATGCCTGCGTATTTAGAATGTTTCCGTTTCCGTCCAATACGTTGATCGTCTGCCGTCTGGCCGTGCTGTCCCAATCCAAGCAATACAGCGCCACCTGATGCGTCGCCGAGTCAGTTATGTTCATATCGATCGTAAACTGCGTGGACGAATACCACGTCGCCGCTATCCGGACGGCAGGATTGCTGGCCTTCTGCAGCGCTCTCACATCGGAGGTAGAAGCGGTCCAAGTGTAGCTGGATTGTCCGGACGGTATCGGCGTCACGTACGACGGGTTGCTCGTCAGATCCCCGATTACGTTGTAGCCGTCGCTGCCGTATACGCCTTCCCAGTTGCCCTGCGTCGCCGTATCCATCTGGACAAACGTCGCGGTCGGCGGGGGAGGCGTAGCGCTATTCGTCAACGCAAATGACACCGCTGTCAGCCCCGGCGCTGAGGCAGATACATTGTAAGATCCCACCACGCTATTAGCTACTGGGACCGGCGAGATTGCAATCCCGCTCCCATTCGTCACTACTGCCGCCGTCGCCGATCCGCCGAACAGCGCACTCGCCCCGCTCCCCGGCGCCGTGAATGTCACCATCACCCCGCTCACCGGATTTCCAGACCCGTTCTTCACCGTCGCCTGCAGCGCTGCCGGGAAGGCCGTGCTCACTACCGTGCTCTGCGGTGTACCGCCGGTGGCGCTAATGGTTTGCGTGTTGAGCGCCGGATCAAAGAACAGCCCGGAAATCACCCCATTGGATCCTGCGGTCCTCGTGATTTGGAATTGCACGTGTCCGCTCACATTCCACACCAGGTAGACGCCGCCGTTAAAACTTGACGTCAATGCCTGGGTATTCAAAACATTTCCGCTTCC
>JBEKJJ010000290.1:0-9511 GCA_050011295.1 Bryobacteraceae bacterium
GAGATCGCACAGCAGCCAATCGTGGCAGCGGCGCTGTTCGATATTCTGGAGACCCAGAAGCTGCTCGCAAGCGATGCGCGATTGACGCTGCTTGCGGCAGGTCCGGATAGCCGGGTGTTGGCTGATTTGTTGGCCGCCACAAGCTTGCCGCTGAAGGCGCCGCCGAAACCAGCGGTGTAGTGCGCCTTCTGACATGCGAAACTTTGCGTAAATAAGACCGTGTCCGCGACGATAAGATGTAGAGGATACTTAAGTTGTTCCTGAACAAGGGGCATTTTGCGCCGGTCGCGCTCGTCTTCTTTTGTGGCAGTCTATCTGGACAGCAAGTGGCCGCGCAACGGGCGGTACTCCCTACTTTGACGACTGCCGACGCGGTCCACAGTCTTGCGTCGTCAGAAGCCAAGCGACGCTATCCCGTACATCTGCGAGCAGTCTGCGAAGTCTGTTTTGAAGGCTGGCACGGCTTTTTCGTCAGTGATGGGGCCACAGGCGTCTACATTGAGACAAAAAATCAGGTTCTGTTGACTCCAGCGATCCACACTGGCTCGTTGCTCGATATTGAAGGGGTTACAGGTTCTGGCGAATTTGCGCCTATCGTCGATCAGGCTACCGTGCGGGTCTTGGGAGAAGGCACTGTACCGCCCTCCCGGAAGGTCAGCCTGGATCGTCTTTCCAGTGGGATAGAAGATGGCCAGTGGATCGAGTTTGAGGGGGTGGTCCGGTCGGCTGAGATCAGGGATTCTATGCTGGTTCTGGAAGTAGCGTCCGGCCGGTTTCAGGTAGAGGTTATGACCCGGAAGGGCCAGCGGAACGAACACAGCCGCCTCATCGACGCGCGGATCCGGGTTCGCGCGACGGCGGGGCCCATCTTCAACCAGAGGCGCCAGTTCGTTGCGGTGAACACCTATTCTCCGGATTTGAGCTATATCCAAGTTCTCGAACCCGCCGTTACCGATCCATTTTCTCTCCCCGTAAAGAGCCTGAGCGATCTGTTTCAATACACGCCCCACTCCAATCCGGATCACCGGGTTCGGTTCCGGGGAACTGTTCTTGCCCAAGTGGGCAAGACCGTCTTCCTAGACGACGGAATTCAAGACGCCTCCGTGCTCAGCGCACAGCCGCTCTCGCTCGAGCCGGGTGACGCCGTGGATGTAGTGGGATTCCCTGTCATGGGAGACTTCACTCGCACCATTGAGAACGCGGTATTCAGGCGGCTTGGCAAGGCCGCTCTGCCGCCTCCGCGATCGATCAGCGCTAATGAGGCTCTCTCTGGCGATTTCGAGGGGAGCCTGGTTCGGATAGATGGCCGTCTGATCGAAAAGCAAAGAGCGACGGGCCAGCTTACGATGCTGGTCAATGCGGGAGGCTTGGTCTTTTCTGCGGTTCTTCCACACGAACACGCGGAACATGCCTTCGAGGGAGTGACCGATGGCAGTCAAATTCAACTGACAGGCATATGCATGATTCCGGAAACCCAGGCTGTACGCCACTTCCGGGTACCCAAGAATTTTCGAATCTTGCTGCGATCGGCCGAAGATTTAACCGTGCTGCGCCGGCCGTCCTGGTGGACCCCCGAGCACGCGCTGTATGCATTTGGGTTGATGAGTCTAGTAGCCTTAGGCGCAATTTCCTGGGTTGTCTCCCTCAATCGGCGCGTACGAGGACAGACGGCCACCATCCAAGCACAACTGGTGCAGGCAGCTTTGTTGAAGGATCAGGCGGAGGCAGCTAGTCGCGCTAAAAGCGAGTTTCTGGCCAACATGAGCCATGAAATTCGGACCCCCATGAACGGTGTTATAGGTATGACCGAGCTGGCGTTGGAGACGGACTTGACTCAGGAGCAGCGGGAATTGATCGAGACCGTCAAAAGTTCGGCCGGAACGCTGCTCACCATCATCAACGATATTCTCGACTTTTCCAAGATTGAGTCGGGCAAGGTGGAACTGGACCTGGTGCCGTTCCAGCTGCGCCAGAGTTTGGCGAGAATCATGAAGCCATTGGCGTTCCGCGCCAGTGAGAAGGGCTTGGAACTGCTTTGCAGTGTGAGTTCTGACGTGCCGGATCGCATTGTTGCCGATCCAACCCGGCTCACCCAGATCATCGTCAATTTGTTGGGCAATGCCCTCAAATTCACAGCGAAAGGGGAAGTGGCGCTGCACGTGGCATTAGATGGAATCGAAAACCAGCGTGCCCGATTGCGCTTTTCGGTGCGAGATACCGGCATTGGCATTCCACTGGACAAACAGAAATCCATTTTTGAAGCGTTTTCCCAAGCCGATTCCACGATCAACCGGAACTTTGGAGGAACTGGATTGGGGTTGGCGATTTCCACGAAGCTGATTCGAACGATGGGTGGACAGATTTGGGTTGAAAGCCAGCCTGGCGCGGGCAGTTGCTTCGAGTTCACCGTCGAAACGTCGTTTCCCGAAGAGCGGAAGGATCAGGAACCAGTCCGGGCCGTTCAGTTGCAAGGACTGCCCGTCCTAATCGTGGACGATAATGCTACCAGCCGACGCATTCTGGCGGATATGATTGAAGCGGAAGGAATGAAGCCGGTCCTGGCGCCGACTGCGGCGCAGGCGCTCCGCGAATTGGAGGGTACCGCAGGCGCCTTCCGTCTTATGCTCCTGGACTGTCATATGCCGGAGATGGACGGCTTCACTTTGCTGGAGCAGATTCAGCGACAGGACCCATTCGCGCGCGTCTCGGTATTGATGCTTACCTCCGCAAGTCAACGAGACGACGTGGCGCGCTGCCGCAGACTCGGAGTGGCGGCCTGTCTCACCAAACCTGTGGCACAGTTCGAACTTATCGAAGCGATCAGTTTGGCTCTTGGGCTCACGCCCGACCAACCCCCTGCCGCTGATTTGACTGTGCAGCATAAGTTGCCTGCGAACCTGCCTGAACTGCGAATCCTGTTGGCCGAAGACAATGTCGTCAACCAAAAACTGGCACTCCGACTGCTCGAGAAGCAACATCATCACGTAACGGTAGTCCGCACCGGGCGTGAAGTGCTGCGGGTGATCGAACAGCAAACCTTCGACCTGATTTTGATGGATATCCAAATGCCCGAGCTGGACGGACTGGAAGCCGCCGCCGCGATTCGCCGGCAAGAACGCGCCGAAGAACACATTCCAATCATTGCCCTTACTGCACACGCTATGTCCGGCGATCGGGAGCGCTGTCTGGCAGCCGGGATGGACGGGTATATTACGAAACCCATACACATTCCAGACCTCGTCAGAGAAATCAACCGGACGGTCCCGCAAAAACTGAGGAACATCTCCGACAGACTGCGGAGACATGCGAAACTTGAACTTGAACAAGACCTCGCTCCATAAGGGAAAGATCAAGATCCTGCTGCTCGAAGGCGTTCATACGACCGCCGTCGACGCTTTCCGCCAGGATGGCTATACCAATATCGAGAATCATCCCAAGTCTCTTCCCGAACCCAAACTGATCGCGTCCATCAAGGATGCCTACTTGGTGGGGATACGCTCCAACACTCGCCTTTCCAGCCGCATTCTGGAGCATGCCGAGCGACTGCTCGGGATCGGCTGCTTTTGTATTGGTACGAATCAGGTAAATCTCGACGCCGCGCAGCACCGTGGAATCCCGGTTTTTAACGCACCCTTCTCAAATACGCGCAGCGTGGCGGAACTGGTGTTGGCGGAGATTATCATGCTGCTGCGCGGTATCCCGCACCGCAATGCAATGGCGCACCGGGGAGGTTGGTTGAAGACGGCCAGCGGGTCCTTTGAGGTGCGCGGCAAATGTCTGGGCATCGTGGGCTATGGCCACATTGGCACACAGATCGGTCTACTGGCTGAGGCGTTGGGAATGCAAGTGGTGTATTACGATGTCGAAACCAAGCTGGCGCTGGGAAACGCGCGAGCCATGCCAACGCTCCCCTCGCTGCTTGAAATCGCTGACGTAGTCACACTGCATGTTCCCGAAACTGCGCAGACGCGAGGCATGATCGGCGCAGCCGAACTGGCGCGGATGAAACCGGGTGCACAGCTCATCAATGCTTCTCGCGGAACGGTGGTGGATATCGATGCGCTGGCTGCGGCGCTCCGATCCCAACATCTAGCCGGGGCCGCCGTGGACGTGTTTCCGCACGAGCCCAAGACCGCCGATGAGGAATTCGTCTCCCCTTTGCGCGGGATGGACAACGTGCTGCTGACGCCTCACGTGGGCGGAAGCACCGCGGAAGCGCAGCAAAACATCGGCGTCGAGGTGGCGGAGAAACTGATCAAATACAGCAACAACGGTTCTACGCTGAGCGCGGTGAACTTTCCCGAGGTCTCGCTGCCGGAGCATTCCGGAAAGCATCGGCTGCTGCACATCCATCGCAACCAGCCGGGCGTGCTGTCGGCCATCAACGCTGTTTTCTCCGAACAGCGGATCAATATCGCCGGCCAATATCTGCAGACGAATGCCGAGATCGGTTACGTAGTGATCGACATAGAAACGCGGGAGGCCGAAGAATCGCTAAAAATGAAGCGCAAGCTGGATAAAGTACAGGGCACTATCCGCACCCGTATTCTGTACTGAACCCGGCGCGGCCTAGGACCCGGCCTCGCGCAGAGGCAGGATCCCAGCAGCCTCTTTGTCCAGATCGTCCAGGTCTAATCGATCTAAGTGGTCTAAGTCTTCGTTGTCTTCGGAAGCATCCCCAGCTTCGCCCGTCTCCGGGTCATTCTTGTGCAGCTTGCGGTCGAGTCGCCGCGCAGCCTTTTCCCGCTGCTTTTCGGCGCGAGCCACTTCCTTCTGACGTTTCTTGTATGTATCGCGTGAACGGCCGGCCATAACTCCTCCAACAGAATTTTCAGTCCGGGTACGGACCGTGAAGTGATGAACGGTAGTAGACTACCAGCGACGGTCGCGTCGCCCTCCGCCACCGCCGCCTTCTGTCTTGGGTCTGGCTTCGTTCACGTTGATCGCACGGCCACCCAGATTGGTGCCGTTCAAACCGGCGATGGCCCGATCGGCCTCGCTGGCATCGGTCATCTCGACAAACGCGAACCCTCGTGACCGCCCGGTGTCCCGGTCCGTCATCAAGCTGACCCGCTCCACGGCGCCGTATGCTTCGAAAGCAGAACGGATGGATTCCTCGGTGGCGCCGAAATCCAAATTCCCTACAAAAAGCTTCTTCATGGTTTCTCCTACGTTTGAGGGCGAGCTCGACGGAGGCAGAAGGAATTCTCGGCCAGACGCGGCAGGACGACCAAACGCGATTTTTATTATAGCAGGATATTCGGGGCTGGGTTTCAGCAGTGATATAGTGCAGGAATGAAATTTCAGACAGTTGTACCGGCTGCCCTGTTCGCCGCCGTCTTGCCGCTTTGCGCCATCGACGATCCGGTTCGAATCGAGAATGGATCGCTCTCCGGTGTGCCTGGATCCAGTCCGGAGGTTAGGGTCTATAAAGGTGTGCCGTATGCCGCGGCGCCCATCGGCGGTTTGCGCTGGAAAGGGCCTAGGCCGGCGCCCTTCTGGCAAGGCGTCCGGACCGCGACGGAGTTTTCCGCGGCGTGTTATCAGACGCCCTATCCAAAAGCGTCAATTTATTATCGCGATCCGGAACCGATGAGCGAGGACTGCCTGTATCTGAATGTCTGGACGGCTGCGAAATCCAATAGGGAACACCATCCGGTGATGGTATGGATACATGGCGGCGGACTGACGCGAGGTTCCGGCGCCGTACCGTTCTATGATGGCGAAGCACTGGCCAAGAAGGGCGTGGTGCTGGTGACCATTAACTACCGCCTCGGGATATTTGGATTTTTCGCGCATCCGGAGTTGACTAAAGAGTCCGACCGCAATGCGTCCGGCAATTATGCGGTGCTGGATCAAATTGCCGCTCTCGAATGGGTAAAGAAAAACATCGCGGCGTTTGGAGGCGATCCCAAGCGCGTGACCATTTTCGGTGAATCGGCGGGATCGTGGAGCGTGAATTATCTGATGGCGACGCCTCTCGCCCGGGGGCTTTTCCAGCGCGCCATCGGCGAGAGCGGAGGGGCGTTTGGGCCGATGAAGACGCTGGCGGAAGTGGAAGCGTCCGGCCAGAAGTTTGCGGCGTCTCAGCATGCGGATTCCATCGCGGCGCTCCGGGCGAAGCCGGCCGAAGAGTTGCTGAAGGCTTCGTCCGCCGCGAGTTTTCCGCCCAACGTGGACGGCTGGATGCTGCCTGAGGATGTATACACGATCTTCGCTAAGGGCAAGCAGATCGATGTGCCTCTGATTGCCGGCTCTAACGCTGATGAAGGAAAGTCGCTGGCGCCCTGGCCAGCCACGGGGAAGGCGGCGACCTTCGTGGAACAATCCCGCTCCCGTTTTGGCGATAAAACAGACGCGTTTCTGAAGTTGTATCCTGCGGGATCGGATGAAGAGGCAGCCGCGTCGCACTATGCAAGCTTTCGGGACTTCAGCTTCGGCTGGCAGATGCGAACCTGGGTGCGCATGCAAACCAAGACGGGCAAGTCAAAGGCGTTCCTTTACTATTTCGACCGCGTCCCTCCGGGGCCGGATAGCAGCCGCTACGGCGCTTACCATGCGTCCGAAATCGCCTATGTTTTTGAGAATTTGCTGCCGCCGCGGCCGTGGGAAGATGGCGACCGGAAACTTTCGGAAGCCGTGTCATCCTACTGGGTGAATTTCGCGACTAGTGGCGATCCGAATGGAAAGGGGCTGGCGAAGTGGCCGGCGTATCGGGAATCGAGCGACGTTGCCGAGGAGTTGGGCGATAAAATCGGTCCAATGCCGCAGCTGCACAAGGCCGCGCTGGATTTTATGGATAGCTATTTCGCGGCGCAACGGAGCCACTAGAATTCAGAATTCAGGAGTCAGAAGCCAGAATAATGATGCCGGCGCGCTCTGCGCGGGTTCCTTCTTCTAGATTCTGTATTCTGGCTCCTGGATTCTGCCTTTTCCTGCTAAACTGAACAGTTTGTGAGCAGTCATCGATTCGCAGTTTTAGCCCTCATTTCCATCTCGCTCGCTTCCAGCTTGTGGCTTTTGCTTGACGTAATCACCGCGTACACTTACTCGCGCGAATCGTATGCGTTCGGAGTGCCGAACTTCGAGAGCCGGTTCGACGCGCTTCACAAATCCATGCCTCCCCGATCCGTGCTGGGTTACGTTTCCGATAATCCCGGCAACAACGCGCAGTCGCAGGCCGAGTTCTATCTCACTCAGTACGCTCTTGCGCCGGCCATTGTCAAAGCTACCACCGAGGAGCATTTCGTGGTCGCGAATTTTCATAACAACGCTCCGAACGCCAACATGCTCAGGGCCAAGAATCTGGTGCTGGTTCAGGATTTCGGTAACGGCGTGTTTATTTATCACAACACTACCCGATGATCCTGCTCTGTCTGGCACTGTCTTGGTTGATGGGTTGCGGCCTGGTTCGTTGGCTATTTCCCGCGTCGCTTCGCTCGACTTTGCATAATGCCCTGGTTCTTTCGCTGGGGGCCGGAATCGGAATCGGGATTGCATCTTCTCTTTACTTCCTCACTCTTGCATTGGTTGGTCCGAGAATCCTGATGTTGGCATCCGTGGAAGGTGTGGCGCTGGTCGCGGCTTTGGCACTGGGCATTCTGGCGGCCCGGCGCGTGAACGTGCTTGAATGGGCGCCCGGGCCACCCACTCCCTGGTATTTCACGGCCGCGTTAGGTGTCGCGCTGGCCAGTGCTGTGATTATATTTATCTTCTCTACGCTCACCAAGCCTCACGGTGAATGGGACGCCTGGGCCATTTGGAACATGCGGGCACGCTTTCTGTTCCGAGGCGGCGAATTCTGGCGGGATGCTTTTTCAAATCAGTTGGACTGGTCGCATCCAGACTATCCTTTGTTGCTTCCGGGCATCGTGGCTATGTGTTGGACGTTCGCGCGTGCCGAATCCACGCTCGCATCCACCGCTGCGGCGTTTCTCTTCACCTTTGGAGTGGCGGGTGTGTTGATTTCGACGTTAGGAATTTTGCGCGGCAAGATGCAAGCCCTTATCGCCGGAACACTGTTGCTGGGAGGCGTCTCGCTGATTGCGAGCGGCGCCAATCAATACGCCGACGTTCCGTTGAGCTACTTCATTCTGACCACGCTCGGCTTGTTGTGTTTGCAGGATCGCTATCCGGATGATTTGCGCTTCAGCGTCCTGGCTGGGTTGACCGCGGGCTTCGCAGCCTGGACCAAGAATGAAGGCACGTTTTTTCTAGTGGCATTGATAGCCGCGCGTGCCTGGGCTATATCGCGTTACGGGAATCGAGCTACGCTCGCGCCGCAGTTCCTTCGGCTGGCGGCCGGACTTGTGGCCCCGCTGGCCGTGGTCGTGTTCTTTAAGCTTCGGTTTGCGCCACCGAACGATCTGCTGGCCAGGCAGCCGCATCAAATCCTCACGCATTTGACCGACATCTCGCGCTGGATCACGGTGATTCAAGAGTATATCGTGCAGCCCTTCCGTATCGGAGAGTATCTGGTCCCGATCATTTTGGTGCTGGGAGTGTATTGGTATCTGGTGCGATTTAAAGTGGAGCAACGGGATCGCCCAGCGATCGCCACCATTGTCATCGCCTCTGGTGTTATGTTGGCGGCTGAATTCGCCATCTACGTAGCGTTGCCGGGTGACCCTTCCTGGCAGGTGAAAAGTTCGTTCGATCGTTTGTTACTGCAACTCTGGCCGTCAGGATTGCTGGCGTTCTTTATGGCGGCGAACACACCGCAGCTTTATGCGAAGTCCAAGGCCGCTGAAAAAGGGAAAGCTTCTGAAAAAGGGAAAGCTGGCAAACGAGCGGTGAGGCCAGCGGCAAAGTAGGATTCGCCGCTAATCCTCACTCCGGGAAACGGCGGCCTGGAAACGCCGATTGCGGCTTCTTTTGTGCAGGCGCGGCGCTGTTGGCGTGCGATTGCGCCGCAGAGTTGCCGAAATCGAGCTCCGACGGGGTAAATTGCAATTGCCGGTCCAGCACCATCTCCATGGTGGTCCCTTTCGCTAGCACGGCTTCCGGCCCGCGCGTGAGCAGCACGCCGACCAATCCGGCTGCGGCTCCAGCAGCAGCGCCAACACCCGCACCCATACCGGGATGACCGGCCGCTGCGCCGGCCAATCCACCGATACCCGCGCCCGCGCCGGCTGCTTCTCCAATCGTTTTCAAGTCGCCGGCTTTGTTGCCGTCGCTCTTCACCTTGCCTTCGGATTTATCCAGCGTATCGGGCGCCGTTCCATCCAGGCTACCGATGCGGGCGCGGAAATCGCGCGTTACGCCGTTCGGCAGAGTCAAGGAGTCAAAGCGGACGTACAACTCGCCCCGCCCGTGCACACGTCCCGGCCGCTTCACTTCTGTCACAGTGCCGGCCACGTAGCTTCCCGGCGGAATCACAATGCGGCCATTGGCGAGGATCGGAAAAACAGTTTCCAAATAGATCCGTTCGCCTTCAGTGGCGGTCTTGGTGCTGACGCTATTGATCATGCTCAGCGGGACTTTGGTGCCGGCGGGAACCAGAAAATCGTCG
>JBEKJJ010000291.1:0-9466 GCA_050011295.1 Bryobacteraceae bacterium
GCTCTGGGCGCCGAAGCGCGCGACATTCTCCTGTTGGCGTTGCGCCCCGGCGCCGTGCTCACGCTAACGGGAGTGGCATTGGGACTCGCGGCCGCACAAGGCGCCACGCACCTGATGGCCAGCCTGTTGTTTGGCGTTTCGCCGGCCGATCCCATAACATTCGTGGGCGTACCCGTCGCGCTGGCATTAGTCGCCTTACTAGCATGCTGGATTCCCGCGCGCCGCGCCGTTCGAATGTCACCCGTATCCGCCCTCCGATCGTAATCGTAGGACAAGCCTCCGGCTTGTCTATCTGGGCATCAGCACAAACCGCTGAATGGATATCCGCGCACTTCGGTCGATCCTGACGCGGTCCCGATGAAACATCACCTCCAGCTCATCGAACTGGCGAATGGTCGAGCCGCCAGGAATCGGAAAGCTAAGCAACGCCTCCGTGCGGGTTGGCACTGCCACCGTTCCCAGGCTCTGCGGCGCGCCGTTATCAATCAGAATCAATTCCAGCGCCACAGTTCCCGGATACCGGTCAGCATTCGAAATCGCGATTTGAATTTCGCCGCAGCAACTGAGATCGATGGGATGCTCCAGCCTTTGCCGCGCTTGCATGGTCATGGTCGCGTGATCGGTGGTAAGAAAAGACTGCGTCTCCGGGTTCCCCCATCGCGTGTACGATTTCCTTGGCGGCTCCGTGTCCGGTGGGCGGAACATCCAATATTCGCCGGAGAACGGAATAATGGAAGGCTCCATGGGGACGGACGAAATGGTATTGCGCGCCCAGCCGGGCCGCGGTTCCATCAGCTTCGCCCGCGGCCTGGGCTCGGAAAAAAGCACCACGCCCGGGAAACTCTTGTCGTTTATTTCCACGCTGCCGCTGCTCGTGGGTGGTGCGTAAACCCGCGTGACCGATCCTTTCGGCCGATCGGACTCGTTGCCGTGCAGCAGCCTTTCGAGCAACGCTCGAGCGCTTTGTACGGGTCCGGCGTGGTACGGCGAACCCCAATGCCACCCTGAGCCATGCCGCTGGATATGATCGGCCAGGCCGCCTACCGTAAAGCCAGCCGCGAGGATTATCGTGAGCGCCAGCCCGAGAATGGAGCGCGGCAAACTGCGCTGCCCCGGCGGATCATAAGCGCCCGCGGCGAGCGAAGCCAGCGTGAGCATCGCAGTAGCGAGCGAAAATAGGACTGCGCCCAACAGCGGATTGCCCATCAGCACCGCGACAATGCCCGCCTCCAAACCGAGAGATGCAATCAGCGCTGGCGCCAGATCCTTCAGCCGGAGGGGCGCAGGCGGCGGCGAAAAAAGCTCCCTTTCTGGAACGAAATCGCCTGCCGGCTGTGCGGGATGAATCGCCTGCCATTGCAGATACAGCAGGCGCGTCGTGGTGATCACCAATACTAAAGCTGCTCCGAGAGCCAGCGGAGATAGTTCCGATAACAGCAGTGTCGCGGGCGCGAACCAAACCGCCACGGCCGATGTGCGAAGTGCGGCTAACAGTGCATCGGTACGCCCCGATCGGGCGATCAATAGATACAGGCCCAGCGTGATGGCCGCGCTCGCGAAACAGGCCAACAGGGCGTGCTGCAGCGCCTCCCAGATGACCCCGGCCAGCGGTTGCCGCCCTAAGCGGGGAACCACAGCGGCGGTCCAGACCACGTATCCCGTAGCAGCGAGCCCGGCGACCTGCACCAATAGCGCAAGGTGGCGCTTCACATTCTTACGACACCGGTGGAGGGGTTCAGGTTCCCGAAATTTTGCCGGTGACGCTAGGAGGGCAGGCTTGCTTACGCGGTGTGCGATCATGAGAGGCGATCGGCCATGACCAAGTGCCCATCCTGCGCGAGCGAGATCGCCGAAAACAGCCGCTTCTGTTCCACTTGCGGTGAAAATATCGACGGGGGAATTTTCGCCACCCGCACCGTGGCAACTTCCATCCCCGCCACCCCGCGATCCGCCGCGCGAACACCAGGCAGCGGTTCGTCGCGCCTGGCTACATCCTCTTCGCACTCCGAAAGCCGCTTCGTGCCTGGAACTTTGCTGGCCGGGCGATACCGCATCGTCTCCCTGCTCGGCAAGGGTGGAATGGGCGAGGTATACCGCGCCGACGATCTGACTCTGGATCAACCGGTAGCCCTGAAATTCCTGCCCGAAGGCGCGCTTTCCAGCCCGAACGCACTCGCGCGCTTTCGTAACGAGGTGCGGGTGGCGCGGCAGGTGTCGCATCCCAATGTGTGCCGCGTTTATGACGTCGGGGAAATCGACAGGCACGTTTTTCTTTCGATGGAATATGTGGACGGCGAAGATCTTGGCTCGCTGCTTCGGCGTATCGGCCGTCTGCCCCCGGATAAAGCGCTCGAGATCGCCCGAAAGTTGTGCGCGGGACTCGCTGCTGCGCACGAGAAGGGCGTCCTACATCGGGATTTGAAGCCCAGCAACGTGATGCTGGATAGCCGCGGCCAGGTGCTGCTCACCGACTTCGGCTTGGCCGGACTGGCGGACCAGATTTCGGGCGCCGAAGTTCGCAACGGCACGCCGCAATATATGGCGCCCGAGCAACTGGCCGGCAAGGAAGTGACGGCGCGCAGCGATATTTATTCGCTGGGTCTGGTGTTCTACGAAATCTTCACCGGGAAGCGCCCCTTCGAAGCGAACACGCTGGCCGAACTGATGCAAGCCCAAACCAAGGCGACGCCCATCAGTCTCTCGAGCCTGGTACGCGATTTGGACCCCGCGGTGGAGCGCGTGATTCTGCGCTGCCTCGATCCGGAACCCTCGCGACGGCCATCCTCGGCTCTTGCTGTCGCTGCGGGATTGCCGGGCGGTGATCCGCTGCAGGCCGCGCTGGCTGCGGGCGAAACACCGTCGCCCGAAATGGTGGCCGCGGCCGGTGAAGGCGTTGGCCTCGCGCCACGCTTCGCGATTCCTTTGTTGGCGGCGGTGGTTTTGGGCGTGGCCGCCTATTATGTACTGGGAGTTCGCGCGAGCGCGCTCGAACGCATCCAGACCCGGTATTCGCCGGAGGTGCTGTCCGAAAAAGCCCGCGATGTGATCCAACACCTGGGCTTCACAGAAACGCCCGCCGACACTGCTTACGAATATTACTGGGATTACGCTTATCTGGGTTATTTACAAGGCAACGGCAAGCCGGAGCCGCGCTGGAACGAGGTTATGCGGCAACGTCCTTTGCCGCTTCAGTTCTGGTATCGCGAAAGTCCTTATCCGCTCACCGGCTTCGAATTCCACGACGATCTGCTGACACCCGGAATTGTGGATACAGACGATCCACCACCGATTCTCTCCGGCATGATTTCGCTAAAGCTGGACGCGCAAGGCCGGCTACTTTACTTCGAAAGAATCCCGGATCAGAAGCTTCAGTCCGCTACACAAAATCCAACGCCCGACTGGAATCCGCTTTTCACCGCGGCTGGCCTGGATCCAGCCCAGTTCCATTCCACCGAATCCTTGTGGACCTGGCTCGCCACTTCCGACACCCGCGTGGCTTGGACCGGAACATGGCCGGGCGGCTCGCAGCCGCTGCGCGTAGAAGCTGCCGCATTCCGCGGCAAACCCGTTGCATTTTCGTTGATCGGTCCGTGGACCGCAACGGATCGGATGCCTAAGCGGGAATCCACTAACTCGGAACGTGGCCAGCTCACTATCTTCATCGGTATTTCGCTCGCGATTGCCATCGGCACCATTTTGCTGATGCACCGCAACGTCAAAAGAGGCGGCGGCGATGAAGCGGGCGCAGGCCGGCTAGGCATCTGGGTAGGCTTCGGGCAAATGGGGCTGTGGCTTTTCCGATCGCACCTGAACGCATCATTCGCTACATTTGGAATGTTTCTAGTGGCACTGGCCACGGCGATCTTCTACGCTTTTGTAGTGCGAACGATGTATCTGGCGTTGGAGCCGCATGTCCGGCGCCGCTGGCCCCAAACCATGATTTCCTGGAGCGCCGTTCTCACCGGCCATTGGCGCGATCCCATTGTCGGCCGCGATGTCCTGGCCGGCGCGGCGCTCGCCGTTGCCGTGAGAGTAATTAATCAAATTGCCAATCTGGCTCTGGCCACTACTGACCCGCCGGGATCCACCGACGTTCTAATGGGACTCAGAAGCACGCTCGCCGTATTCTTCAGAAGCTTTCCGCATGGCATCCGTGATACCTTGCTGTTCTTCTTCGTGATCTTTATATTGCGAGTGTTGTTGCGCAATCAGTGGCTAGCGACGGCCGGTTTCATCCTGATTTTTTCCGCCCTGCAGTACTTCCAGAGCAGCCACCCCATTGAGGATGCCGTTGCGTCTGTGGTGGTTTACGCCTTGGTGGCGGCGTTGGTGTTCCGTTTTGGTTTGTTGGCCTTATCCGCCTTCATTTTTGTGGATAGTCTTATCACCTACACCCAAGTAACCGCCTCTACGTCCGCTTGGTACTTCGGCAATGATGTGCTCCTGCTCGGGAGCGTTGTCGCGCTGGCTGCCTGGGGATTTCACACCTCCATCGCCGGCCGCCGTTTGTGGAAGCAGGATCTGCTGAGCTGAGGCGCCGCTAGCGCTGGGCTTCAGCCGGAACCTTTAGCCATCGGTCCAAAAAGCTTTGAGTCCCACTTGCGTCCGCCCGCGAGTTCGAGCCAGACGCCGGCGGGTTCATCTTGCGTTCGTAATGTGCCAGCAGTTGAGCTCCGTCAAAGCCGATTGCCGTGGCATATTGCCGCAGATAACTTGTGCTGAAGATGCCGCCGGGCAGCTTCTCGAATTCCTCTTCTTCAATTGCCCGAAGGAAACGCAGGCTGATCTTGGTTTCTTGAGCGATGTCATCGAGCGAGACACCCGCTTTTTTGCGAAACCGCGCAAGGTCAAGCCGGCGGGCGGCGGAAGAGTTTAGTGCCGGGGCACCTGTTTTTTTAGATTGCATTTACTCCTCTAAAACTGCAATCGTTCATGATAACCCATATGTCGACCGACATTTGTGGTCAAAAATGTTTCGGAAACGGGTGATTTTGACAACCAGATGACGGCTCCGCGGCCCCCAGCCCCAAGCCCCCAGCCGCCCGTCCATGGATCTCCTGCAAGCTCCACACCCGAATGGGAGCCTCTCTGCGCGAAGCGATGGCTTCGACGGCCGCTTTGGCGCCGCTCATGGTAGTGATGCAAGGGATGCGGTAAGCCACTGCACTGCGGCGGATAGCTTGCTCATCAGTAAAAGAGTGCCCACCGGTGGTGGTATAAATGATCAACTGCAAGGAACCGGCTTTCAGAAGATCCACAGCGTTAGGGCGCCCCTCGTTGACTTTGAAAACTGTCTTCACCGCAATTCCTGCCGCCTTCAACACCGCAGCGGTACCGCGTGTGGCCGCAATTTGGAATCCGAATTTGATGAATCGGGCAGCCACGTCCACCACTGCGGCTTTATCGCGATTGTTGACGCTGATAAACACAGTTCCGCCGTCCGGCAACGGAGTCCCGGCCGCAAGTTGAGCTTTGCCGAACGCTTCGCCGAAATTTTCGCCGACACCCATCACTTCGCCGGTGGATCGCATCTCGGGTCCTAGCGCGGGATCCACGCCGGGGAATTTGCCGAATGGAAACACCGGCGACTTTACGAAACATTGGGGTACCGGCAACACTCCCGAAACCTGGCCGCCGGTCATTCCAGAAAAATCGGCGAGCTTTTTGCCCAGCATCAGTCCGACTGCAATCTTAGGCAGCGGCACACCGGTAGCTTTGCTCACGTAAGGGACCGTGCGCGAGGCGCGTGGATTCACTTCCAGAACGTAAACCTGCCCGTCCTTGATCGCGTACTGCACGTTCATCAGCCCGATCACCCGCAGCGCGCGCGCTAGCTTGGTGGTGTAGCTTTGGATGGTCTCGAGCACGGCGTCCGAAAGTCCCTGAGTCGGCAGAACACAGGAGCTATCGCCGGAGTGTACGCCTGCTTCCTCGATATGCTCCATGATGCCGGCAATCAGCACCGAGCCTTCCTTATCAGCCAGCGCATCCACATCCACTTCAGTTGCGTCTTCCAGAAACCGGTCGATCAGCACCGGACGCTCCTGCGAGAACACCACCGCTTCGCGCATGTAGCGGCGCACGGTCTCCTCGTCATAAGCGATCACCATCGCTCGTCCGCCTAGTACGTAGCTGGGACGCACCAACACCGGATAACCCAGGCGGCGCGCCACCGCGCAAGCCTCCTCAGCGCTGGTCGCAGTTCCGTTCGCGGGCGAGGGAATGCCGAGATCGTCCAGCAATTTCCCGAACAGCTTGCGATCCTCGGCCAGATCGATATCCGACGGGTCGGTGCCGATAATCGGAACGCCCGCAGCTTTCAACGGCAGCGCCAGATTGAGCGGCGTCTGCCCGCCAAACTGAACGATCACGCCGTCCGGCTTTTCCACATCGTAGATATTCAGCACCTCTTCGCGCGTGAGCGGCTCAAAGTACAGCCGGTCGCTGGTGTCGTAATCCGTCGAAACTGTCTCGGGATTGCAGTTCACCATGATCGATTCGTAGCCGAACTCCTGCAGTGCGAAGGACGCATGGCAGCAGCAATAATCGAACTCGATCCCTTGCCCGATGCGATTCGGCCCGCTGCCGAGAATCATTACCTTTTTGCGATCGGACGGCGCGGATTCATTCTCGGATTCGTAGCTCGAATACAAATACGGCGTGAAACTTTCGAATTCAGCCGCGCACGTGTCGACGCGATTGAACACGGCGGTGATTCCCAGCTCCTTGCGCCGCGCGCGCACGTCCTGCGAGCTGCACTTCCACAACAGGCTGAGCCGCGTGTCCGAGATCCCTTCTCGCTTAGCGTTGAGCAAACGCTCGCGCGAGAGCGACTCCAGCTTCTCTTTTCCGAGGCTAGTTTCCAAATCCACCATTTCTCGAAGGTGTTTCAGAAACCACGGATCGATTGCCGTGATCTCCTGAATTTGCTCCACCGTCCAGCCTTGCTCCAGCGCAAAGAAAATGTAACCCAGCCGCTCGGGATTCGGTGTAATCAAACGCTGCCGGATCAGAGCTGGATCGAAAACTTCCGATGCCACCGGCTTCCCAGTTTCCAGGCTCCGTATGCCTTTGGCTAGCGCTTGCCGGAAAGTCCGGCCGATGGCCATCACTTCGCCGACCGATTTCATTTGCGTGCCCAGCACCGGTTCAGCGCCGGGAAATTTCTCGAACTGCCAGCGCGGGATCTTCACCACCACGTAATCCAGCGTGGGTTCAAAGCAAGCTGGGGTAACCTTGGTGATATCGTTCTTGATTTCGTCCAGCCGATATCCAACGGCGAGCTTCGCTGCGATCTTCGCGATGGGAAATCCGGTGGCCTTCGAAGCCAGCGCCGAGCTGCGCGAAACGCGCGGGTTCATCTCGACGATCACCATCCGCCCGTCCTGAGGATTCACCGCAAACTGTACGTTCGATCCTCCAGTGTCCACGCCAATCTCGCGCAGGCAACGCAGCGACGCGTCGCGCATCATCTGATATTCGCGATCTGTGAGCGTTTGCGCCGGAGCCACGGTGATCGAATCGCCCGTATGCACGCCCATCGGATCGAAGTTTTCAATGGAGCAGACAATGATCGCGTTATCCGCGAGATCGCGCATCACCTCCAGCTCAAATTCCTTCCATCCCAGCACGCTCTCTTCGATTAGCACTTCATGCACGGGCGAAAGATCCAGGCCGCGCTCCAGAGTTTCCTGCAGTTCTTCGCGATTGTAGGCGATGCCGCCGCCCGATCCGCCCAGCGTGAAACTGGCGCGCAAAATCACCGGATATCCGATGCGATTGGCGAACGCGATACCCGAATCCACGTTGTTCACAAGCTGCGATTGCGGCGTATCCAGCCCAATCTTGCGCATCGCATCCTTGAACAGCAGCCGATCCTCGGCCTTCTTGATGGATTCGAGCTTCGCCCCGATCAGCTCCACGCCATATTTGTCCAGCACGCCGGCTTCAGCCAAATCCACAGCCAGATTCAAACCAGTCTGGCCGCCGACTGTAGACAGCAGCGCATCCGGACGCTCCTTGCGAATCACTTCCTCAGCGAAAGCCACAGTGAGCGGCTCCACGTAAGTGCGATCCGCAAGATTAGGATCGGTCATGATGGTGGCTGGATTCGAATTGATCAGCACCACTTCAAAGCCATCAGCTCGAAGCGCCTTGCAAGCCTGCGCGCCCGAATAGTCGAACTCACAAGCCTGCCCAATGACGATGGGGCCGGAGCCTACCACCAGGATTCGATGAATGTCTGTACGTCGAGGCATTATCCGCGTTTATCCGCGTTCATCCGCGGCCAAAATCCTTGATCATCTTCATGAAGTCATCAAACAAATAGTGGGAATCATGCGGCCCCGGTGCAGCCTCCGGATGGTACTGCACGCAAAACACCGGCTCGCTGCGATGCCTGAAACCCTCCAGCGTCTGGTCGTTCAGATTGATATGCGTCAACTCCACTTCGGTTTGGTTGAGCGAATCCGGATCCACAGCGAATCCATGATTGTGCGAAGTTATCTCAACTTTTTGCGTCACCTGATTCAACACCGGATGATTCGCGCCGCGATGCCCGAACTTCAGCTTGTAGGTTTTGCCTCCCAACGCGAGCCCTAGAATCTGGTGACCCAGGCAAATACCGAATACGGGTTTCTTGCCAATGAGCTTTCGAACCTGTTGCGCTTGGTACTGCAGCGGCTCCGGATCGCCGGGCCCGTTCGAGAGAAACACGCCATCGGGCGCAAGCGCCAGCACGTCTTCCGCGGACGTTAGCGCCGGTACCACGGTCACGCGCGCACCCACCTGCACCAACCTGCGCAAAATATTGCGCTTGATTCCATAATCGTAGGCCACCACGTGACACCACGGAGCCACCTGTGCGGGCACAGGTTCCGATGGCGAGCAGCGTTCCACAGGTTTGTCCCAGCCGTAGCTCGTGGAAGTGGAAACGCGCGTGGCCAAATCCAGCCCCGTCATGGAAGGCGATCGCCGGGCGCGTTCAATCAATTCCGCCCGATCGCCACCGCCCGCAGCCAGAATGCCCCGCATCACGCCGCGCGTGCGCAGATGGCGAACCAGCGCGCGAGTGTCGATCTCGGCAGCAACTGGTACGCCGCTTTCCGCCAGAAACTGGTCGGCGTTCTCTTCGGAGCGCCAATTGCTCGCGATGGAAGAGAACTCACGCACGATGAGTCCTTCGATGTAAGGGCGCGCAGCTTCCAGATCTGCCCGGTTGGCGCCGTAATTGCCGATTTGCGGATTCGTCAGCACTACGATCTGGCCGGAATATGACGGGTCGGTGAAAATTTCCTGATAGCCGGTGATGGCCGTGTTGAAGACGACTTCGCCCAGCTTATCTTTTCGCGCACCAAAGCTCTTGCCCTCGAAGACCGTTCCGTCCTCCAGGGCGAGGATTGCCTGATTCAATTCGGATTGACCTCCAGTACTCGGGAAGGAGTGTAACTATTATTGAAGCATGGTT
>JBEKJJ010000292.1:0-9423 GCA_050011295.1 Bryobacteraceae bacterium
CAGCCGCTAAGAAATTCGAGTTTGAAAAGGCCGCCCAGATCCGCGACCGCATCAAGAGTTTGAAATCCCTCACAGTCTATGAAGAAAGCCAAGTCGGTAGCCCTGATCGGGGCGGGTAAGCTTACCGACTCGCCTCTTTCGAGGTTCTATTGGCTTTCCGACCGGTTGGGGCCGGTTAAGTCATCGTCGTTCCGGCTGGCAAGCCGGATTGCAAATCAGCTACGCGCCGGACATCCGGTGAAGGACTTCGAGGAATTTCATTCCGCGGAGCTGATATTGGTGTGCGTTCCCGAGCCCATGCTGCCCGATGTAGTGAGCGAACTGGCCGCCGCACCCATCGACTTTCACGGCAAGGCCGTGGTCCTGTGCAGCATGTGGCTGGATAGCAGCGAACTGCACCAGCTTTCCGCGCTCGGAGCAGCGGTCGGGTCTATTTGTCCGATTCCAGGATTCGACGATCTCCGCTATCTTGTCGAGGGGGACCGTCCGGCCGTGCTGCGCGCCCGGCGCCTGGTGGAGCATCGCGGCCAGCGCGCAGTCGCCATCGAGCGTTTTCTCAAACCGTTTTACCTGGCCGCCCTCACCTGCACCGGAAGCGTGTTGTTCTCCGTATTAATGGCCGCCGATAAGTCGTTGCGCCTGGCGGGCGTTCCACCAGCCGATTCCTCGAACATCCTGGAGAAACAGGTGATCCGCACCCTCCGTTCCTTCGTGCGCGCCGGCCGCACTACATTGCCCGCCTCCGACGAATTGTCGCGGCAGGTACGCGCCCTTGCGGCAATGGATCCGAACCTGGCTCACTACATGGAGCAAAGCGCCCGCCTGGCAGAAAGCCTCGTGGAAAATCGAAAGCTCTCCTCAGCCGCCGTCACCTAGCATGCTGAGGCCGCTCGTGGGGCAGCGCCATGCGCTGCCAAGCCGAACCGCGACCGGCAGGAAGCGCAAAGGGTGCGGCGCGCACCGCAAAACGGACCAGGAACTGGCCCGCGCCGCGCTCCGTTTTGCGCGAAGTTCCTTAGAAGCGCTACCACGAACCCACAACGAAGCGGCACTCGTGGTGTCGCCTCCTCCCGGTCGCGACTCGGCCACAGTCTTGAAAAGCGGTAAATATGCCCGAATAGCCAAACTTTGTGTTGTACAATGAAACACCTGCGCTCGCAATAGGAGGCATTTATGCCACGAGGCCTTGATAATTTGGCCCACATCGTCGTCTTGATGATGGAGAATCGATCGTTCGACCACATGCTCGGAGCCCTGAAGGCACAAAATCCCAATATTAACGGCCTTGCCGGAACCGAATCGAATCCCGATACCACCAACGAGCCGGCCAAGGTCCAACCGCTCGCCCAATTCCAAAGCCAGCTTGATCCCGACCCGGACCATCATTTCCCCGCGGTCAACAAACAACTGTATTTCGGTACCTCCGGTCCGCCTGCGCCGCCCGCCATGCAAGGCTTCGTACAGAGCTACTTCGATCAGCGCCAGGACGTCAAACACTCCCGCGAAATCATGTATTATTTCCCTCCCTCGAAGCTCCCCGTCCTCACTGGCCTGGCCACCAGCTATGCGGTTTTTAACGGCTGGTTCGCATCCATCCCCGGCCCCACCATCTGCAATCGTGCTTTTGCTCACTACGGAACATCTTTCGGCAGCGTCAGCTTGGACCCGTTTGTAGTCAAGCCGCCTTTCCAAAGCATCTACGATCGGATGCTAGCGGCTGGCCACACCGCCAAGCTGTATTACTTCGATCAAGCCAGCTCCACCATGGAAGTCGTCAATCTGCTCACCAATCAGCCTAAGATTTTTGCCACGTACGATCAGTTTTTAGAGGATTGCCAATCCGGCGCGCTGCCCGATTATAGCTTCATCGAGCCCAACTATAACGATCACGAAGGCCCCGGCGGAGGCCAATTACTCGCCTCCGATCAGCATCCCGATCACGACGTCCAAACCGGCGAAGTCTTCATCGCGACAATCTACAACGCAATTCGTCAGAATCCTGATCTTTGGATAAGCACCCTTCTGCTCGTCGTCTACGACGAGCACGGCGGTATCTACGATCACGTTTCTCCACCCTCTTGCACGCCGGACACGCCCTTCATTGCCTCGGCGGAAGCCACCGGGATAGGCGTGCCGTTTGCCTTCGACCGGCTGGGTGTGCGGGTCCCCGCCATTCTCATCTCGCCGTGGATCGCAAAAGGATCGGTGGTGCCGGGTCCCGAGGATCCCGTGAACGGGCGAATCTTCGAACATGCGTCCATCCCCGCCACGGTAACGCAAAAATTCAATCTCCCGGCTGCCAATCGATCGGCGCGGGAGAATGCGGCGTCCACATTCCTGGACCTGCTCACCGATACTCAAAGGTCGGAGGCCGATTGTCCGGTCTTCGGCACCTCCTAGGAGAATCTCAGCATGGCCAGTCCACCTGTAATTCAAGTTCCCAAGCCCGCAGGCGAGTACAATCCCAATCGCCCACTTTCGAAAAACACGCTTCTACTCAACCAGGTACTGCATTTCCTAAAAGCCGAGGAAAGTCTTCCCGCCGGGCACCGACCTGGCGCTCTTCTCGCCTCCGTTCTCACTGAAGGCCAAGCCGCCGAATATATCCGAAAAGTCACCGCGATCCTGCATATACAGACCGGCAAAGCCGGAGGAAGCTAAACGCCGCGCATCGCCCGAAGGAGGTTCAAGTGCTACGCACCGCGTCCATCATTTGTATTTCGATGGCGGTTACCGCCAGCGCACAGCAGTCCGATATAGGGAGCGAATTTAATAATGAAGGCAGGGACCTCAAGACCAGTTGCTCCCCCTTCGGCTTCGGAAAACTCGCAGGTTGTGCTGAGGCTCTCTTTACCGAGCCGCCTGTGCACATCGCCGTGGGCAGTCTCGCGCCACAGAATGGCTTTGGCGCCGGAGTTGCGTTCGTCTACCATTGGGAAACCGAGAACTGGAGGAACAGTCTGGACGTGGACGCTGTCGCGTCGCCCAATCAATCCTGGCGCGGCGGAGCGTATCTGACATTGGTGTGGATCAAGCGTCCCAATCTCGTGATGAAACCTGGCGGCTCAGCGCCCGGCAAAAAGCCGGCTATAAAGGAGCAGCGCGTTTTTCATCTTTACGCCCAGAGCACCTCTCTCAACAAACTCTACTTTTTCGGCCTGGGTCCGAACACCACCGATACGGCTCGCTCCATCTTCGGTATGACCGAAACAGTAGCGGGCGGCAATGTTGTGTGGCCCATCTGGCAGAAACTGAACGCATCGCTGCTCGGTGAAGCCAACGGCCGCTTCGTGGATCTTCGCGGCGACGCGAACCAGCCCGCATCCATCGATCAGCTTTATACTCCAGCCACCGCTCCCGGCCTCGCGAATCAGCCCGGGTTCGCACAGTTCGGCGAGGCCATTCGCATTCGCCCGTCGTTGGCCTCAGGTCATATCCAACTGAACTACAACGTGGCCTTTCAAGAATACGTTGCGGCCAGCTCCAAATCCTCGTTCGAGCGTCTGACCATCGACCTCCAGCACCAGTTCCCCTTGTATCAAACCGCGCGGTCTTCGCTCGCGAACGAGTCTCTTGGACCCGACGATTGCCCACCAGGCAACGCGTCGCGTGCCTGCTCCGGCATCACGCGGAATCTGGAAGGCAGCTTCGGAATTCGTTTCCTGATGACGCAGTCGTTCGTGCCGGCTGGCAATGTTGTGCCGTTTTATTTCCAGCCCACCCTGGGCGGCTCGGATATCAACGGCACCGCGACCCTGGCCAGTTATCAGGATTACCGCTTCCGGGCGCCCAATAACATCCTGGCGCGCGCCAGCTTTGAGCACTCCATCTACAACTTGCCCCTCGGCGTCACCGCCATGATTGACGAAGGCAAAGTAGCGCTCTCGCGCAGCGATCTGGATTTCACACACCTCCGTCACAGCTATTCCGCCGGACTAACTCTCCGCGCCGGAGGGTTCCCGGTGGTCTATCTCTTGTTTTCGTGGGGCGGCCACGAAGGCACCCACACCAGCACCACGGTGGACACCTCGCTGTTGGGTTCCTCCACACGCCCATCGTTATATTGAGCGTTACCCGCTTTGCCACTGCTCGACCCGTGAATCCGAGGGATCCAGAAACCTTGAGCGAGAAATGTGGTTTGGCGCGTAGCGCCCTCCTTCTTCTGAATTCTGGCTCCTGGATTCGGAGTCGGAGCTTTACACCTTAATAGCCGTTCCATCCTATCCGATAAGGGATCTGATGAGCCGCGACAGCGTATCTTCGGCCGGACGGCGAAAGTTCGCCTACGCTGCGCTATGTCTCCTGCTATTAGCCGGCGCCGTGCCGGCAGCACGATTGACAAGTGTCTGGGACCCCTGGATTCATACCCTGCTCGAGACCGTCGCCACCTTGCTCGCATGCACGATAGGCACCATTTCCCTGGTGCGATATTACGCCCGAAACTCGTCCGCGTATCTTCCGCTCGGAACCGGTTTTGTCGCTGCCGGCCTCTTGAATGCCTTCCACGCTGTGGTCACCTCGCCGCCTTGCGCGCACTGCACGCCCTCCACGCTCCCGGACCTGATCCCGTGGAGCGGGGTTATTTCCTCAATATTCCTGTCGCTCGTTATGTGCGCCAGGCTCCTGGTCCCGAATCGAGAGCCCTCCCCGTCCGCCCGCCAGCGCATCAGCGGACGAATGGTCTACCTGCTGGTGGGCGCCGGTATCCTGGCCAGCTGCGCGGTTTGTTTGTTCGTTCCGCTGCCCAGGGCCTATCTTCCGCTTCGCCTGATCCATCATCCCACTGCCGTAGCTGCCGGATTCCTCTTCGCACTCGCGGCGCTCGGCTCTCTTTGGAAAGGAGCCTGGAAAGACAGCACCTTCGAGCACTGTCTGATACTGTTCCTGATCACCTCCGCCATCGAGCATTCTTTCTACATACCTTTCTCGGGCCAGCTCTTCGATGCGGAAAGCTCAGCCGCCCACATTCTGAAGATTGTGGCTTATCTGTTTGCCCTGGTAGGCCTTTTGAGCAGCATGTTATCTACCTTCCGGGGCACCGAAGAATCGCTCGCCGCTCAACAGCGCCTCAATGAATCCCTGTCGGTGGAAATCGCCTTCCGCCAGCATGCCGAAAAGGAGCTCCGTGAGGCGCGCCGGCAACTGGAATCGCGCGTGGCGGCCAGCGCCGTGGAACTGGCGGAGCAGGATCATCTGGCGGCTCTGGCATCCCGAATTGCCGTGGTGTTAACTCAGCACGACGCCGTCCAGGAAGCTCTGCAGCGCTCGGCCGAGATCATCTGTCGGTCACTCGATGCGGCATTCGTTCGCGTCTGGAATCTGAACAAAGAACAAAACGTCCTCGAGCTTCAGGCCAGCGCCGGAATGTATACGCATTTGGACGGTCCCCACTCACGCGTGCCGCTGGGCCAGTTCAAGATCGGCCGCATCGCTCAAGAAGCCAAGCCTCATACCACTAACTCGGTCCTGGATGATTCCTGGATCTCCGATCCGGCCTGGGCCAGCCGGGAAGGTATGGTCGCCTTCGCCGGTTATCCCCTGATGGTCCAGGACCGCGTGGAGGGTGTCATCGCCGCTTTCGCTCGCCGGCCGATTCCTGAGGTTGCCATCCAAGCTCTGGGCTCCATTGCCGGCAGCCTGGCTCTTTTCATCGCACGCAAGCGCATCGAAACTGCTCTTTGGGATAGCGATGAGCGTGTGCGCCTGCTGCTGGATTCCACCGCTGAAGCCATTTGCGGCGTGGATATTCATGGCAATTGTACCTTCGTCAATCGCGCCGGCTTGGCACTGCTCGGTTATGAGAAACCCGAAGACCTGCTGGGCCGGAATATGCACCAGGCCACGCACCATAGTCACGCCGACGGTAGCCCGTATCCTGCCGCGGAATGCACCATGCAGATTGTGCTCGCGAGCGGCGAGGGGAGTCACGCCGACAGCGAAGTCTTCTGGCGTGCGGACGGAACCAGCTTTCCGGCCGAGTATTGGTCGCACCCGGTGAAAAAGGCGGGAAAGATTGTGGGCGCGGTGGTTACCTTCTTCGATATCAGCGCCCGCAAACAAGCTGAAGAAGAGCGGCGCACGCTGGCTTCCTTGGTTGAAAATAGCGACGATTTCATCTGCCGCGCCTCACCCGAAGGAAAATTACTCTACCTCAACGCGGCAGGCGCCAGAATGATCGGGCTCGCGAACCCGCAAGAAGCCCTGGGCCACCACATCTCCGAGCTCCATCCGGAATTGGCCTGGGCCAAACTCGAACAGGGGTTACCCACCTTGACTGAAACCGGACGCCAGCAGGCGGAGACGCAGCTCCGAAATTGGAAAACCGGCGCGCCCATCGACATATTGCTCAGCGCCTTCCTGCTGCGCAAGCCCGACACCGGCGAAGTCCTCTGCCTCGCAGCCATCATGCGAGACATCACCCGCCGTAAACGGGCCGAGCAAGCGCTCCTCACTTCCGAAGAACGCTTCCGCATTGCCGCCGAAAGCGCCAGCGACATGATCTTCGAATGGGATCTCGCCTCCGGCGAATGCGAGGTCTTTGGGCCATCAGAGGATCGGCTCGGGGATCGTCCGGCGCCTCGCACCTTTGAGGCCTGGAAAAGCCTGATCCATCCCGATGACCTCGGAGGGGTTCTCGCTGAACTCGGCCGGCATATTGAGAGCGGTGAGCGCTACGCGGGAGAGTATCGGGTGCTCGGCGATAACGGCTGCGTGTATCACTATTCGGTGCGTGGCCAAGCCATTCGAAATTCCGCCGGTGAACCTTCCAAATGGATTGGCTTGGTCAGCGACATCACCGAAGATACCAAGGCCGAAGAAGCCATCGCGCAACTCGCCGCCATCGTGCAGTCGTCGGAAGACGCCATCATCGGCACCAATCTCGCGGGAATCATCACCACCTGGAATGGAGGCGCCGAGAAGCTGCTCGGGTATACGCGTGACGAAGCACTAGGGGCCCCCGTTTCAATTGTGTTTCCGCAGGGCGATCGCGCCGGCGACATTCTCGACCCGAGCGTGAACGGGCACGTCAGCCGGCTGGAACAAACGCTGGTCCGCACGAAATCCGGTATGGTCCTGCTGGTTTCGCTCACGCTGTCACCCATCCGCAACCCCGCGGGTGAGGTCACCGGAGTCGCCGCCATCGCCCGCGATATCAGCGCCCGAGTCCGCGCCGAAACGGATCTGGCGCACCAGGCGCGGCACGATCATCTCACCGGACTGCCCAACCGCCTTTTGTTGGCGGACCGGTTGGATGCAAGTATAGCCGCCGCGCAACGCAGCGGTCTGATGACCGCCGTGATCTACCTGGATTTGGACGGCTTCAAGCTAGTAAACGACACCTTGGGCCATGAGGCCGGAGACGGGCTGCTGAAACAAGTCACGGACCGGTTAAGAGCCTGCATCCGGGAACCGGATACCCTGGCTCGCATGGGCGGCGATGAATTTATGTTGGTGATCCATGAGGTTTCCGACAGCCAGACCGCCCTGGCCGTGGCTGAAAGGTTAGCGGCCGCGCTGCGAAAACCTCTGTGCATCGCCGGCCACGAACTTTATGTAACCGCCAGCATGGGCATCGGAATGTACCCTCAGGATGGAACCGACGTGAGCACGCTCCGCCGTAACGCCGACGCCGCTATGTATCAGGCCAAACGTGCCGGCAAGGATCGAATTCTTTTCTTCACGCCCGCCATGCGCGCGACATTCCTCGAACGTTTTGAGCTCGAAGCCGACTTGCGGCACGCGCTCGACCGGGGTGAGCTAGCGGTCCATTACCAGCCCATTTTCGAAGCAGTCGGATGCCGCCAGACTGCGTTCGAGGCCCTGGCGCGCTGGAACCACCCCACGCGCGGCTTCATCCCGCCCGGCAAGTTCATTCCGGTCGCCGAAGAGACCGGATTGATAGCGAGGCTAGGCACCTGGGCGTTGAGGCAGGCTTGCTTGGACTGCGGGAATTGGCAGCAGCATGGCCGGGCTTCCATTCGCGTCGCGGTGAATGTGTCTGCCATCGAGTTCGCCCGCGCCGGGTTTGTGGAAAGCGTTTTCGCCCTGCTGGACGATACCGGTTTGAGTGGAGATTTACTCGAACTGGAACTCACCGAGAGCACTCTCATGCGCGACCTGGACGATTCCGTCCGCATAATGTCCGGGCTCCGCGAGCGTGGCGTCCGCATCTCCATAGACGATTTCGGCACCGGATACTCCTCGCTCGGTTATCTCTCGCGCCTGCCCATTGACACCCTCAAGATCGACCGCAGCTTCGTCGCGGAGCTGGGCGTGAACAGCACCGCGCTCTCTCTCATCGACGGAATGATCTCGCTCGCACACAGCATCGGCAAACGAGTGATTGTCGAAGGAGTAGAAACCGAATGGCAACTCAGGACCCTGCGCGATCTCGGCTGCGATGAAGTGCAAGGTTTCCTGCTAGGGCGCCCAGCCGCTCTCCCGGATTTCGATGCCGCGTCCCTCGTGCAAGACAGCGCGGAGCTGCTAGAACCAACGCCCTTCTAATCCCAAGCCGTGGCGCAGGCACTCCTGCCTGCTGGGTCGAGACTCTTCTCGACCCTCTGCGCCACTGGAGTTTCAAAAACGCGAACTTCAATCCCAACCGCAAGTCGGGAAAACGCCCATAGCGGGGCGGGAGTTGACTTAGTCCACTTCTTAGTCCAATAATGAACTATGATTAGGGTCAATATTCATGATGCTAAAACCCACCTATCCGAATATCTCAACCGTATCGCCAAGGGTGAAACCATCGTACTCTGCAAGCGAAATACGCCCGTCGCCGAAATCCGTCCACTGCCCAGAGCACGACAGACCAAGCGCCCTATCGGCCTCGCCAAGAATAAGCTGAAGATTCCGAAATCGTTCTTCAAATCGTTGCCGGATGAACTCATCGACGCTTTTGAGGGAGAATCGTGAGATTGCTCTTGGACACGTGCACTTTCCTGTGGATCGCTTCCGGTTCCACCCAACTCTCCAGGCGGGCGGCTCAACTGTTCCGCGATCCCGCGAACGAAGTCTTTCTAAGCGCAGTCTCCGCATGGGAAATCGCAGTCAAACACTCGCTGGGCCGGCTCCCCTTGCCCGGCCCACCAGCCGACTACATCATCACTCTGCGCGAACGCCACGGAATTGCGGCACTCCCCATTAGCGAAGAAGAAGCTCTCTATTTACCGCGAATACCCAACCTGCATCGCGATCCCTTCGATAGAATGCTCGTCTGCCAGGCGGTCGTGAACGGAATGGCACTGCTGACGCCCGATCCCTTGATTTCTCAGTACCCGATTCGCGCCATCTGGTGAGGAGCCATGGAAAACCATCCCGAACCCTGGCTGCGCGGACCCATCCCCGGCGTCCACCCGCTCATCGCCCCCATCCTCTACGCTTTCCAGCAAGCCCGCGAAGATCTCGCACTTCACACCA
>JBEKJJ010000293.1:0-9415 GCA_050011295.1 Bryobacteraceae bacterium
TGTTGCAACAGGCTAGTTCGCGACGATCCGATTATCGTTGAAAACAGAGCGCAGGGAATGGCGAAGTCCATCACCAGCACGATCAGATCGCGAACATTCCGATTGTCCATCGTGCCGCGCCGACCCGCGACATATCCGAGAAGCAGGCCGGCGAATATCGGGATGAGTGTGTCAAGCAGTATCTTCGTCAACGCCGCTCCTTATGTGTTTTGCCATTGTGCTTCGAGCGCGGCGCGAACAGCGATTCCGGCTTTTCTTGTCTGCTTCGCAGCATCGGACTGAAGACGGTTGCTGAGGTCGGTTGCCCCGCGGCGCGCATCCTGAATGGCATCGATCAGATCGTGCCGGATAGCTTCGATATCTGCGGTTGTGGGATGCTGCGGGTCATCTACATGAAGCAGTTTGTAGAGCAGTCCAAGCTTCGCATAGTCGCGGACGTCATACGACATGGGAGCAATCTCATGCCCAAGCTCTTCGAGTTCGGCAACAGAGCGACGCGTGATTCTCGCTGCCGCTTCCTTGTGCATCGCGTGAATCACAATGCCAGAATCATCGAAGGCCAGAATCCGATTCGCTTGATACCCGTGCGTAAGAAATCCGCCGGAGAAAGCTTGTCCTGCGACAAGCGAGATCACCGGGTGTCCTGCCATGCGTGCCGATGCATAAGCGTCGGACGACGCTGCCGCAGCGAAGAATATCCCGGCCGTCTCCTCGCGGCGTCCGTACGCTTGGCTTTTGACATCGACGATCGCGACCACAGGGCGCTTCGTTGCTTTTGGCTTTTCACGATCTTGAGCGATGACCCGACGCAAGTGATGCGCCAGGGTGAACGCTTCCTCGAGGCCCACTTGACCATCACGCACGCACGGAAAGCGGCTGGACGGATTGGGTACGACACACAGGAACAATGCGGTCTCATCGCCGATCTGAGCCTCAGAGGCCAGAACGGTACCGGGATCCCCGGTCGACGGTTGCTTGATTCCCGTCAGCGCCTCGAACCATGCCCTTCCACGCAGTCCGACGTGTTCACTCATTGCAACCCTCCCGTTGTTTTGTTGCTCCACTTCTGGCGCAAGCTCATTGGATCGATCTGCTCCGACGTATCCAGAGCAGCGATTCGATCACGGTAAAGCTCCACCTGTTGACTTCTGTATTCGAGGGGAAGATCCGCCTGGACATATCCACGAATGGTTGCTTTGATCTTCCCGGCGTCATCTTCGACGAGGGCGTCGGCCAGGCCCATTCCAACGCGCTGCTCGCCGCCGTGAATAGCCCAGATGAGCGCGCGATCCGAGGAATCGAATTCATCGATACCCGATTCCTGTTCGATGACTTCGGGTCCGTTGAGACCGAGCCGGGCTTCGCGGGTCATCACAACGTAGCTCGATACTCCGGCAGCAAGAGACATGCCCCCAAAGCAGCCGACCGTGCCGGCAATCAAGGTGATTACTGGAGCATGTGGGCGCAGGGCGAGCACGGACGAAATCACTTCGGCGACGGCCGCTAATCCAAGATTGGCTTCCTGTAGACGGACGCCACCTGTTTCGAGCAGAAGAATGGCGGCGGTCCTTTTGCCGGTCTGGGAATCCTTCGTCGCGAGATCAAGTGCCGCGGTCATCTTTGCACCGGAGACCTCTCCGATACTGCCGCCTTGAAAAGCCCCTTCGAGAGCGATTGCCACGGCAGCCATGCCGCCGATTTTGCCCTTGATCACGATGCAACCATCGTCAAACTGGGGAGCGACACCTTGCAGAGGCAGCCAGGGAGACTCCATCCTGTCAAAGGGACCAACCAGTTCCTTCCAGGCTCCCTCATCGAACAGGCTCTGGGCCCGCTTACGCCCGTCAAGCTCGATAAAGCTTTGACGCCTTACGAATTCCGGAATGATACTTGTCTGGCTCATTGGTTAATCACCTCCACTGCCTGTTCCAGCCGAAGCATGACGCTTCCTGGAGTTGCGCCAGCATCATTGATCTGGACGCGCACCGCTCCGTCGAACTTTGAGAAGAAGCGATCGAATACAGCCTTCCAGGTACTCTGGAAGCCGTCTACGCTGGTTGTGATCGAAACGTGTGCACCTTCGCTTTGTGTAGGCTCCATAAGAACTTCCATATCGCCAGAGCCTACGACCCCTATATGAGCTCTCTTCGCGATGCTGCGCTTCGCCGCCGGATAGTCGAACTCAATCTGTTCCATATCTGACTTCCTCCGAAAGACTGTTGTCTTCGATTGCATTTTGACCTTGTTCCAAGGCGTCCAGAAAAAGAGTGGCGGCCAGAAGATCCGCAGCACCCCCTGGAGAAATGTTCCTGATCAATAGCTCCTGATCGAGCCGAAGCATCGCCAGTTCTCCCGCAACACTTCCCGGACCACCAGCGAGGAGGGCGTCCGAGGCCCCCTTCTGAACGATCACCAGGCCCTCCGCCCCGCCACGATAAAGAACGCAGGTATCTTCGAGGCGAGCCATGATGTTGAGAAGCGCCCACAATCGACTATTGGTTTCAGTGCGGGCTCTATTTCTTTCCGCACGCAGAGTGGGAAGGCCGACGTGCAGCACATGGGGGAAGCCGGCAAAGGCTTCACCGCGTGCTCCGGTCGCCCCATAGCGGGCCCGCACCATCTCGCCGTGCGATAAAAGTTGAGGTTGAGCTCGATCCGGCAGTCGTGCCAAAAAGGCGGCATCTTCTGCGATCGCCGCCGGATTCAGATCGATTCCCCGGCTTGCTGCTGTCACTAAGAGACCCAGGATCCAGATCGCTCCTTTATGCGCGTTGCTTCCATTCGTTGCCTGAAGCATCGCTGATTCGGCAGCTCTTCCGATTGCGGCAACCTCGGTGCGCAATCCCCGGTCGAACGGCATGGATTGCGCGGAGTCTCCCATGGCCTCGAAGTAGGGAGCGATTGCCGCGGCAGATTGCCGCATGAGATCCAGCGAAAGATCGGAGTGCGCTCCGGCTCCTCTGCGATCCACCAAGCCTGGCTTCGGAGTGAGCTCCACCTCAGCCACCAGGGCCTGCCGAGCCAGCTCCGCGAGTTGCCCGGCGTCGAGCACGCTTCGAATAGGTGCGACCTGTCGAAAAATTGGAAGCATAATTGCCATTACCAGCTCCTGAACTTCGCGGGAGGTTGATAGAGACCACCGGACCAGGCGACCAGGTCTTCCATGCTGCGGGCCGCGAGGAGGGAGCGATTCGCCTGGAGCCGCTGCACACCGATATCTTCTGGGTATGCAACGATCCCTTTGCGGCGAAGTTCTGCCGTCTCGGCGGGTTTTGCCTTCAGACCAATGGGACTAACACCGGCGACGGCTGCCAGCGCACGACGCTGTTCCTCGATCCCTTCCGTTTTATAAAGGTAAGCGATCCCCTCCTCAGTCACGACATGGCTGACATCATCGCCGTAGATCATGATCGGCGTGATGGGCATGCCGGCCTTCTTTCCCACTTCAACCGCATCCAGGGTTTCGACGAAGGCAGGAACTCCACCCTTGGAGAAGGTCTCGATGGTCTGGACGACAAGCTTCCTGCCACGAGCGTTGGGGCTTGGGTCTGTTTTGAGGTCGAGCCACGCAGGTGTCGAATGGCGACGCCCGTGAGGGTCGTGTCCCATATTCGGCGCGCCGCCGAATCCGGCCAGACGGCCC
The DNA here is from genome assembly GCA_050011295.1 of Bryobacteraceae bacterium. Lineage (GTDB taxonomy): Bacteria > Acidobacteriota > Terriglobia > Bryobacterales > Bryobacteraceae > Palsa-89. The sequence continues at coordinate 3,644 of JBEKJJ010000293.1, forward strand.
GTTGTTACGGTAGATGAATTGGCATCGCCATCCATCTGCAGGGTTGCACCGATAAAGGCGTCGACTGCGTACTGCCCAGCAAGTTGGCACAACACACGATTGGAGCGGAGACTTCCGTCGCGGCCATTAAAGAAGATATCGGGTCTGGCGCGAATATAGTCCTCCATGCCCACCTCGCTGCCAAACGAGTGGACGCTCTGGACCCAGCCGCTCTCGATGGCCGGTATAAGCGTGGGATGAGGATTGAGAGCAAAGTGCTTGCAAATTTTCCCCCGCAGTCCCAGAGACTCTCCATAAGTCGGCAACAAGAGCTCGATCGCGGCCGTATCGAAGCCAATTCCATGGTTAAGCGACTGGACCTGATGCCGTTCATAGACCCCACGAATGACCATCATTCCAGTAAGAATTTGAAGCTCGGTAATGTGGCGAGGGTCGCGGGTAAAGAGCGGCTCCACTTCGAAGGGTTTGTCGGCTTCCACGACAATGTCCACCCAGGATGCTGGAATATCGACGCGCGGAAGCTTATCAACGATTTGGTTCACCTGCACGATGACAATCGCATCGTGAAAGGCTGCGGCCTCCACAATTACAGGCGTGTCTTCCGTGTTTGGGCCGGTGAACAAATTTCCTTCGTGGTCAGCCTGTTCGGCGCAAACCAATACAACGTTAGGGATAAGGTCAACGAGTAGTCGGGCATAAAGCTCAACATAAGTGTGAATTGCACCGATCTCGAGGACGCCATCCTCCAGAAGCTGAGCCACTCGAAGACTCTGGGGTCCGGCGAACGCGAAGTCTACCTTTTTTGCGAGACCGAGCTCAAAGAGTGTGAGATGCTCGGGTCGGCTGATGCTTGAGATGATGAGGTGTAGGTCGTGAATCTTCTTCGCACTGACCTGGACCAGAGAACGCGACAGGAAATCGGCTTGCTTCTGGTTGTCACCCTCCATCACGATTCGGTCACCCGGTACTATGACCGATTCAAGGGCTTCGACGATCTTTTCTTGTGCTAACACTGGCCCCTTCAACCAAGGCTCGACCATCTGCATACGTCGCGCCTTCTCATCACGACGAGTCGTCCAGGAGATCGGCCGCTGCTGTTGTGTCTGCTCACTCATTTGCTACTCCTTTTGCTTCACATCCGCTTTTGGCCCGCACACATCAATGCCATCGCGAGAACGTTCGTCTTGTGGTCACTGGAACAAGATCTTCGCCATCATCTCTTTAACCGGGCTGCATTTACTCGATTTCGTCATCTCCCAAGGTGCTGACCTCAAAAAAACATTTCGCCGATCGCGTGGAGCGACTCGCCTGTCAATTGCCAAGCCAGTCGGCATCAAGATTAGGTCGCAGTCGCCGGGCTGCGCCTGTGGGTTTGAGATCCGAGTTTCATGCCTGCCCACGCAGCCGCAATCCCTACTGCTATCCCTATATTTGTGTCAACGAGCCGCAATATTGGCTCCGTCCAGGCGTGCTGCGGAGCTATGCCTGCCATGACCATCAGAACCGCGGTTGTGATGCCGGCCGTGATAACATCCTCGGCCCGGTCAACCAGAATCAGAATCACAGCACCAATTCCAATCAAAGCCGCCATGCCCACCGGATGGAAGGGGAGAATCAGAAGATATATCAGACAAAGCGCGAAGCTTAGAACGGTTGCCGACATCCGTGATAAGGCGGCTCTCATGCTCTTCTGGTAGCTTTCGCGATAGACAAAAACCGTTGCGATAACGGCCCACATCCCGCCAAGAAGGTCGTCTTCTCGGGATACCGAGTACGCGCGAGCGAGAAGTTGCGTAATCAACGCATAGCTGATGAGGCACGCGACCGCCAGTTCGACTCCTTGGGCGACTGTGCGGCTGCAGGTTTCCAGCTGAGACCTTGTCTCTATCCCGTCTCGTTTTTCCATAGGTGCCGTGGCCCCTTGTCTGTCGCTCTGCATGTTTCTATCCTTGGTCATTCAGATTCCCTTTGTGTCTTTGCAAACAAATACGCAATTGACCCGCTTTTGTCGTCGGAATCAGGCCATGGTGGCTGCAGCTTTAGAGGTCACATACGCGATGTACTGTTCATTTCTGCTCTCGCTCGAGTGCCGAGTAGGAGCGCATGATGTTAGCTAGGTCACGCTTCATGAGAGACACGCGTCCCCGAACGTCTCCGAGCATTGCGATTCTGTCGGTAAGCTGATCGATTGTCAGTTTGACTGTTGGATCGTCGCTCGCAGTAAGAGCCGCTATTTGCCGCCTCCGCGTTGCCGGATCGGCCGCGCTCAGCCGGCCGGCCTTATCCCACTCCGCCATCAGCTGCTCCAGGCGTGTGCCCCGACTAGGGTCTTTCCCCATTGGCGGGCTTTGCAAGTATTGCAGCACCTCCGGGGGATAATATGTGTTCCCGACTGGGACACCACCCAATAAAGGCGCAAGCATGTTTGGAGTTTCCTCGATCCTGACACTTGGACCCTTTTGGGCACGAGCAGCCAGAATGGAGAGTATCGTTGAAGCGGCCCCGCTACCGATTCCGATTGCATCCCCCACGTCCTGCGTTGTGCTGCCGAGGCTGCTGAATTGTGTTGCGCTAACTCCTGCGCCCAATCCCGAACCGGTGAGCAGAGCCGCCGTGGTTAGGCGGTTCACGGTCTTGTCGCGACGGTTCTGAAGAGCAGCTCTGATGGAACTTAAATCGCTTTGTTCGTTCGCCAACTCTGCAAGTACGCTGTCGACATCCAGGAACGATGCTTGAACTGATTCGAGTAGTTCCTGACGAGCAGACAACTCCTCAAGAGTTGTGGGTACGTCGCTGGGCCGCTCAGATCGGAGAGTAGAAAGCCGTTGCAATTTGGAATCCAGCCCAAAGATGTGTGCTGTTTCGTCCGCATCAGGATTCGGCAAGGCAAAAGCGGACAACGTCTGTGGCCCCGATCCAGCTTCGGCAGCGGCGGCAGAAGGAACAATCGCAGGAGCGGGTGGATGAATGGGTTGAGCAATTACAGTCGCGGTCCAGAAGATGGAGATTGCGGCCATTAGCCCCGCTTCATAAACAGCTGTTGCGACGTGCTTATGGCACATGATCTCGTCTCCAATGAACTTTCAAACAAAATCAGAAGATTGAACGTTGATCAGCATGTCTCTGATCGCGAGCGGTGCATGAAACTCAGTAGTCAAGAGCGGATTGCCGTGCACGCACAATGGAACGATCGTTCTCCCATCAGTTCCGCACTGCCGCTCGGACTCAGCTTGTACCAGGCCACTACAACGCTTCAGGTAGATTGCAACGAATCCAGCGAACTCCTAATCTGGCATCTCTTCGATAGATCGTGGCTCAATCATCTGGCGTCCCTCTGCGCTATGGCGAAATTGACTGGACGCTTCGTATGCCTTAAACCGAGCGCGCATGATGTTGCCGAGGGGGCGATGCGCGGCCAGGCTATGCCAAGGGTTGAAGCTGAGCTGCTCGTCAACCCATACTCGGCGGAGATCCGAATATGCATTTTGAGGTTGGACAGCGACCCTTGCAATGGTTAACGAGGGGCTAAGATGTTCGTCCCATTCAACCGAGGCGTCTTCAACTGGCATCTGGGTTAGATCGGTACAAAGCTGAACGCGTAGATCCCAGACGGCCGTTTCGGTTTTGAAAAACGCAACTATGCTGTCCTTCACGCAATTCCAGGAGTCTGGGTGATCGACGGATTTGCCTCGCAAAGCAGTGAGATTGCTCGATACGGGGACTAGATGTAGTTTTCCGAAGTAGTCCCCGAAGCGCAGAGGCGCCGCCGTATGGTATGTCTCTCCAAGAGGATGGGTGGGAGGATGGCCAAACCCTTTGAGGAAAGCGGATTTCTCTCCCGCCAACTCGAGGACTTCTTCTGCAGTCTGCGCGACCGAACTAACGACCTGCTTCAGTGCCTCGGAATCGTCGGCATGCCTATCAAGTAACGTGATGCTTTTCAAGAAGTCCTTTGCTGTCGCGGAGTGAAAGGTACTGGCATTATTGAAAATGAAGTCCTGGGTCACTTGGCTTGCGTGGTTCGGGAGCATCTCTCCCTCCACACCGATGACCTTGATTGCGAGACCGCGTGGAGTCGAGATATGGTCGGAGAGTATATCGCCGGGATTAGTCGAGAAGCGCATGACCGCTCCATAGCTTCCTGCGTGTGCGAACAAGCCTTGTCGTAGTTCTTCCTGAAGGTCGGGAGAAACAACAACTTCGGCTTTCAGCAAGCCGTGGCTCTTCGCGTGGACGCCACGTACCGTGTGTCGCTGACGCTCGCCAACCTTCTTTGCAATATTCAACAATGTCGCCGTAATTTGGTCGATCGTCTCGGCCTCCCCGGCCTGTAAGGTCTCCACCGAATCCGAATATCGAACAAATGCACTTTGAACAACACATCCTCTTCTATCCACGATGCCTCCTGCTTAGTACTCCACGGGTCTTATAGCTGCCGCCAAACATATCCCGGCGCAACTGTAGCTCTGCGACATATCCACAACTATCGAGGTGTTGTCGGATTCGCATTCGCCTCGATGAATGGTTTGGTATGGGCGATCGAATCGAAAGATTCGCCTCTCGGTGATGACCGAATACCGAGTAATCTCACGTTAATCCCTCCGCATTTGCGCTATGCATCCACCTGTTCACACTTGGTCTCTCTGGGTATAGGGATCTCAGCAACTGTGAGATGCACTTTATCCGGTCGTCTGAACGAGCCAGGTCAGCTTGGGATGTCCTTCCTCCTTCCCGAATCCTGTGTACCGTTTCTTAACGATCAACCGTCAGGTGACGATGGCGACGAGCGGTCATTTCGTAAAAATGCTGTGTTCTTCATCAAAGCGCTGTTCGGATTCGATGCCCTTCCTGGCAGCTTCGTTTGCGATCTGGTCCAGCTTCCGATCCATTGCCGTTTCTTCTGACTTGTCCTGATCTGTTCCTTCGGTATCCTTCTTTTTGTCTGTCATAATGTCCTCGCGGTTCGGTTCGTGAACGACGGTCGTAGAAAGAATGATCGTTCGTGTTGGTTTAGAGAGCTCCTTGCGGAGTCCGAGCTACTTCGAGACTGCACGTACTGCGCTCTCGATTACATCTGCAACTTGCTTGGGATGCGACACATAGACGCAATGGCTGGCACCCGCGACTTCGATTGTGTGGCTCCCGGCCCGCTTGGCATACCAACGCTCCAAGTCAGGGTTGATGGTTCGATCGCTTCCTGACACGATCATCCAGCTCGGCTTGGTTCTCCAGGCAGCCGAAGTGATTGTCGCTGAGAAATTGTCCGCAAAGTTGAACACCTGCGAGCGCGCCATGAAAGCTGCCTGCTCCGCCGAAAGATCGGCTGCAAAGTACTCATGAAACTGCGCGGGGTCGAGGTACGTGAAACCGTCTGCGGTCTTCTTTAACGCACCAGACTTGGCGAGATCACTCGGGAAGCGCTTCCCGTCGTCTCCTTCGTTTTCCCCGGCGTCTGGCATGTGCGCTGCCACGTAAACCAATCCGACAACTGATGGATCCGTGCCTGCTTCCGTAATCACGGATCCCCCATAGCTGTGGGCGACAAGGATGCTCGGTCCGTCTTGCAGTGCGAGGATCCGCTTCACCGCGGCCACATCATCTTGGAAGGACGTCTCCGGCTCTTGGACGATGCTGACGTTGAAGCCATCTGTGACAAGAATGTTGTAGACGCCTTTCCAGCCCGAACCGTCCGCCCAGGCCCCGTGAACCAGAACAATATTCTTAACGCGATGATCTTGGTTCTGCGCTGAGAGCACGCCGCAGGTCAACAGC
>JBEKJJ010000294.1:0-9364 GCA_050011295.1 Bryobacteraceae bacterium
GCCAAAATGCCACTCGACGAATTTCGAACGCGCCGGGCGAATCTACGCAAATCATTGGATGGCGTCGTCCTCCTGACCGCCCGCACCGAGGGGCGCGACGAAGTTTTCCGCGTCGATCAGGAACCGAATTTTTACTACCTGACGGGCTTGTCCGATCCGGACGGGCGCCTGCTGATCACGCCCTCGCGCGAGATCCTGTTTCTGCCGCATCACAACGAGCGCCGGGAACATTACATGGGCAAGCGCTCCTCAGCCGAAGACTCCGACGTCCACGCCGTCACTGGCTTCGAAGAAGTTTTCCCGATCGAAAAATTCGAAGAGGAGCTTGACCAAGCCCTCAGCACGAACGAAAAAGTATACGCACTTGCGAACACACCCTTCACCGACAAGCTGAAGACGCTCTATCCATTCCGCGATATTTCGGATGCCGCGCCGCTCATCGCGAAATTGCGGATGAAGAAGTCGGCGGCTGAGCTGGCGGCCATCCAACACGCTACCGATGTCAGCCTGGAAGCACACCGTGCGGCCTGGAAACGCATGGCGTCCGGATTGTACGAATATCAGCTCGAAGCCACGCTGGTGAATACGTTTCTTGAGAATGGCTGCGAGGGCGTGTCGTATGCGCCCATCGTCGGCTCAGGTCCGAATTCCACCGTCCTGCACTATTCCGCCAACCACAGGCGCGTGGACCAGGGCGAAGTTATAGTGATCGATTCGGCCGCCCAATGCGACGGCTACGCGTCCGACATTACGCGCACGGCGCCCGTCAGCGGCAAGTTCAGCCGGCGCCAGCGCGAGATTTATGAAATTGTTCTCGGCGCGCAAAATGCCGCCATCGCCGCAGCGAAGCCAGGTATCCGATTGTCCGGCCCCACCGATAGCTTGACCAAGATCGCCAAGGATTACATGGATGCCCACGGCAAGGATTTGCACGGCGAACCGCTCGGCAAATATTTCATCCACGGTATCGGCCACCAGGTGGGTTTGCAGGTTCACGATGCCAGCGTGGACGGACCGCTGGAAGCTGGGATGGTGGTCACTATCGAGCCCGGAATTTATATTCCGGAAGAGAACATCGGCGTACGCATTGAAGACGTCATACTGGTGACGGAGAACGGCGCCAAGCTGCTCAGCGCGGCGCTACCCAGGGAGCCTGACGCGATTGAAAAGGCCGTCGCTAAATAAGCGGACGCTCGGCTACGCCGGCATTGTAGCCGCCAGTCTGGTGATTGGGTTCGTCTCCGGATCGACCTCGCTGGCCAAACAAATCGACGATTCCGCGTACGACTGGATGTTCCGCCTTTTTCCCCCTCCAGTCACAAAACCGCATTGCATTATTCTGGCGATTGACGATGCTACTTACGCCGCAATGGGCGGCGTTCGGGCAGACCGCACCATTCTGGCGACGGGCTTGGAACTGCTTGCGGCCGCGCATCCGGCTGTAGTTGGCATCGACATGGTTCTCGCGGATAAAACAGTTCCGTCCGAGGATGTTCCTCTGGAACACGCCATGCAAGCAACTAAGAATCTGGTATTGGTAGCGCATCCGGCGAGTCAGGGCTGGGAAAATCCGCTGCCGATGTTCGCGCGCTGGGCGGCTGCAGTAGGACACGATACCGCCGATCAACATTCGAACGACGGCGTGACGCGGCAGATTCCGCTCGAGCGGCGCAGCGCGCGGGAAAGGCACTGGGCTTTGGCGCTCGAGGCATTTCGGCTGGCGAAAGGACAGCCCATAATCGAGTCTCCCGAAGACATTCAAATTGGAAACGAAACAATACCAGCCGCTAGAACGAACGAAGGAAATCGTCCGCTGCGCGTTCTTTATTCCCCGGACCAACACTTCATTCCGAAGACCTCGATAAAGCAGCTCAAGGATCATCCCGAAGAAGCAGCCAGATTCACCGGCCAAACAGTTTTCGTTGGCGTGACCTCCGATACGGCCACGTACGATCGCGTGGCCACTCCCTACGGGATCGGCAGGATACCAGGAGTTGAAGTTCACGCTCAGCTCTTTGAGACCTTGGAGCGCGGCCAATTTCTGATCGACGCCTCCAACTTGTCTGTGATCGAATTCTGTCTGCTGGCCGGCGTTCTAGCGGGACTCATCTTCGCCCTGCTCAACGGCTGGCCGGCCTACCTATCAGCCGGAGCCTTGCTGATAGCAGCGCATGTCACGCCCTTCCTTCTGTTCCGCCAAGGCATCGTGTTTCCCTACCTTGCGCCCATGGCGTGCGCCTGGCTGACGGTGGCCGCCGCCGCCAGTTACCAACACTTTGTAGTCCGGCGAGCGTTACGCACGTCCGAGACGGAACGCAAACGCTACCAGCAAGCCATCCACTTCGTCACGCACGAAATGCGCACTCCGCTCACCGCCATCCAGGGATCGAGCGAACTGATGGGCCGCTATAACCTCAGCGAAGAAAAGCGCAAACAGATGACGGACATGATCAACCAGGAATCCAAACGTCTGGCGCGTATGATCCAGACTTTTCTGGATGTCGAGCGCCTCTCCGACGGCCAAATGGAGCTGAAGCACGAGCAATTCACCGCCAAGGAACTGGTGGAAGCTTGTCTTCAGCGCGTGCGGCCGCTCGGCGAACGCAAAAATATCCGAGTATCAACTGGAGAACTGGCGGGAATCCTCGAAGGCGATCGCGAACTCATGGAATACGCCATTTATAATCTGATGACCAATGCAGTAAAATACTCGGGGCCCGGCACGGAAGTTACGGTAGCGTGCCGCACCGAAGGCGATCGCCTGCGTCTCTCCGTCGAAGACCAGGGAATTGGCATGGACGCCAAAGAATTACGCCAGATTTTCCAAAAATTCTACCGCACCAAGCGCGCCGAGGCGTCCGGCGAAAAGGGAACCGGCATTGGACTTTCCATCGTGGAGCAGATCGTCCAGCATCACGGCGGAAAAATGGAAGTAACCAGCCAGCCCGGCAAAGGATCCCGTTTCACGGTGGTTCTCCCAGCCCACTCCCGTGCGTCGCAACCCAACAGTGTGTCAGTCTAGAAGTAAGAGGTTTTTAGTTTCTGGTTGCTGGTTCAGCGCCAACCAGAAACCAGAAACGAGAAACCAGAAACCGAGCTTTTAACCGTGCAACGCCTGTTAGTGGTGGAAGACGACAACTCTGTAAGAAGTACGATTACGACATTCCTCGAGCTGGAGGGATATGCGGTAGACGCAGTATCAACCACGCGCGAGGCCTTGGAACGTTTGCGCGACGATGCTTATCCCATCGTGATTACGGATATTTATCTGGATGAGCGCACCGGTTTAGACGTCCTGGCCACCGCGCGCCAGAAAAATCCCAAATGCGCCGTGATTTTGATGACCGCGCGCGGCACCATCGAGACGGTCATGAAGGCCACGCAGGGCGGAGCGTTCGATTATATCGCCAAGCCGTTTGAGTTGGACCGCATGCTGGACACCGTGAAGCGCGCCGAAGCTTCCATCGCCGACACCGAAGAGGAGAAAGAATCCGAAGTCGACGACCTGCCGCAAAGCGAAATGATCGGCAGCTCGGCTAGGATGATCGAGATTTATAAAACCATCTCGCTGGTGGCGCCTACCAACGCGACGGTTCTGATCGAGGGCGAAACCGGAACGGGTAAGGAAATGATCGCCCGCATGGTCCACAACAACAGCTCGCGCGCGAGTCAGCCGTTCGTTCCAGTGGATTGCGGCTCCATCGCGCCGTCGCTGATTGAAAGCGAGTTGTTCGGCGCGCTCAAAGGCGCCTACACCGGCGCCGATCGCGACCGCATGGGCGTGTTTGAAGCCGCCAACAACGGCACCGTGTTCCTGGATGAAATCGGCGATCTGGAGCTCGGCTTCCAGCTCAACCTGCTGCGCTTCCTGCAAGAAAAGGAAATCCGCCCACTAGGTTCAGCGCGCGGCAAGAAAGTGGACGTGCGGGTGATCGCGGCAACCAATCGCGATTTGCAGAAAATGGTGGAGGAAGGGAAGTTCCGCGAGGACCTGTGGTATCGCTTGAACGTAGTGCGCGTTGTTCTGCCGCCATTGGTGGAGCGGCGCGGCGATGTTCCGCTGCTCGCGCATTATTTTCTCAACCTCTATAACGAGCGTTATAAACAGCAGGCCAAGCTCACGGAGTCCGGTCTAAAAGTTCTCGAGAATTACAGTTGGCCGGGCAACGTCCGCCAGTTGCAGCACATGCTGGAACGGCTGACCATTCTCGCTCCCCACGGAAAGATCGACGAACCCGCCGTGCGGGAAGCCATCGAGCTCACCGAGCCGCGCGATATCGCGAGCGACACCTTGGCCGATACGGAAACCGATCAGATCCGGCGCGTTCTCACAGCCACCGGAGGCAATAAGAGCAGGGCTGCGAAGATCCTGGGAATTGAGCGGAAAACCCTATATCGCAAATTGGACCGGATGGGGCTTTAGGCCGCATCCCTCCCCCTTAAACCAAAAACACTGCTTGTATTTATTTATTTACCCCTATAATCGGTATAGCTCGTTTATTACCATACTAATTTAGGAAGTGCGGATGTTTGAGAGCCTCGACGAGCGAATTAAGAACGATGAACTCAAGGCGCTCACTAACCGCGAACGGATACTGCGCTTCACGCTTATCGTTTTGGTTTCGGTGATCGTCTTGGCGCTGTCTACCTGGGCGTTCACTTCATGGAAGGAAGTTAGAGGTCAGTTCAGGCTCGCGATTCGCGGCAGGCCCTTCGCCCCCAGGGCATGCATCACAGCCTTTACCCGCTGTGGATAATCCGGAAGCGGATTGTACGTGCTTAGCTTGTTATCCAGACTTTTGTCTTTGTACCGTTTGGAATTCGCGAGCTGCGCGGCCACAAACTGGATTCCCTCCCGAACGGAGGTAAAGCCCTCCCGGCAGGAGTCCCACCCGAAGACATTGTTTTTCCGATAATCCTTGCCCCCGCTGGATTCGATAATCGAGATGCTGGGCAGCAGCCGCCAATCCAGGTCGTTCCGGTCCGCGGCAATCAAAAAGTCGGCCGCCGCCTCACGCAGCGGGCAATCCCGCTCCCCAAAAAACTCCTGCAGACGGCGTAATCGGGGGTCGTGATCCACATTTGCTTTGGGTACTTCGTGGCTCAAACCTACTACTGCCGGCAACCCCAATAGTCCGCCAACCAAAAGAGCTTTTCTCATGGATTCTCCTCGTTACAGCTGATTTTCTTGATGATCTGTTTTCGAAGCTAATACTCGAATTCGTGGAAGTCGTTGAAAACTTAGGATATTACGCTGATAGCATGTTTAATCTTGTAGAATCAATAGTTTACGAGCAGTCGTTCACTGCTGCGGATAGAGGAATTATACCACGAGCCCCAATCAGGAGTTCGAACGGTGATGTTTGTAGCCGCCGCCCACCATCCCCAGATCCAGCACTGCGGCGATTAAAAGCCACAGGACATTGGTCCCCTCCACCGGCATGCCTTGGTGAAACATCCAGGCATAAACCAGCGTGGTCAGCGGCAAAAAGATGAAGCCGAGGACCAGCAGCAGAAGGTTGTGGCGGTAGGGGGCGGACAGGTAGGTGGAAAGAAAGAACAGCAGCGCGAGCACGAGCCGCGGGGAGAGCAGGACAAGAATCAGCAGGCAACAAGGCACGGAATAATATCATACCGCCAAGTCATAGGACGCCGAAGCGCGCCCTTTGTTTCGACAGCCCGCCGGGAAAACTGGTACCCTCGTTCGAGGCCAAGGTCGAACAACAGGCTCGAACAACAATGATGCGGCGTTTTCTTGTTTGGACAATCGCCCTAATGGCGTTGCAGTGCGCCGGGCAAACGCCTTACCAGACTGCGGTTGAGCAGTGGCGTCACCAGCGGGAGCAGGAACTGACAGCCGAAGGCGGGTGGTTAACCGTTGCCGGTCTGTTCTGGCTCAAGGACGGCGTGAACACTGCCGGCTCAGATGCTTCGAGCGACATTGTTCTTCCGCGCGGCCCGGCCAAGCTTGGCGAATTCGATTTCGAGCTGCAACAAATCATGTTCCGGCCAGTTTCCGGGGTCGCCGTCAGCGTGGACGGTAAACCAGCCGGCGCGGCTTCGAAATTGAAGCCGGATACCGAGGGCAACCCCGATCAAGTGCGGCTGGACGGTCTCACCATGTTGGTCATCCATCGGGGTGATCGCTACGCCATCCGGCTCAAGGATGTCGACAGCAAATTCCGCCGCGAGTTCAGCGGGCTACATTGGTTTCCAGTAAAGGCCGGCTATCGAGTAATCGCGAAATTTATCAAATACGATCAGCCGAAGCTGATCACCATTCCGAACGTTCTGGGCGAGACCAACCAGATGCCGAGTCCCGGCTATATTCAGTTCACTCTGAATGGACAATCATTGCGTCTGGATCCAGTGGTGGAAGAAAACCACCTCTTCTTGATCTTTCACGATGAAACCAGCGGCAAGGAAACCTATCCGCCAGGCCGTTTTCTCGACGCTGAACTGGCGAAAGACGGTAAGGTGCTTCTGGATTTCAACAAGGCCTACAATCCTCCCTGCGCATTCACGCCCTACGCCACCTGCCCGCTCCCGCCGAAACAGAACAGGCTTGCGGTGAGGATTGAGGCGGGAGAACAGTACATCGGTTCGTCAGCTCATTAGTTACTTCGTCAAATAGTTCCGATGGATCCAGACGTCATGCTGCCCCCGGTCGCGCGTTTCAAACATGACGTTTTGGGCGGTTTCCTTTACCACCACTTCGGTGCGATCGGTCAAATTTATCGCCGAGGCTTTTCCCGATTCCGCGTCAGCCAGCGCGGTTTTCACGGCGCTCGCGGGCACAGGCTCAAACTTCTTTCCCACGCGGGACGTCACGGCTTCCACGGAGCTCGAGCGCAGCAGCTTCATCCACAGCTTGGCAAACAGCTCATGTGACGCATATACGTCGGCGCTGTTCAACTTGCCGTCGATCGCAAAGGCATAGCCGACCACATCGTTCTTGCCGTTGATAATCCCGGCTAGATCTTGTAGAAAACCATCGATGGATCGCTGCACAGCCGGCGCCTCCAGAGTCATGGCGAAACTGGTTGGTGACGGCGCGGCGCGCACATCCGTACGGAGGTTGCTGCTGAGCTGCGCCTGAGCCTGCGCCACGCGCGCCCAGACCTCGCGCTGGTCCTGCTGCATCTTCACCGCCATTTTAAGCTCCTTGGAGGCGATCGCCTGATGCGCTTCTCCAAACGTCCCCACCGCTTCATTGCCGCGCCGGCTCCAGCGGCCGTGCTCCACGCAGAACGAATTCAGGCTGACCTTGCCGGATTTGGACGGCAGAATGAGATCGTCTTTCAAGGTGCGATCCTGCGCACCGCCTTTGACGATGTCGCCCGATTCGATGAACACGTCTTCGCTCGAGACGTTCTCGACCGCCAACTCGTTGACGTTGCGGGTCTCATAGACCACTACTTTGTGCTGATCAAGGGCTTCGTCCAAGGTCAGCAGGCTCTTGGTGGATTTATCGGCCCCGTGAATCAGAAATATCGTGAGATTGTCGTGAGTGAAAGGGCCGGATAGATGGGTTTGCGCCAAGCAAATCGCAGCAGTGGCGAGCGCGAGCACACCGCCAGTAAGCATCCGTTGCATGAGTCTCCTTTGGACCTCGGGCGCGATTGGCCCAACGGTCTTCACTCAGCGAATGCCGCGGCGGCGGAAAACCTTTCAAGGGAAAAATGCACAGTCTCCCTCACGGTCGCGGCTCGGCAACGATCTCGTCTTTCCGAACCGCGAGCGTAAGCGACCGGTTGTTCTTTACAACCCCTTCTTGGCCAAAAACTCGATCAAATCCACGACCCGCATCGAGTATCCCCACTCGTTGTCGTACCAGGCCAATATTTTCGCCAGATTTCCGGCCAGTACCTTGGTCATCAGCGAATCCACGATCGAACTCGCCGGATTGTGCAGCATATCCGTCGACACGATCGGGTCAGAGGTATACGCCAGGATGCCTTTCAACGGCCCGTTGGCAGCATCTTCCAGCGCCTTATTGACCTCTTCAGTAGTGGCATTCTTGGTAAGAACAACCACCAGATCGACAGCCGAAACATCGGGCGTCGGAACACGCATCGAGTAGCCGTCCAGCTTGCCCTTCATCTCAGGCATCACCAGTCCCATGGCTTTTGCGGCGCCGGTTGTAGTTGGGATCATGTTCAAGGCAGCGGCGCGGGCGCGTCGCAAATCCTTGTGCGGAAAGTCGAGCACGTTCTGGTCGTTGGTGTAGCTGTGAATGGTGGTCATCGAGCCTTTCTCGATGCCGAACTTCTCATGCAGCACCTTCACCACCGGCGCCAGACAATTAGTGGTGCAACTGGCGTTCGAGATTACGTGGTGCTTAGCGGCGTCGTACATGTTGTCGTTGACGCCCAGCACGATGGTGATGTCTTCCTCTTTCGCTGGTGCCGAAATTACAACCTTCTTCACAGTTCCGCGCAGATGCTTGCTGGCATCCTTCTTTTCAGTGAACTTACCAGTGGACTCGATGACGATCTGCGCGCCAAGGGAGCTCCAGTCAAGCTCGGCGGGATCTTTAATGGCAAAAATCTTGATGCGCTTCCCATTAACCAGGATAGAATCACCATCCGCTTTGACAACGCCCGGGAGGGTGCCAAGAGTCGAGTCGTATTTTAAGAGATGCGCCAGCGTCTTCGTGTCAGTAAGATCGTTGGCCGCGACAAATTCAATATTCGGGTTATCCAAGGCCGCGCGAACCACGTTGCGGCCGATGCGTCCGAATCCGTTGATACCTACTTTTATGGGCATACACCTATAGCTTAGTCCGTTTCTAGTTTCTGGTTTCTCGTGCAGCGGGGGTCTGCTACTTCACCGGCAGCGACGGCGCCGTGGACCCGCCCACATCCGCGTAGGCTTCCTTGATGCGGACCACTTTACTATTTGCAAACGTCACGAACGTGATCTTGCCCGGAGGATCGCCGTAGATCCAGTCTTCGATTTCCGTCCCATCCTTGTCGGTGTTGCGTTCCTTGTGGCGCGGTTTTCCCAGCGCCAGCACCACCATTTCGCGATCCATGCCCTCGATGGCTTTGTTCGCCTTGATGGCATTTTGAATAGGCTCCGGCAGTTTCTCCACGTAGTTCTCGGTCGCTGTTTCCTTTTCGAAATCCAGCACCGGCGCCAGCATCTTCTTGATGTCGGCAGCTTTCAAAGGTGGAATGGGCTGGTTGAATCGCAGCGCAATGTTGGTGCCGCCTGGAGCATTCGAATTCTGCCCCGACGAGATGGGACTGGTCGTTCCTCCCATACCAATCTGGATATGATCCTTCCAGCTCCCTTTGCCCTTCATCCCGCCGTTGATCTCGAACAGGATCTTGTCGGCCTCAATAGTCAACTTCGTAAT